>NZ_AYWR01000016.1:0-119744 GCF_000502935.1 Mesorhizobium sp. LNHC221B00 | reverse complement strand
CACGATGGGCCGATCAAGACCTGCTCAGCCTCTTTACTCATATGCGATAGCCCTACCCTCAAGGGGGGAGATTGGCAGCGTCCGCGCCGGCTCATTTTTTTCAATGTTGGAGATTGGCGAAGATCGTGACAGCGGCCAATCTCCCCACTTGAGGGGGAGATGTCCGGCAGGACAGAGGGGGGCGCCTCGCACCAACATATCAATCACGTCACACACCCTAGCGCTCCTGCTTCAGCGCGCTTTCGTGCCAGCGCCGCAAGATGAGATGCGAAATCAGCGACAGCACGAGGAAGATCAGGATGCCGGTCAGCGAGATCAGGAACAGCGCCGCGAACAGCCGTGGCGCGTTGAGCCGGTAGCCAGCCTCGATGATGCGCGAGGCAAGTCCCGACGACTGGCCGGTGGCGCCGGCGACGAACTCGGCCACCACGGCGCCGATCAGTGACAGGCCGCCGGCGATCTTCAGCCCGCCGAGGAAATACGGCATCGCCGCCGGCAGCCTGAGATAGCGCAATTGCTGCCAGCGCGTCGCGCCGTTGAGCTTGAACAGGTCGCGCAGATTGCGGTCGACGGAGTTGAGGCCGAGCGTTGTGTTGGACAGGATCGGGAAGAAGGCGACGATCCAGGCACACAGCAGAAGCTTGGTCGTCTGGTTGTTCACGTAGATGTTGATCAGCGGAAAGATCGCCACGATCGGCGTCACCTGCAGCACGATGGCGAACGGGAAGAACGACATCTCGACCCATTTCGACTGCGCGAACAGCACCGACAGGCCGACGCCGCCGATAACGGCCAATGCCAGGCTGAGGAAGGTGATGCGCAAGGTGACCAGCAGCGACGAGAACAGGAGGCCGGCATCGCTATAGAGCGTCCACAGCACCACGCCGGGACGCGGCAGGATATATTGCGGGATACCGTTCCAGACGCAGATGCGGTCCCACAGCCAAATCGCCAGGATCATGATCGCCAGCGGCAGCACCCAGCGGCCGATCCGCTCGAGCCGCTCCTGGCGCACGCGCCGCGCCTCCTCGGGATCGAGTTTGAGTTCGTCAATGGCCGTCATGATGCGCGCCTGCTGTTGAATTGATGGCATTGACCAGCACATCGGATGCTTGTCGGCACAAAGCAGCGTAGTCTGGAGAGGTCCGAAACACCTCGTCGCGCGGATAGGAGGCATCGATGGCGAGTTCGTCGAACACCCTGCCCGGACGTGCCGCCATGACGACGACCCGGTTGGAAAGAAACACGCTTTCGAAAACGCTGTGGGTGACGAAGACGACGGTGAAGCGTTCGTCCTGCCACAGCTCCAGGAGGTCGTTGTTGAGCTTGAAACGCGTGATCTCGTCGAGCGCGGCGAACGGCTCGTCCATCAAAAGCACGCGCGGCTTGGTCACCATTGCCCGCGCGATCGAGACGCGCATCTTCATGCCGCCCGACAATTCGCGCGGCACCGCGTCCTCGAAGCCGGTCAGGTGCACCCGCGCCAGCATCTCCGTTATCGTCGGCGCCGCCTTGGCGCGGGAAATGCCTTTCAGCCTGAGCGGCAGCCAGACATTGTCGAAGACGCTGGCCCAGGGCAGCAATGTCGGCTCCTGGAAGACGAAGCCGATGTTGGCGCGGTCGAGCGAGCCGCCGCCGCGCCAATCGAGCACGCCGGAAGTTGGCGTCGACAGGCCGGCGATCAGCCGCAGAGCCGTCGACTTGCCGCAGCCGGACGGTCCGAGCAGGCTGAGGAAATCGCCTTCCCGGATCGTCAGGTCGACATCGCTCAACGCAGTCACGCCGTTGGAAAAGACCTTGCCGACGCCACGCAGCGCCAGCAAGGTCGGAGCGGTGACCAAGGCCGGCGCTTGCGCCACCTTTTCCTTTATCATTGCCGGGACCGGCCTATTTCTTCAGCTCGAGCCCGACGCCCTTGTTGGCGAAGGCCAGCGTATAGGCCTTCGTGATGTCGATGCCGTCGGGCGTGACCTTGGCCTTGACCATCTTGTCGTAAAAACTCTTGATCCGCGCGTCGGTCATGGCACCGATGCCGAGCTTCTCGGTGTCGCCCGAATCGGCAAGGCCGAACTTTTTCATCTGTTCGATCGAGAATGCAATCTGCTCGTCGCTCATGTCAGGATTGTCTTTCTTGATCATGTCGTTGGCGGCCTTGTTGTCGCCGTAGAGATATTTGTACCAGCCCTTGGCCGAGCCATCGACGAAGCACTGGACCACCTCCGGCTTCTTGTCGATCGTGTCCTGCATCACCTCGATCGTCGTCGAATACGTATCCCAGCCATAGTCGGCGAGCAGGAACT
The DNA here is from genome assembly GCF_000502935.1 of Mesorhizobium sp. LNHC221B00. Taxonomy (NCBI): domain Bacteria; kingdom Pseudomonadati; phylum Pseudomonadota; class Alphaproteobacteria; order Hyphomicrobiales; family Phyllobacteriaceae; genus Mesorhizobium; species Mesorhizobium sp. LNHC221B00. Next base: position 117,444 of record NZ_AYWR01000016.1, on the reverse strand, counting down.
GGTTCGGCACGAAGCCGCCTTCCTTCTTGACCGCGAACGGTTCCGACGTGACATAGCCCTGCTGGATCGACTTCTTGTTGGCCAGGAACGGAGCGGTGTTGTAGGTATAAGGCGCGCGCTTGGCGGCGTCGAAGCCGAGCGCCGTGACCATCCACTGGAAGAAGGTCTGCACGCCTTCGTCGCCCAGGATGTACTGGTCGGCGTTCTTCAGATCCTCCCATTTGTCGAGCCCCTCGCCAGGATGGGACATGATGACCTGCGGGTCTTTCTGGAAGTCTGCGGCCACCACGCGCATCGGAATGCCCTGCTGGACGGCATCGAAGGCCGACAGCAGGTTGCCGCCCATGTAGAAATCGATCTTGCCGGCCAGCAGCATCGGCCGGCCGCTGACCTGCGGGCCGCCCTGCATGATGGTGACGTCGAGGCCGCAGGCGGCATAGGTGCCGTCCGCCACGGCCTGATAGTAGCCGCCATGTTCCGGCTCGGCCAACCAGTTGGTGCCGAAGGTGACTTTTTCATTCGCCGCCGCCCCAAGCGTGCCGGCGGCAAGCAAGGCCACCACCGCCACCGAGATCTTCTGTTTTGCGTACATCGACACCACCCTTTGTTTGCTCCGGCGCGACACGCGCCAGGCTCGACACCAAAGATTCAAGAAGCAAGACACATGCCACCGGCGTCACGCGCCGGGACCCGCCCGCCTGCACCACAGCCATCTGCGAAAGCCGGAAAGGTCGTGCTGCACCGGAGGCATCGTGCCTATTTTTTGAACGCCTGTCCACAATCGCACCGGCAACATGCACCGCCATCTTGATGCTGCAATGCATCCCGCCTTACGCTGGCGGTATCCAGGAGATTGCCATGTTCAAATTCCTCACCCCGAAGTCGATCAAGCCGCCCTTTGCCCGCTACAGCCACGGCGTCGAGGTGCCCCCTGGCAAGCGGCTGGTGCTGTGCTCGGGCCAGGTTGCGATCACGGCGGATGACCAGATACCCGAAGACGCCGCCGCCCAGGCCGAGCTCTGCTTCCGCAACATCGCGGCGATCCTCGGCGAGGCGGGGCTTGGACTTGGGGATATCGTGCGCATCAACGCCTATGTCACCGACCGCGCGCATCTGCGGCCCTATATGGACGTCCGCGACCGGCTGTTTTCCAGCCCGGCGCCGGCCTCGACGCTAATGATCGTCAGCGGATTCGCGCGGCCCGAATTCAAGGTCGAGATCGAAGCCATCGCGGCCGGGTGATCGACAGGCCGCCCATCTCGCGCTAGGTCTGGCCGGTTCATCGAAGAGGCATGACATGACCGTTGCAAAAAGACGCGTGTGGTGGGGCGACTACCGGACCACCGAATACGCTTCGATCGATCCCGAGGCGACCATCGCAGTGCTGCCCGTGGCGGCGATCGAGCAGCATGGACCGCATCTGCCTGTGTCGACCGACACCTCGATCATGAACGGCATGCTGGACACCGTCATTTCGCGCCTGCCCGGCGATCTCGACATCCGCATACTGCCGGTCCAGGCGATGGGCAAGTCGAACGAGCATCTGCACGCGCCGGGTACTCTTACCCTGCCGGCAACGACGCTGGTCGAGGCTTGGACCGAGCTTGGCCTGTCGATCGCGCGCGCCGGCGTGCGCAAGCTCATCGTCGTCAACTCGCATGGCGGCAATGAAGAGATCATGGGCATCATCACGCGCGAATTGCGTGTGCGCGAGAAGATGCTGGCGGTGAAGACCAGCTGGCAGCGATTTGGCCGCCCGGCCGGCATGTACACCGAGCTCGAGGATCGCCACGGCATTCATGGCGGCGATGTCGAGACCTCGCTGATGCTGCATTTCCGGCCGGATCTCGTCGACATGGGCAAGGCCGACAATTTCGTCTCCAACGTCGCCAAGGCCGAGCAGGAGTTTTCGCTGCTGCGTCACACCGGCACCCACGCCTTCGCCTGGATCGCCAGTGATCTCAACCCGAACGGTGTGGTCGGCGACGCCAGCATCGCAACGGCGGAGAAAGGCCGGCTGACGGCTGAATATCAGGCCGATGGCTTCATCAGCCTGCTCAGGGATGTGCGCAAGGCGAAGTTGGCCGAGTGGCTGAAATAGCTTCGAAGAGATTCCCGCGCATCAGATTTTGACAAACTTTGCCAAAACGGATCATACTCGACGGAATATGGAGGCCGACATGGCAACAATGAACGTATCATTGCCCGATCCGATGAAGGATTGGGTTGAGGCGCAAACCGAAACGGGCCGCTACGCCAACGCGAGCGACTATGTGCGCGATTTGATCCGTCGGGATCAGGAGCGCAACGATAAGATTGCCGCCATGCAGCGCTTTGTCGATGATGGCTTGAAGAGTGGCATCGGCAATCGATCCAGGGACGCGCTTTTTACCGAGGCGGTCAAACGCGCTGAGAAGTCACCCGGCAACGGGTAATGGGATTTCGCCTTTCTTTAGCCGCGGAAGAGGACATCGTCGATATTGCCGAGCAAGGGATGCGCCTGTTTGGTGCTAATCCAACAACGATACACGGGCATAGCTAGCTGTCGATCTTCAGCGCGAATGGCGTGCCCTCGAACGCATCCGCACCGCGCCCGATCGATTCGATCGCCTCGATCATGCGGCCATTGCGGCCAAGCAGCATATCGGCCACCGCGATCAGCCGCGGGTTTGGTGTGGCCGAGGGCGACAGGGCACGCAGCGTCTGCGCCAGTTCGGCCTCGTCGCGTTTCGGCGCCAGTGCGGCGGCGATGATATACGCAGACGCCGTCGAGCGGCTGATGCCGGCATAGCAATGCACCACGATCGGCTTTGCCCGGTCCCAGCGGCGCGCGAAATCGAGCAGGCTGCGCACATGCTCCTCGCCTGGCATGGTCATGCCGTCCTGCGCCACCGCGATGTCGTGCATGACCAGATGCAGATGGTTTTCCCGCGATATCGAGGACGGCCGAACAACCTCGGTCCCCACCGTCAGCAAGGACAGCATGCGACCGGCGCCGGTCCTGGCCACCGTTTCCTCGATCTTCGCCAGCGAACAGACATGGATCATCGCGCGATCTCCCTGACGCCATCGTCGCGCCGCATCGCCCAGCCGGCAAGAGCCGATTCGAGCCGCTGCCACTCTTCCTCGCTTCCCGGCAGGCCGGCGCGCAGGACATGCGGCCGGTCGGAGAAATGCCGAAGCAGGATGCCGCGCTCGCCAAGTGCCGAAAACAGTCCGGCGGCATCCGCCAGGCTGAAATAGCGAAACAGCGTGGTGCCGCCGGCGACGGCAACGCCGAAGCGGCCGAACAGGGCGTCCAGCCGCGCGGATGCCTCCATGAGGGAAGCTCTCATACCCGCCTGCCAGCGGATATCGGCAAGCGCGCGAATGCCGTATTCCAGCGCCGGGCCGGCGACGGCCCATGGTCCGAATTGCGTCTCCAGCAATTCCACCGTCGGCATATCGGAAAGCGCAAACCCGAGCCGCAGGCCAGCCAGGCCAAAGAACTTGCCGAACGAGCGCAAGACGACGATGCCACCCTGTTCGACATCGCCGGCAAGACTGTGTTCGCGCGGGCCGACATCCATGAACGCCTCGTCGATGACCAGCAGCCCGCCCTTGGCGCGCAATTGCACTGCCAACGCCAGCAACCGGTCGCGCTCGATGATGCGCCCGTCCGGGTTGTTCGGATTGACGATGATGGCAAGGTCAGCTTCGGCCAGCGTCGCAAAATCGCTGACTTCGCTCACCCGATGCCCGGCGATCGCTGCTGCGCGGGCATGTTCGGCGTAGGTCGGTCCCAGCACAAAAGCCTTGCCGGGCCTGACCAGCGCCGCGACGCGCGGCAGCAGGATCTGCGTGCCCGGTGCCGCCACGACATGGGCTGGCGACGGCGCGCCGTAAGTGCCGGCCGCGATCGCTGTCAGTTCGCGCCCGCGCGCTGCCTCCGGCAATCGCGACAGCGAGGTGGCGGGCAGATCGAAAAGCGGGTAGGAGTGCGGATTGATACCGGTCGAGAGGTCGACGAAAGGCAGTACGGCGTTGGGGAAAAGCACCCTCGCCCGGCCAAGACTTCCACCATGGTCCACCGCTCCATCAAGAAGCTTCATGTCAGTCCTGATCGCTTTCCTGTCATTGGTCATCGAATTTTTTCTGGGCTATCCGGACTGGCTGTTTCGCGCCATCGGTCATCCAGTGACATGGTTCGGCAGGCTGATATCCTTTCTCGACCTAAGGCTCAACCGCGCTACTGATCCCGACGCGCTGCGTCGTCAACGCGGTGTCCAGGCGCTGCTGGTTATCGTGCTGGTGCCGGCCGTGATCGGGCTCTGCGTGCAGGTCCTGCTCTGGTTCGTTCCACTAGGGCTGTTCGTCACCGCGCTCCTGGCGACATCGTTCCTGTCGCAGAAGAGCCTTTACGAACATGTCGAGGCCGTCGCCGATGCGCTGGACTCAGGCGGTCTCGCCATGGGCCGCGTCGCCGTCTCTCGCATCGTCGGCCGCGATCCAGAAACTCTGGACAGGGCCGGTGTCTGCCGTGCGGCGATCGAGAGCCTGGCCGAGAATTTTTCCGACGGCATCGTCGCCCCCGCCTTCTGGACCGGCATCGGCGGGCTCGCCGGCGCCGCCGCCTACAAGGCCGCCAACACCGCCGATTCGATGATCGGCCACCACACCCCCCGTCACGAAGCCTTCGGCTGGGCCGCCGCACGTTTCGACGACTGGATCAACCTGCCGGCGTCGCGGCTGACGGCTCTGCTGATCGTGCTGGCGGCTTTCCTGGTCAACGAAGCCGATCCGAACAATGCTTGGCAAGCAGTGCGGCGTGACGCAAAAAAGCACCGCTCGCCCAATGCTGGCTGGCCGGAAGCGGCGATGGCCGGCGCACTTGGCCTGGCACTCGCCGGCCCGCGCAGCTATGGCGGCGTGCTGGTCGACGACGTCTTCATGGGCGAAGGCGGCCGCCGCGAAGCCGACAGTCTGGACATCAGGCGAGCGCTGAAACTCTACCGCGTCGCCGATTATCTGCTGATAGGGCTGTTTGGTTTGATCTCCGCGAGCGCAATTGTGGCGTGATCTCACCCTCCCCCTTGTGGGGAGGGTCGGCGCCCAGCGACGGGGTGGGGGCGGCGCCAAGGCNCCCACCCCGCTCCGCTTCGCGGATCGACCCTCCCCACAAGAGGGAGGGTAAGGAACGGTCAGAACTCGATCCCCTGCTGCGCCTTCACGCCCGCGGAAAAATGGTGCTTGGTCACGCCCATCTCGGTGACCAAATCGGCGGCCTCGACCAGCGCCGGCTTGGCGTTGCGACCGGTGACGACGACATGCAGGTCCTCGCGACGAGCCTTCAGCGCGGCAACCACTTTGTCGAGATCTAGATAATCGTAGCGCAGCGCGATGTTGAGCTCGTCGAGCACGACGAGACTGATCGACGGATCGGCGATCAATTCAAGCGCCTTGGCCCAGGCGGCCTCGGCCGCCGCGATATCGCGCTTCAAATCCTGCGTCTCCCAGGTGAAACCCTCGCCCATCGCGTGCCAGACGACCCGGTCGCCGAACGCGGCAAACGCATCTTTCTCACCGGTGTGCCATTTGCCCTTGATGAACTGGACGACGCCGACCCGCTTGCCATAGCCGAGCATCCGCAGCGCCAGGCCGAACGCAGCCGTGGTCTTGCCCTTGCCGGGGCCGGTGTTGACGATCAGCAGGCCCTTCTCGACCGTCTTGCTCGCAACCTCGGCGTCCTGCACCGCCTTGCGCTTGGCCATCTTGGCGCGGTGGCGCTCTTCATCCCTGTTCTCACTGGCCTTGCCGTCTATATCAGTCATCTCACTTCACCTTGAGCGGCAGCCCGGCCACCATCAAAAGCACCGTATCGGCAATCGCCGCGACCTGCTGGTTGAGCCGGCCGGCGGCATCGCGGAACCGACGTGCCAGGGCATTGTCCGGCACGATGCCTTGCCCGACTTCGTTGGACACCACGAACCAGGGCCCGCGCGGCCGCGACAGCACGGCCGCCAGCCGCTGGCATTCCTGCTCGAGATCACGTTCGCCAAGCATGTGATTGGTCAGCCACAGGGTGAGGCAGTCGACGAGCACCGGCTGATTGTCCGGCAAGGCCTCGATCGCACCAGCGAGGTCCAGCGGCGCATCGATGGTCGACCAGCCCTCGCCGCGGCGCGAGCGGTGCAGCGCGATGCGCTCGCGCATCTCGTCGTCAAAGGCATCGGCAGTGGCGATATAGGTCCATGGCGAGGGCAACGCCGTCGCCAGGGTCTCGGCGTGCGCGCTCTTGCCGGAGCGCGCGCCACCAATGATGAAAGTCAGCTTGCCGCGATCAGGCAAAGCTGTCGCGCAGGCTGGTCGCGGTGCCGGTGAAACGGCCGCGCACCACGCCGACGACCGCGCCGAGCACCAGCCAGAACACCAGATCGGTCACGGTCACCGCCACCACGAATTGGTGGTGCAGGCCCTCGGGAATCGGCGTCTCGAAACTGTCTGGCTGCGGCGCGCCGACAATATGCGGGGCGACGATCAAAGCCACGCCAAGGATCGCGAGCGGCAGCGATTTGCGGAAGGCGATCAGCCCAAGACCGATCGCCGTGGCCGCCACCGTCGAGACCCACCAAATCTGGCGCGGCAGCAACTCGGCCGCCGGCATCGCCGGCAGTTCCGGCGGCAGGCCGAGGCCAGGTGCCAGCGTGAACACGGCAAACCCTGCCAGGCCCCAGAACACACCCTGGCGCCAATTGCCGATGCCGCCCGCGAATTCCGAGACCGCGACCAGGACCAGCGCGAAGCCGATGCCGGTGACGATGTTGGCAAGCACGCTGAAGCCGAAACGCTCGAAACCATCGGCCGGCGCCCAGCCTTCGTCTTCCGCCGGAGCGGCGGCTTCGGCCGGCGCCGGCGCGGCGGAGCTCATGGCATGCCCCGCCGGTGCGGCGGTGCTCATGGCATTGGTATCCGCGGCAATGGGCGCGGCCTGGTCATGATGGTGGCCGCCACCGGCCTGCTCGTAGACTTCGGCCTTGAGGATAAGCGGCACGGTGGCATAGGCCTGCATGCAGGCGAGAACGACGCCGGCCACAAGCCCTGCGATCGCCGCGATGAACACGACGTTGCGAAACAGGTTCATGATGTCAAATCCTCGTCAGTGGCAGGGAAACCCCATCGAATGACGATAGTCGTGGGCGGCATTGTGGACCGCATCGATATGCGAGAAGCCGACAAAGCCGACGACGAAGATGCCGAGCAGCGCGGCTAGCGCGAGCTGCATGAAGCGCGACTGCGAGGAGACCGAGGCGCCGAGGGAGACGGAAGCAGTATTCATGTCTTGTCCTTTCACCCTCCACCCGAGGGCATCGAAGTCAGTTTCCTGTCGCCGGCAGGTCTCCTGGCTCGCGGATCAGCGCCCTTCTCCACCTTCCCGAAGAAAAATCTTCAGTGGCATATGGAGAGGACTACCGCACACAGTTGCGGGGGCAGCCACGGCATTGGGCAACAATTGAGCCCGCACCGCATTCCCTCTTGGCTCCAAAACGGAACCGACGACAGCGTGACTATACGGAAAATCACGACACGCGGCAAACCAAATTCCGCCGGCAACCAGCGCGATTGCGCCATGCCGGCGGCATCGGCCGTTCTCGGCACTACAATTGACAATTATCCCGGCCGGGTGTCGGCTGGCCACTTCACAGGAAGCCAGCCATGCAGCCCCCAGCCCTGCAGCCCAATGCCAGCGAACGCGATCGCTACAACGGCCTGACCCGGGCTGAAGCGACGTTGCCGTCATCGGACTATTGGGACGGCGAGAGCTATCAGCGCGACCTCGATGCGATCTGGTATCGAAGCTGGCTGCTCGTCTGCCGGGAAGCCGATCTCGCCCAACCGCTGGCTTTCCGCACCTTCCGCGTCGGCACGCAGGAAATCGTCGTGCTGCGCGACGAGACCGGCGAACTGCGCGCCTTCCACAACACCTGCCGGCATCGCGGCTCGCAGCTGTGCCAGGAAAGCGAAGGCCGGCTGAAGGCGCGGCTGATCACTTGCCCCTATCATGCCTGGTCCTATTCGCTGCGCGGCGACCTCGTGCGCGTGCCGTCGAAATCGCTGCCCGAAGGCTTCGACAAGGCCGACCATCCGCTCTATCGCGTCGCGCTCTCGGTGTGGCGCGGCTTCGTGTTCGTCAATTTGCAGGAGGGCGCGAATTTGCAGGAGGGCGCGGCCGGCTCGGCGCAGGCCTCATTCGATCCCGCCTGCGGCGATCTCGGCAATTGGCCGCTGGAAACGCTGGTATCAGGCCATGTGCTGCGCAAGGTGATGAACTGCAACTGGAAGATTTTTTGGGAAAACTTCAACGAGTGCCTGCACTGCCCCGGCGTTCACAAGGATCTGTCGCGGCTGGTGCCGATCTATGGCCGCGGCCTGATGAGCCGGCATGATGACCCCGAATGGGTGCGCCACGCCGACAATGACGCGCCGGAATTTTCCGGTGGCCTGCGCGTCGGCGCGGAAACCTGGTCGCGCGACGGCAAGACCCATGCACCGGTCTTCGCAGGCTTGACGCCGGCCGAGCGCGCCGCCGGCCAGACCTACGCCACCAGCCTGCCCTCGATGTTCGTCGTCGGTCACGTCGACTATGTCCGGACCGTGCGGCTGGTGCCGCTCGGTCCCGAACAGACCGGTCTTGTCGCGGAATGGCTGTTCGCGCCCGGAGCGCTCGGCGACCCGTCGGCCGACATCGACAACATAGTCGCCTTCGGCACGCAGGTGCTGGAGGAGGACGCGGCGATCTGCGAGGTCAACCAGAAAGGGCTGCGCTCCATGCGCCACAAAGCCGGCGTGCTGATGCCCGAGGAATATGATCTGCACCGCTTCCACAAATGGGTGCGCGAGCGCCACACGGCGCTTTCGCCGTGACCGTCACAGTGACTTCGGCAGATAACGCCAGGTCACGAAGCCGCAAACCGCGGCCAGCAAGCTCAGCGTGACGAACACCGAGCCGAGCCCGAAGAAGATCAGCACCACGGAATAGACCAGCGGCGGCGTCAGCTCGGAAAAATCGAGATAGGTGCGGTAGACCGCCGCCATCTGCGCCCTTTCGTAGGAGCGTACCGAGCGCATGAAGGCGGTCGAGCCCAATGCATCCAGCGCAATCGTGAAGAACGCGCCGCCAAGCAGGAAAGCGCCGGTCAGCAGCGGCGCCGTCGCTCCCACTGTGCCCGCGGCCAGCAGCATTGCCGACATGGCGAAATAGGCAAACGTCATGGTGCGCCGGCCGCCAAAACGTTTTCCGGCCTTGCCCCAGAAGATGGCCATGAACAACAGCGCGTTGCCGGCTGAGACCAGCAGACCGCCGGTCAGTTCGCCTTCGCCGGTGATCACCATGAACAGCGGGCCGTACACGAAGAAGGTCGTCCAGAAGCAGGAGCGTCCGAAGGCAATCAGCCACGCTAGCCTCAGCCTCGGCTGCGCGACGAAGCGGCCGATATTGGCGAGCGGATTGACCGGTCGTGTCTTGCCCGGCTGGATCGACTGGTTGTCACCAAGCCGATAGAACCAGAACAGCGCCAGCAAGGCCACGGCGAACGCCGCCACCGCGCCATGCGCGGCATAGATGCCGAAATGCGCGTAGAGGAAAATGCCGAGCGTCGGCCCGCCGGTCCAGGCAAACATCGACCACGCCATGCGCAGCGATTCGGCCTGCATGAAGTCTGTCTTGCGGATGTGGTCCATGATGTAGAGGTTGAGCGTGATCGACAGCGCGCTGGCGCCCATCACCCGGCACAGCATCCCCGCTACTTGTCCGGCAAGCGTGTGGGTGACGAAGAACAGCGAGCCGATGGCGAGCAGGCAGGCCCCTGCGGTGTGGACCCAGCGCCGCGCAAAGCGGCGGATCAGCATCGGCATGAACAGGGTCACCGACAGGCCAAGCAGCGCCACGATGGTGTAGAGGATGGAGACCATCTGCTCGTTGTGCAGTATTTCATAGGCCTGGATCGGAATGACGCTGGACACCGTGGCGCGCGCAAAGGATTCGACTGCGTAGAGCGAGGCGAAGGTGCGCGCGTCCGCGGCCTTGAGGGCCGGGAGCCAGATCGGATGGCGCACATGGGTCGACATTGCTTCCCCAAAGCAGAATCACCCGTCAAATCTGCCTTGGCCGTTTCCGGGCCATTAAGAGGAAACCGACGCGCAGGCGGCGAAAAGCGAGTTGGTCAAAGCCTTTCCGGCGCTGGCCCAAAGCGGCATCCGACATGGCCTGCGCCCACGCGGCGCCGTGCCGAGGAACCCGGTCTTCTTCTGTCCCGGCCAACCGTGATAGTCCTCAAGGCGGGGCTGAATCAGATCGCGAGACCATGACCATCGACACGCCGACCGCACCCGTCCAGAATCAGCCAAAACGCATCGTCGCCATCGACATCCTGCGCGGCATCGCGCTGCTCGCCATGGCGAGCTACCACTTCACCTGGGATCTGGAGTTCTTCGGCTACACCGACCCCGGCCTCACAGCCTTCGGCTGGTGGAAGATCTACGCCCGCTGCATCGCTTCGACCTTCCTGTTCCTGGTCGGCGTCAGCCTGTACCTTGCCCATGGCCGGCAAATCCGCTGGAACGGCTTCTGGAAGCGGTTCGCCATGGTTGCCGGCGCCGCGGTCGCCATCTCGATCGTCACCCGCATCGCGACGCCGGACGGCTTCATCTTTTTCGGCATCCTGCACGAGATCGCGCTCGCCAGCCTGCTCGGCCTCGCCTTCCTGCGCCTGCCGGCGTTGCTGACCCTGCTTGTGGCGGCACTGGTTATTGCGGCGCCGGTTTATCAGCGCTTCGAGGCCCTGGATCATCCCTGGCTGTGGTGGATAGGCCTGTCGGCGATCAATCCTCGTTCCAACGACTATGTGCCGCTGTTTCCATGGTTCGGCGCGGTGCTTGTCGGCATCGGTGTCGCGAAACTTGCCTCCGCTTCCGGCATGCGGGCGCGCCTGGCAAGCCTGACGGCCGGCCGCTGGGCCAATCCGCTGGTCTTCATCGGCCGACACAGCCTCGCCTTCTACCTGATCCACCAGCCGCTGCTGATCGGTTGCGTCTGGCTGTTCTCGCAGGTGATGCCAGCCAAGGTCGAAACCCCGCAGGTCAATTTCCTGAAGACCTGCCAGATCTCGTGCGAGCAGTCGCGCGACGCCAAGTTCTGTTCGAGCTATTGTAGCTGCATGCTCGACACGCTGGAGGGCGAATCCTCGCTTGATCGGCTCTACAACAACGATCAGACTGCGCAATGGAAGGCACATCTGGGCGATCTGGCCGGCACCTGCACGGCCCAGACCGACGACAAGATGACCGAGGGGGGACAGCAATGACCGACAGCCAGCCGAAGCCAGGAGGGATACCGTGGCCGCCGGTGATTTACACCGCCGCCATCGCCATCAGCATCATTCTCGGCATGCTCTATCCCCTGCCCTGGATCGGCGACCTCCTGGGCGACATCCTGTTCGCCGCCGGCTGGGTGGCGCTGTTCGGCGTCGCGGCACTCTGGTTCACGGCGATCCGCACGATGGTCCGGGCCAAGACGACGCTCAATCCCAACGCGATGCCCGACCATCTCGTCACGTCAGGCCCCTTCGGCATCACCCGCAACCCGATGTATCTGGCCAACACGCTGCTGTTGATCGGCGTCGCCTTCGTCACGGGCATCGTCTGGTTTCTGCCGCTGGCGTTCATCGCGGCCTTCGCCACCCAGAAGCTCGCCATCGAGGGCGAGGAAAAGGTGCTGGCGGCAAAGTTCGGCAAGAAATACCGGGATTACGCAAAGAGAGTGCGGCGCTGGATCTGAGCCGGGGCCTGTATTCCGCGGCGCAGAGATTTTGACAGCTCTTGGCCGATGAGGCGGCATACCTCGGCGATTGGCCGAACGCCTATCCCGTCCTCATCCACGGGCGGAGCAAGGAGCGCAGCGACGCAGCGCAGACCCGAGGATGACGAAGTTCGAAACGCTCCGGCCAATCACGAACGTTTGTCGCTCAAACGCGCGATAGAATCTGGCCCCTCAGGTATTGACCCCAAGTTCCACCAGCCGCTCCACACAGGACTCCTCGGCCTGGTCGAGTTCGGCCAGCGTCTCCTCGAGATCGCGGCGCTTTTGCCGGAGATCCTCGCGCTTTTCCTCGATCCGCTTGATCATCAGCTTGAGTTGCCCGACCTCGCCTGGCGGCTCCTTGTACATCTGGATGATTTCGCGGATCTCGTTGATCGAGAAGCCGAGCCGTTTTCCCCGCATGATCTGCCGGATGAGGTGGCGGTCGGAGGGACGAAACAGCCGCGTGCGGCCACGCCGCACCGGCTGCACCAGCCCCTCATCTTCATAGAAGCGCAGTGTCCGCGTCGACACGTCGAATTCGCGGGTCAGTTCGGTGATCGAATAATATTCCCGCATCGTCACTCCCACACGCCGGAAACCCTGGCGAACGCCATGCGTCGCCTCGTCCGAATCAAACCCTTGCCGCGCCGGAATCGACACGGCACCCCGCGCGAGCCTCGCATGGCATTTACGTAAAAGTCAATTGAGCTCGATCACCGGACCCCGAACCACCAAGTGGCAAGGCCGAGGAAGGCAAAAAAACCAACGACATCGGTGACGGTGGTGACGAAGACCGCCGACGCCACCGCCGGATCGATCTTGAATCGGTCGAGCAGCAGCGGGATCAGGATGCCGGCGAGTGCGGCGACGAACATGTTGATGATCATCGCCGCCGCGATGATGCCGCCCAGATTGACATCGTGGAACCAGGCGGCCGCGACGATGCCGATCAGGATGGCGAAAACGATGCCGTTGATGAAGCCCACCCCCATTTCGCGGCGGATGATGCGGCCGGCATTGTAGATGTCGAGGTCCCTGGTCGCTAGTGCCCGCACGGTGACGGTCATGGTCTGTGAACCGGCGTTGCCACCCATGCCGGCCACGATCGGCATCAACACGGCAAGCGCCACGATCCGCTCGATCGTGTGATCGAACAGGCCGATCACCGAAGCCGCCAGGAATGCGGTCAGGAGGTTGACCAGCAGCCAGGGAACGCGCGAGCGCGAGGTCGAAAGGATGCTGTCGGAAAGCTCTTCGTCGCCGACGCCGCCCATGCGCAGCAGATCTTCCTCGGCTTCCTGCTGGATGACGTCGACGACATCGTCGATGGTCAAAACGCCGACCAGCCGCTCGTTCTCGTCGACGACGGCGGCCGAAAGCAAATCGTATTGCTCGAATTCCCGCGCCGCCTCCTCCTGGTCCATGGTGGCCGGGATGGCGTGGCGCGTCTCGTGCATCACCTCCTCGACCTTGACCGTGCGCTTGGTGCGCAGGATCTGGTCGAGATCGATGGCGCCGAGCAGCTTGAAGCTCGGATCGATGACGAAGATCTGGCTGAAGCGGTCGGGAAGGTTCTTGTCCTCGCGCATGTAGTCGATGGTCTGACCGATGGTCCAGAACGGTGGCACCGCGACGAACTCGGTCTGCATGCGCCGCCCGGCGGTCTCCTCCGGATAGTCGAGCGAGCGGCGCAGCCTGATCCGCTCGGTGAACGGCAGCTGCGACAGGATCTCGTCCTGGTCTTCCTTCTCGAGGTCTTCGAGAATGTAGACCGCGTCATCGGAATCGAGTTCCTGCACCGCCTGCGCGATCTGCGCATTGGGCAGCTGATCGACGATCTCCATGCGAATCGCCTCGTCGACCTCGGTCAGCGCGGAAAAGTCGAAATCGGCGCCCAGGAGCTCGACCAGGGTCCGCCGCTGCTCGGGATGCAGCGCCTCGATTAGGTCGCCGAGTTCCGACTGGTGCAGGTGGTCGACTTCATGCTTGAGGGTCGGCGTATCGCGGTCGGCGATCGCGGCCCCGATGTGGGCAAGGAAGGACGAAAGCACCGCGCCGTCCTCGCCATAGATGTCGGCGTGGATGTCGTCAGCCGCCTTGGCGGAGGTCGTCTGCTTGTCCTCCATCAGCGCCTCCCGCCATCCCGAAATATTCTGTCTCAGGTCTAGAGCATCGAACCTTAAAGCGAAAACCGGTTTCGCGGAAATCCGTTGCATCTCGCTTGAAGACGCGATTCGATTTCGAGAACTTATCGTCCTAAGGCACGGAATATCAAACGAAACGCTTGCTCCGCGCCACCTGGCGAGCACATCGCCGATGCCTGACCTGGCAATGCCTTTCCCATCAAAACCAGCGAATCCCGGCTTCTGACGGCGCGACAGCCGATGTCGCTGGGGAAAGAGCACCCCGGCGCGATTGCGGCAGAATTGTCATGATACGGATCCGGGCCTGAAGCCTGGCCTCCGAGTTGCGGCACGATCAGCCCAGGACAAAAACCGCCCTTGAACAGCAAACCCGGGAAAACGAGCAAGGCAGTTGGCGACCGGCGCGTTCGCGTGGTCGTCGCCGAACGCAATCCGCTCGTCATATCGGCCCTGCGCGAAATGCTGGAATGCGACGGACGCTTCGAACTCCTGGCATCGGTGCAGAGCGGCAAGCATTTCCTGGAACTGGCGACGGCACGCGAATTCGACGTCGCCGTCATCGGCTGGAAGCTCGCCGACATGGACGGCGCCGATGTCCTGGCCGAAATCCAGGCCAGCAAGCTCCCCGTGCGCATCGCCGTGTTTTCAAACGACCATGACATCGGCATCCTGAAGCAGTGCGTGCGGCTCGGGGCCCAGGGCTACTGCTTCCAGTTCGACGATCCGCATATTATCTTCGAGACGATCCTGGCGGTCGCGCATGGACGCATCTGCATCCCCTACATCGACATCAACAAGGTCAACGACACGCCCCTGGCGCAGCTCACGGTCCGTGAGCGCGAGCTGCTGGCGGTGCTTTCCGACGGCTGGACCAATCTGCAGATCGCGACACGGACCGGCATTTCCGAGAACACGGTAAAGTACCACCTCAAGAATCTCTACGACAAGCTCGACGTCCGCAATCGGGCGATGGCCGTCGCGCTCTATTCACGCGAGAGGCGCACCCAGAAGCAGCCTTTCGGCTAAGGCAAGCGGGTAGGCCAACCGGGTAGGCCCACCCCACCCGCGCGCGGCGAGATGTTACCCGCCAAGGTGTTGTCGGCATTGGCCGTCGAAACGAAACTCCCCATCACCGCTTTGCTGGATCAGGAGGAGTTCGCACCATGGCCGGTTTCACCCATCTTTTCATTCCCGGGCCGACCAACATCCCCGAACAGGTCCGGCAGGCGATGAACCTGCCGATGGAGGACATGCGCGCCGCATCCTTCCCCGATCTCACCTTGCCGCTGTTCGAGGATATCAAACGCGTCTTCAAGAACGAGACCGGCCGCGTCTTCATCTACCCGTCCTCCGGCACCGGCGCCTGGGAAGCGGCGATGACCAATGTGCTCAGCCCCGGCGACCGCGTGCTGATGTCGCGCTTCGGCCAGTTCTCGCATCTGTGGGTCGACATGGCCGAGCTGCTGGGTTTCGAGGTCGACGTCATCGACTGCGAATGGGGAACCGGCGTCCCGCTCGAACTCTATGCGGAGAGGCTGAAGGCCGACAAGACGCACCGCATCAAGGCCGTCTTCTGCACGCAGAACGAGACGGCGACCGGCGTCACCAGCGACGTCGCCGGCTGCCGCGCCGCGCTCGATGAGGCAAACCACCCTGCCCTGCTCTTCGTCGATGGCGTGTCGTCGATCGGCTCGATCGACTTCCGTCAGGAAGAATGGGGCGTCGACTGCGCCGTCAGCGGCTCGCAGAAGGGTTTCATGCTGCCCGCCGGCCTCGGCTTCCTGTCGGTGAGCAAGAAGGCGCTTGTCGCATCGAGAACTGCGGCCCACCAACGCTGCTTCTTCTCCTTCGAGGACATGATCCGCGCCAACGACGCCGGCTATTTCCCCTACACGCCGGCAACGCAGCTGCTGCGCGGCCTGCGCGCCTCGCTCGACCTGATCGCCGAGGAAGGGCTGGACAACATCTTCGCCCGTCACCATCGCCTTGCCGAAGGCGTGCGCAAGGCGGTTGACGCCTGGGGCCTGAAACTCTGCGCCAAAGCGCCGAAGTGGCATTCCGATACAGTCAGCGCCATCCTGGTGCCGGAAGGCATCGACAGCGGCGACGTCGTCAAGCGTGCCTACCAGACCTACCGGACCTCGCTCGGCGGCGGTCTCAACAAGGTGTTCGGCAAGGTCTTCCGCATCGGCCATCTCGGCTGGCTGAACGAGGTGATGGTGCTGGCCTCGCTGTCGGCGGCCGAAATGGCATTGCTCGATTGCGGCGTGCGGCTGGCGCCCGGCTCCGGCGTCGGCGCCGCCATCCAGCATTTTCGCGCCTCGGCCGCGGTGCCGGTCGCCGAAGCGGCGTGAGAGGGAGCCGACGATGAGCCACACCATCAACCATTTGAAGAAACTCAGGCTGCAGCGCAGCGAGCTGGCGGTTCCCGGCTCCAGCCCGGAGATGATCGACAAGGCGGCCAACAGCGCCGCCGACTTCGTCTTCCTCGACATCGAGGACGCGGTCGCGCCGCCCGACAAGGAGCGCGCCCGCAGGAACATCATCCAGGCGCTTAACGACATCGACTGGCGCGCCAAGGGTAAGACCGTCTCGGTGCGCATCAACGGGCTGGATACCCACTACATGTACCGCGACGTGGTCGATGTGATGGAACAGTCCGGCGACCGGTTGGATACCATTTTGGTGCCGAAGGTCGGCGTGCCGGCCGACCTCTACATGGTCGAGGCCATGGTCAACCAGATCGAGATGGCCAAGGGCTTCAAGACCCGCGTCGGCCTCGAAGCGCTGATCGAGACCGCGCTCGGCATGGCCAATGTCGAGGCGATTGCCGCGACGCCA
Organism: Mesorhizobium sp. LNHC221B00; assembly: GCF_000502935.1. Taxonomy (NCBI): domain Bacteria; kingdom Pseudomonadati; phylum Pseudomonadota; class Alphaproteobacteria; order Hyphomicrobiales; family Phyllobacteriaceae; genus Mesorhizobium; species Mesorhizobium sp. LNHC221B00. The sequence continues at coordinate 100,623 of NZ_AYWR01000016.1, read as the reverse complement.
GGACGGCTGGAAGCCATGCATTTCGGCGTCGCCGACTATGCGGCGAGCTGCAAGGCACGCACCGTCAACATCGGCGGCCTCAACCCCGACTATCCCGGCGACCAGTGGCATTTCGCGCTGTCGCGGATGACGGTCGCCTGCCGCGCCTATGGGCTGCGCGCCATCGACGGGCCGTTCGGCGATTTCTCCGATCCCGAAGGCTACATCGCCGGCGCGAAGCGCGCTGCGGCACTCGGGATCGAAGGCAAATGGGCGATCCATCCCTCGCAGATCGCACTCGCCAACGACGTCTTCTCGCCGCCGGAAAAAGAGGTCACGCGCGCCAGGCGCATCCTCGAAGTGCTGAAGGAAGCCGAGGCGCAGGGCAAGGGAGCGGCCGCGCTCGACGGCAAGATGATCGACGCCGCGTCGGAACGCATGGCCAGAAACGTATTGGTGGTCAACGAAGCGATCGAGCGCGCGGGCCAACTTAGCCAACGAGAGCCGCGCGTCGCAGCACTTTGACTGTTCAGGGAGGAAAAAATGGACATCCACGAATATCAGGCCAAGGAACTGCTGGCACGGCACGGCGTGCATGTGCCGCGCGGCGGGCTGGCCTACAGCCCCGAACAGGCGACCTACAGGGCGCGCGAGATCGGCGGCGGCAAATGGGTGCTGAAGGCGCAGGTGCATTCCGGCGCGCGCGGCAAGGCCGGCGGCATCAAACTGTGCGCCAATGACGAGGAGATCTCGAATGCCGCCGAAGCGATGCTTGGGCGCAAGCTGGTGACGCAGCAGACCGGCCCACGCGGCAAGCTGATCTCCAGGCTCTATCTCGAGGAAGCCGTCGACATCGCGCAGGAGCTCTATGTCGGCTTCGTCCTCGACCGCAAGGAAGAGCGCGTCATGATCGTGGCCTCGGCCGCCGGCGGCATGGAGATCGAGGACATCGTCGAGAAGGCCCCCGATTCCATCCTGCGCACATCGGTCGATCCCGGCGTCGGCATGCAGCGCTTCCAGGCACGCGAGATCGCCTTCGGGCTCGGCCTCGACCACGATTTGATCGGCAAGGCGACCGAGACCATCTTCAGCTGCTACCAGGTATTTCGCGACTACGACGCCTCCATGCTGGAGATCAATCCGCTGGTGGTGACCCGCGACGGCAGCCTGATCGCGCTCGACGCAAAAATGTCGTTCGACGAGAACGCACTGTTTCGGCGGCCGGAAATCTCGGAGCTGCGCGACAAGAGCCAGGAAGACCCGCGCGAGACCTTCGCCAGCGATCGCGGCCTCTCCTATGTCGGCCTCGACGGCAATATCGGCTGCATCATCAATGGCGCGGGCCTCGCCATGGCGACGATGGACATGATCAAGATCGCCGGCGGCGAGCCGGCCAACTTCCTCGACATCGGCGGCGGCGCCTCGCCCGAGCGGGTGGCGAAATCCTTCCGCGCCGTGCTCGGCGACAAGAATGTCGAGACCATCCTGGTCAACATCTTCGCCGGCATCAACCGCTGCGACTGGGTCGCCGAAGGCGTCGTCAAGGCGATCCGCGAGGTCGGCGTCAACGTGCCCTTGGTGGTGCGGCTCTCCGGCACCAAGGCGGAGGAAGGACGCCGCATCCTGGCCGATTCCGGCGAGGCGGTGATCGTCGCCGACACGCTGGCCGAAGCCGCCGAAAAAGCCGTCGCCGCATGGCGCGCGGCCGCCAAGAAAAAAGCAGCCTGAGGGAGGTCGAGAAAATGGCAATCCTGCTCAACCGCAGCACCCGCGTCATCGTCCAGGGGTTTACCGGCAAGATCGGCAGTTTCCACGCCGAGGACATGAAACGCTACGGCACCAAGCTTGTCGGCGGCGTCACCCCCGGCAAAGGCGGCCAGAAGCATCTCGGCCTGCCCGTCTTCAACACGGTCAAGGGCGCGGTGCGCGAGACCCGCGCCGAGGCGAGCATCGTCTTCGTGCCGCCGCCCTTCGCCGCCGATTCGATCATGGAAGCGGCGGACGCCGGGATAAAACTCTGCATCTGCATCACGGACGGCATCCCCTCGCAGGACATGATGCAGGTCAAGCGCTACATGCGCCGCTACCGCTTCGAGGACCGCATGCGGCTGATCGGGCCGAATTGCGCCGGCGTCATCACGCCAGGCCAGGCGCTGATGGGCATCATGCCCGGCAACATCTACCTGCCCGGCCGCATCGGCATCGTCGGCCGCTCCGGCACGCTGGGCTACGAGGCCGCCTCGCAGATGAAGGCGCTCGGCATCGGTGTGTCGACCAGCGTCGGCATCGGCGGCGACCCGATCAACGGCTCCTCCTTCAAGGACATTCTGAAGCTGTTCGAGCAGGACGACGAGACCGACGCCGTGGTGATGATCGGCGAGATCGGCGGACCGCAGGAGGCGGAAGCCGCGATCTGGGCGCGCGACAACATGCGCAAGCCCCTGATCGCCTACATCGCCGGCCTTTCCGCCCCGAAAGGCCGCCGCATGGGCCACGCCGGCGCCATCATCTCCGCCTTCGGCGAATCGGCGCAGGAGAAGGTCGAGATCCTGAAAGAGGCCGGGGTGATAATCGTGCCGACGCCGTCATCGTTTGGCGAGGTGGTGGCCGATACGCTGGCCAGGATGAAGAAGGCGGCGTAACGTTCGGGAACAGCCGGCCTGCGGGCAGTTGCCGGAGCACGAGGCGGCGCGATCTGAATGCGCCGCCCAAATGGCCTCTCCCAAACAGCCGAGCGGGCCGGCGCCTTGACGCCGGTTCAGTTCAGGACGGCGGGTGGCGGGCCGGCTTGCCAGCCTGTCGTTCTGGCGGGCCGGCTCTCAAACACGCTGGCAAGATTGTGTGCCGCCCGCGGTGGGCCAGCCCTGGTCATCGGCTCGACCGGATTCGATGCCGCCGAACTAGCCGACATCGCCGAGGCCGCCAAGACCGTCGCCATCTTGCGCTCCAGCAGCTTTTCGGTGGGGCCGAACATGCTGGTCGGATTGGTCGAAGAAGCATCGAGAGCGCTCGATCCCAACGACTGGGACGCCGAGGTCTTCGGCCGACATCATCCAGGGCCACGGCGGCAAGATCGAGTTGCATGACAACGAGCCAAACGGCCTCGTTGTTACGATCGATCTGCCGAACGGACCAAAGGTCGAGCCCTTATAGGACGCCACGTGCTCGGAGATTCCTACATGCGCCCGCGGACGCCTTCCGGATCATAAGGAGAGTCCGCGATCACCTTTGCCGGACGTCGCGCGCCGAGGATTGAAACCTCCAGCGCTGTCCCCGGCGTGCCAAGCTCCAGCGGCAGCAGCGCCAAGGCTATGTCGTGGCCAAACGTATAGGAGTAACCCGCCGAGGTGACGCGGCCGACAAGCTTGCCGTCGCGATAGACGCCCTCATAGGCAAAGGCGCTCGCCCCGTCCGTATCGATGGACAGCGTGACGATCCGGCGCGTCGTACCCTGCTTTTGCTTCGCAGCCAGGGCAGTGCTGCCGATGAAGTCGCCCTTGTCGAGCCGCACGAAGCGGTCGAGACCGCTTTCCCAGGCCGACAATTCGAGATTCATGTCGCGGTACATAGCGCGGTAGGACTTGTCGAGACGCAGCGATTCCAGCGCCTGCAGCCCGACCAGCCTGAGCCCATGCGCCTGTCCCGACGCCAGAAGCGCATCCAGCAAATGCCGCTGGTAGCAGAGCGGATGATAAAGCTCCCAGCCGAGTTCGCCCGAATAGTTGACACGCATCAGCCGCACGTCGCTGGCCAGGCCAACGGTCGCCGATTTGACGCTGAACCACGGGAAAGCCTCGTTCGACAGATCGATCTCGGTCAGCGGCTGCAGCACGTCGCGCGCTTTGGGCCCGACCACGGTGAAGCTGCCGCGATCGTTGGTGACATTGCTCAGGTGCACGCTGCCGTCCTTCGGCAGCAGCCGGCTGAGGTCGTCGTGGTTCCAGCGCTCGGCGCGCGGTGTCGAGACGAGGTAGAACAGGTCGCTCCCCAGCCGCGCCACCACATATTCGGCCTGCACGCCGCCGGCCGGCGTCAGGTGATGGGCGAGCGCGATGCCGCCGAGCTTCGGCAAGCGATTGGCGAGGATGCCGTCGAGCCAGCGCTCGGCACCCGGGCCGCCGACCTGGAACTTGGTCATCGGCGTCATTTCGACCAGGCCGGCGGCTTGCCGCACGGCCTGGACTTCCTCGCCGACATAGGTGCCCTTGGCGGTCCAGCGCCAACTGTACGAATTGCGGGCCTCGACACCCGAAGGCGCGAACCAGCTTGGCATTTCCCAGCCGTTCAGGACATCCCACACCGCGCCGAGCTGGCTCAGGCGCTCGTAGGAAGGAGCCGTCTTCTGCGGCCTTGCCGCCGGCATGTCCTGGCCCGGATAATGCTGTGCCGCATGGGTGCCCCAGGCTTCCCGCACCTTCTCACGCGTCCAGTTCTTGTTGGCATGGTCGCCAAAGCGTCGCGGATCCAGTTCCGCCGTGTCGATGCTGTTGCCGCCTTCGACAATGCGCTCGGAAAGATAGTGGCCGATCGCTCCGCCCCACAGGATGCCGCCCGGCACGCCTTCGGCGAGCCAGACATTTTGAAGCCGCCAGGCCGGCCCCATCAGCGGCAGTTCATCGGCCGTCATCTGGAATGGTCCGCGCACGTTCCGCTTGATGCCGGCGCGCCCGAGCGCGGGCACCAGTTCGCTCGCCCGTTCCCAGTTCCAGGAGACGGCGTCGAAATCCTCATCGAGCAGGTCGGCGCCGAACCATTCCGGCACGCCGTTCTCGGCGAACAGCTTGAGCTGTTCCGTGCGCTCGTAGGGGCCGAACATCAGCCCGTCTCCCTCTTCGCGCAGATAACCCTCGTAGCCCTCGTCCCTCAGGATCGGCATTTCCGGAAGGCCAAGCCGCTTGCGCTCCACGACTTCGGGCACCGCCTCGGTGATCCAGTACTGATGCACGATCGGGATTGCCGGAATGTCGAGGCCCAGCATGGCGCCGGTCTGGCGCGCATAATTGCCGGTGGCGAGGATGAGGTGTTCGCAGATCACGTCGCCGCGCGAGGTTCTGACCTTCCACTCGCCGCCCGGCAGCCGCTCGAACCCCGTCACTTCGGTGCCGAGATGGATCTTGGCGCCAAGGTCGCGCGCGCCCTTGGCCATTGCCTGGGTCACGTCGGCGGGCGCGATATGACCGTCATCGGGATGATAGAGCGCGCCCAGCATGTCGTTGTTGTCGAGCAGCGGCCAGATCTCGCGCGCCTCGGCGGGCGACACGATCCGCGCCCGGATGCCCTGGACCTCGGCGACATCCATGTAGCTGCGGTATTCGTCGAGCCGGTCGCGTGTGTTGGCGATGCGCAGCTGGCCGCATTTGTGCCAGCCGACCTTCTGGCCGGTTTCGGCTTCGAGGCCTTCATAGATCTCGATGGACTTGGCGATCATGCGGCCGACATTGAGGCTGCGCGCATAGGAGGGTATCAGCCCCGCCGCATGCCATGTCGAACCGGCGGTAAGCTGCGTTCGCTCGAGCAGCGCGACATCGCTCCAGCCACGCTTCGCCAGGCCGTAAAGAATGCCTGCGCCGACACAGCCGCCACCGACGACCACGGCCCGAAAATTGCCCAACATACGCGATGCCCCTGGATGGAGTTGTCCTGGGCACTATAGGCAAGCGCGATCTCGTCGGTCACGCCATTTGCGACGCCGGCGTGGCGAATGGCGATTGGTGCACCATTGCATGCTGGCGCGCACTGTCGCCGAGGCAAGCCGGATCGGAGAGAATGGTGCGGTCGAGAAGACTCGAACTTCCACGGGTTGCCCCACAGCGACCTCAACGCTGCGCGTCTACCAATTCCGCCACGACCGCACGTGGTAGGAGCCGGAACCGACCGGCTCGCGGCGTGTAGCAAATCGTTTCCGGCGAAACAAGTGCGCCGCGAGCAATAATCTCAAGCGATTGGCATAACGGTCCACAGGATTGGAAAACTGGGCCGGAACTGGACGTTTTGCCCGTTTGAGGCCATATGGAAGCAAATGCATGTCGCCCGAAAGTGCAAGGCGGTCTTGGGCTATGGTATGCATGGGCAAAAAGCGACACGCCATGACAGAACGCAGCCAGATCGCCACGTCATTCCTGCCCCTGCCCGGGTCAGCGCCGGTCGAATGGCGCATCGAGCCCGGCCTCACCGCCTATCCCGACGCGCTTGCCTTCATGGAGGCGCGCGCCGAGGCGATCCGCAGCGGTGCCGCCGGCGAGATGGTCTGGCTGGTCGAACATCCGCCGCTCTACACCGCCGGCACCAGTGCCCGCATCGAGGACCTGATCGAGCCTGACCGCTTTCCGGTCTTTTCGGCAGGACGCGGCGGCGAATACACTTATCATGGGCCGGGCCAACGAGTTGCCTATGTGATGCTCGACCTGAAGCGGCGCCGCGAGGATGTGCGCGCCTTCGTCGCGGCGCTCGAACAGTGGATCATCGGCACCCTCGCTGCCTTCAACGTGCGCGGCGAACGCCGCGAGGACCGGGTCGGCGTCTGGGTGGTGCGGCCCGATCGCCCCGCACTGCCGGACGGCTCGCCGGCCGAAGACAAGATCGCGGCCATCGGCATCCGGCTGCGGCGCTGGGTGAGCTTTCACGGCATCGCCATCAATGTCGAGCCGGAGCTGGCCCATTTCAGCGGCATCGTGCCGTGCGGTGTCCAGGACCATGGCGTCACCAGCCTCGTCGACCTCGGCCTTCCCGTTGGCATGGCCGACCTCGATCTGGCTCTGAAATCCGCCTTCGAGGATGTCTTTGGTCCGGCCATCGCCTTGCCTGTCGAAGCGGCCCGCAAGGCCGGTTGAGCCTTTCGAGTTCAGGCAGATTAAATTAGCTGCCCCGACGCCCACAACACACCGCAGCCATGGATGACGAATACCGCCAGCAGCGCTCCGGCGATAGCGAAGCTATCGACGGTACGGATCGGCTCCAGTTCGTGACGCGGCTTTATCCCGCTGCCCACCGTCAGCAGGCTGAGGATCGAAAAGACCGCTCCCGCCACGATCAGGAACCCTGATGAGAAGCCGGCCTGCCGGCCGAGCGCCAGGAAGGCGGACAGCAGGAAGAACGAGGCCAGCGCCAGCACGATCGGCCCCGGGCAGATCTGGCGCAGCACCTGGCCGCCGTCGAACTTCCACACCGGCACCAGATTGGCGATGTTGAACAGGGCAGCACAACCCGCCAGTGCCGCCAGCAGCGCGGCGGCGGCCTTGTGCCCCTCGCCGCCGGCAAACACGCTGGCGGCAATGACGATCGGCACCAGGAAGGCGGAGAACCCCGCCCCCATCAGCGCCACGAAGGCCACCTCGAAACGGCTGTTGTAGGGCCGGCCGCCAATGGCGATGCCGCCGAGCAGCGGGATGAAGATCATCCGCGCCTTGCGGTGGCCCATCAGGCGGAACGCCGCCATGTGGCCGAGCTCGTGCAAGGCCACGACCGACGTCAGGATCGAGGCCAGCGCCAGCCCGCCGAGGTGAAGCCCGAAGAACGGCCACAGGATCAATGCCGACAGCACGGCGAAACCGACCTGGCTCAGCGGATGTTCGAACCAGCCGCCCTTGCGATACTGCCCAGTGACCGCCCAGCGCTGCAGCTTGGAAAGTTCGCGGCGCATGGCGAAATAACGGAACACCAGGAAGGCGACGCCACGGTAGCGGTCGGTCCGGCCGAGCGTCACCCGCGTGCCGCCGCCTTCCGAAGCGAGATCCGTGGTTTCGCTATAATCCTTCCAGAACGAGCCATCGAGAGCGGTGTCCTCGATGACGCGCATCGTGAAGCTGCTGCCTTCGACGACGTCTTCGAGCTTCGACCTGCGCTCGATCGGCTTGCCGTCGCGGCCTTCCCACGACAGCATGATGCGAGCCTCGCCCTCCCCGTCCAGCATCTGCGCCGACAGGATCTCGCCGGACCAGCCGGCATCGTTGCCGAGCGGCCACAGCGCCTGCCAGAGACGCTGCCGGTCCATGGCAACCACGCGGCTGGACCTGACCGTTCGCAAACCAAGCGGCACGGTTATCAAGAGAAAGATCAGCCCGAGATTGCTGACCACCAGAATGGCGGTGATGATGGGCGACACCTGGACGTTGCTCCTGCCTTGGTGGAGAACCCTAACGTCACGGCGGCAAGAAAGGCTTAACGGCGGGGCGGCCGCGCCCGCCGGAACTGCGGCGACGAAAGCCGCCAAATCACATGGCTCCGATCCAGATCGCCATGGAAACGAGAAACGCACTCATGCAAACCAGCGAGACGACATCCTGAACCAGATCGGTCATAACTCTCTCCTGTTGTTGATATGTTCGCAATTTGTTCTAATTTTGTTTCAAAGTCAACGAGCAGAATCCGCCCGCGGCCGGAATCTTCGAGCGATCAAATCGGCAGGGTTAAGAAAAGGTTGACGGGTGTCAGGCAGGGCTATGTGGCAGATCACATGCCTTTGCGATTGGCTCATACGCCCATCGTTTCGTCATCCTAGGGCGGAGCAAGGAGCGGAGCGACGCGCGCAGACCCTAGGATCCATGCCGCGATCGAGAGGCGATGCTACGGTGCAGAATCACCCCTCCGACAGAGGCTCGTATCCTCGACCCCAGTATTTGTCTCGAACGTAACGGCATGGATCCTAGGGTCTGCGCTCCGCTTCGCGGAGCTCCGCCCTAGGATGACGAAATGGACCTTCACAGCGGCACCACCTTACCGTCGGCCAGCGTGACGCGCCGGTCCATCCGCGAGGCCAGTTCGTGATTGTGGGTGGCGATCAGCGCGGCGAGTCCAGACTGCCGCACCAGCGCCCCCAGCGCCTCGAAAACATAGGAGGCGGTGACCGGATCGAGATTGCCGGTCGGCTCGTCGGCCAATAGCACCAGCGGCGCATTGGCGACCGCGCGCGCGATGGCGACGCGCTGCTGCTCGCCGCCGGACAGCTCGGCCGGCCGGTGCGAGGCGCGCTTGCCGATCTGCATGTAGTCGAGCAGTTGCGCGGCGCGCTCGGACGCTTCCTTGCGGCTCAGCCCTTTGATCAGTTGCGGCATCATGATGTTTTCCAGCGCGGAAAACTCCGGTAGCAGATGATGGAACTGGTAGACGAAGCCGACATCGTTGCGGCGTATCGAGGTGCGTTCATCGTCGGACAGCCGCCCGCAGGCCCGGCCGGACAGGATGACGTCACCGGCGTCGGGGCGTTCCAGCAGGCCCGCCGTGTGCAGCAGCGTCGACTTGCCGGTGCCCGACGGCGCCACCAGCGCCACCATCTCGCCGCGCCGCAGCGCAAAATCGGCGCCGTTCAGGATGGTGAGCTTGCGCGGCCCCTGGACATAGTGCCGCTCGACGCTCTTCAGCTCGATAATGACCTCGGCCATTATTCGTACCTCAAGGCTTCGACCGGATCGAGGCGAGCTGCCCGCCATGCCGGAAACACCGTTGCCAGGAAGGACAGGGCGAGCGCCATGATGATGACATAGGTGGTCTCGCGCGGATCCATTTTTGCCGGCAGCTGGCTGAGGAAGTAGAGCTCGGGGTTGAACAGCACCTTGCCGGTCATCCAGGAGAAGAACTGGCGGATCGATTCGATATTGGTGCAGATGACGACACCGAGCAGCACGCCGGCGAGCGTGCCGGTGACGCCGATCGCAGCCCCCGTCATCAGGAAGATGCGCAGGATGGCGCCGCGCGAGGCGCCCATGGTGCGCAGGATGGCGATGTCGCGGCCCTTGTCCTTCACCAGCATGATCAGGCCGGAAATGATGTTGAGGGCCGCCACCAGCACGATCAGCGTCAGGATCATGAACATGACGTTGCGCTCGACCTGCAGGGCGGAAAAGAAGGTCTCGTTGCGCTGGCGCCAGTCGACCATGTCGATCGGCCGCTGTGCCGCTTCTTCCACCTTCGGTTTCAGCGCGTCGACATTATCGGGATTGTCGACATAGATCTCGATCGTCTGCGCGCGCCCGTCCATATTGAAATAGAGCTGCGCCTCTGAGAACGGCATGTAGACGATGGAAGTGTCATATTCCGACATGCCGACTTCGAAGATCGCCGAGATCTTGTAGCCCTTCATGCGCGGCGTCGTGCCGATCGGCGTCACGTCGCCATCGGGCGAGATCAGCGTGATGGTGTCGCCCAGCGTCAAGCCGAGATTCTCGGCCATGCGCTTGCCTATGGCAACGCCCTCGCCGCTGTCGAAATCGGCGAGCGAACCCTGCTTTATGTTGTTGGCGACAATGGCGATCTTGCCGAGATCCTCACTGCGTATGCCGCGCACCAGCGCGCCGGTGCCGCCACCGACATTGCCTTGCGCCAGCACCTGGCCGTCGATCAGCGGGATGGCGTATTTGACGCCGGGCACGCCGTTGATGCGGCCTGCGACCTGGGCGTAGTCATCGAGCGGCGAATCGATCGGCTGCACGATCAAATGGCCGTTGACGCCAAGGATCCGCGTCAACAGTTCGGCGCGGAACCCGTTCATCACGGCCATCACCACGATCAGCGTCGCAACGCCCAGCATGATGCCGAGGAAGGAGATCGAGGCGATGACCGAGATCACCGTCTCCTTGCGCCGCGAACGCAGGTAGCGCCATGCGACCGTGCGTTCGAAGACGGAAAAGGGACCGGCGCCCGCCGATCTTGCCGCGGCCGCCTCGCTCATGCGGCGGCACCGAAGCGTTTTTTCGCCTCAGCGATCGGCAGCGTCTCGCGCTCGCCGGTCTTGCGATTCTTGATTTCGACCTCGCCGGCGGCGACGCCGCGCGGCCCGACGATCACCTGCCAGGGCAGGCCGATCAGGTCGGCGGTGGCGAACTTGCCGCCCGGCCGCTGGTCGGTGTCGTCGTAGAGCACATCCTTGCCGGCATCGGCAAAGGCGGCATAAAGCTCGTCGCAGACGCGGTCGCAGTCGGCATCGCCCACCTTCATGTTGATCACGCCGATGTCGAAAGGCGCCACGGCTTCCGGCCAGATGATGCCGTTCTCGTCATGGCTGGCTTCGATGATTGCCGCGACCAGCCGCGACGGGCCGATGCCGTAGGAACCGCCCGAGACGAAATGATCCTTGCCGTCAGGACCGGTCACCTTGGCGCCCATGGGCTTGGAATATTTGTCGCCGAAATGAAAGATATGGCCGACCTCGATGCCTCGCGCCGAGACCCGGTCGTCTTCGCCGAGCTTGTCCCACGCTGCTTCGTCGTGCATCTCGTCGGTGGCGGCGTAAGGCGTCGTCCACGTCTTGACGATGTCGGCGATCTCGCCGTCATTGGCGAAGTCGGTGTTTTCGCCGGGCACCTGGAGCGACAGATAATCACGATCGCAATAGACCTGGCTCTCGCCCGTGTCGGCCAGGATGATGAACTCGTGGCTGAGATCGCCGCCGATCGGCCCAGTATCGGCCCGCATCGGGATAGCCTGCAGGCCCATGCGCGTGAAGGTCCTGAGATAGGACACGAACATCCTGTTATAGGCCGCCTTGGCGCCTTCGAAATCGAGGTCGAAGGAATAGGCGTCCTTCATCAGGAATTCGCGCGAGCGCATGACCCCGAAGCGCGGCCGCACCTCGTCGCGGAACTTCCACTGGATGTGGTAGAGATTGAGCGGCAGGTCCTTGTAGGACTTGACGTAGGCGCGGACGATTTCGGTGACCACTTCCTCATTGGTCGGACCGTAGAGCATGTCGCGGTCCTGCCGGTCCTTGATGCGCAGCATCTCCTTGCCGTAGTCGTCGTAGCGGCCGCTTTCGCGCCACAAATCGGCCGACTGGATGGTCGGCATCAGGATTTCCAGCGCACCGGCGCGATTCTGCTCCTCGCGGATGATCTGGCAGACCTTGTCCAGCACCCGCTTGCCGAGCGGCAGCCAGGAAAAACTGCCCTGCCCCTGCTGGCGGATCATGCCGGCACGCAGCATCAGCCGGTGCGAGACGATCTCGGCCTCGCGCGGATTTTCTTTCAGGATAGGCAGGAAATAGCGCGACAAACGCATGGACTGGTCCGTGAATGAGAACGGCCGCGCCAGAATCGGCGCGACGCAGGTTTGCTTGCCCCGGCTTCATAGCCATTTCATGGCGGAATGGAAACCCGGGCATCGCCGCTCATCAGCGCCTTCAGGCCCCGGAATCCCTTGGTTCCCGGTCAGGCCGCGCTGGCAATCGAGCGTGCCGAACCTCTTCGGATTTGGCCTCCAATTCTTTGCGCGCGTCAATGCAAAACATGCCGTAAAGGCTGCCTTGCCCACTGCTGGTCGTTTCGAAAGCAAAGCATGCCATACTATTGTGCAGTGCAGCACGAGAATGCCTGTTTCGAGGCAAAATTCTTCGTGACATTTTCATTCGGCTTAGGCTAATGTCCCGCGATAACCGAGAGGGCGGAGACAAATCTGCTCTCCTACGCGGTCAAAGTCTTGGGAGGATGCGATCTAGGCGCGGTTACTCGCTGCCGCCGGAAACCGGAAACAGATCGGACGCGTTTAATTGCAAGGCCTCGTGCCTTGCATTTTTTTTGTGCAATCATCTGGTTAGCGCGGCGAGTTGCCAGCTTACATGACCCAGCGTCAGCTTGCGCAGGGTGGCGGCGCGTGGCGGCATTTCAAGCCCATCCGCACCGCTCCGATCTCTTCCAAGCAGCCTTGCCGGGCGCTCTATTTCGCCGGTGTCTGGCCGAAATCCGGCACGATGTGCGGGATGTCGTTGAGGCTGTATCCCAGCCCGTGCGTCAGGCCATAGAAAATGCCCATCAGGACCGCCGTGGCGACGGTCGTGCGGATCACGGCGCGCAGCATATGCGGCCCGCGCGGCGCGCTCGGCACCGTGCCCAGCGTAACGTCCTTATCGTCGTCCTGCGTCCTCACGCTGAACGGCAGTACGGCGAACAGCACCACCCACCAGGTCGCGAAAAACAGCGCGGTGAACGAAACCCAGCTCATGATTGCTCCAGTTCGATCAGCGTGCCGAAGAAATCCTTCGGGTGCAGGAACAGCACCGGCTTGCCGTGCGCACCGATCTTCGGGTTGCCGTCGCCGAGCACGCGGGCGCCGGCGGCCTTGAGCTGGTCACGCGCGGTCACGATATCGTCGACCTCGTAGCAGAGATGGTGCATGCCGCCGGATGGGTTCTTCGCCAGGAACGCGGCGATCGGCGAGCCCTCGCCAAGCGGCTCCAGCAACTCGATCTTGGTGTTGCCCACATCGACGAACACCACCGTGACGCCATGCTCCGGCAAAGCCTGCGGTTCCGTCACTTCGGCGCCAAGTGTATTACGGTAAGCAGCAATTGCCGCCGCCAGATCCGGCACCGCAATCGCGACATGGTTCAGCCGTTCAAGCATTGGTTTTCCTCAGGCAGTAACGCAAACGGACCGAGGGACGAGCACAACGCAACTTGCCTTCCCTGCTGCCGTACTGCCCTACTCCCTTATTCCCCTGTTCGTCACCTTGTGACGAACACCGTCACCAGCGGCTTCTTGCCCCAGGCTTCGTTGGCGGCGCCGCGCACCGCGCGCCGCACCGCCTCCTGCACCAAGTCGAGGTCTTTTCGGCGCTGGCGGGGGATCGAATCCACCGCGCCGACGGCCGCATCGATCATCAGGTCCTCCAGCGTCTCGCCACGGGCATCGGCCTCGGCGACGCCGATAGCGACAAGGTCGGGATCGCCGGCCAGTTCATATTTGTCGTCGAGCACGACATTGACCGCGACATGGCCGGCAAAGGACAATTTGCGCCGGTCGCGAATGCCCATCGCCTGGTCGGTGCCGATCAAATTGCCGTCCTTGTAGATGCGGCCGAACGGCACCTGGTCGATGATCGTGGCGGGGCCGGGAGCGAGCCGCAGCATGTCGCCGTCGCGCACCTGCGCCACCTGGCCGATGCCGGAGGTCGACATCAGCGATCCCTGCGCCACCAGATGCGCGGCCTCGCCATGCACGGGAACGCCGATCTGCGGGCGCACCCATTCGTACATCTTGCGCAGTTCGCTGCGGCGGGGATGGCCCGAGACATGCACCAGCGCGTCGCCGTCCTCGATGATCTTGATGCCGAGATCGATGAGGCGGTTCTTGATCTCGAGGATCGCCTTTTCGTTGCCGGGAATGGTACGCGAGGAAAACACCACCGTGTCGCCCGCCGTCAGCGATACCGATTTCATCTCGTCGCGTGACAGCTTGGCAAGGGCTGCCAGCGGCTCGCCCTGGCTGCCGGTGCAGATGATGACGAGGTTTTCGCGCGGGATGAAGCCGAAATCCTCCTCGGCGATGAACTCCGGCAGGCCGTCCATGTAACCGAGCTCATCGGCCACATCGATGACGCGCTTCAGCGAGCGGCCGAGCACCAGGCACTGACGGCCGGCATCGCGTGCTGCCCTGGCAATGGAGACGATGCGCCCGACATTGGAGGAGAACGTGGTGACGGCGACGCGGCCCTTGGCGGCCTGGATGACACCCTTGAGGCCCTCGCCCACCGCGACTTCCGAAGGCGACTCGCCTTCACGCAGCGCATTGGTCGAATCGCAGATCAGCGCCAGCACGCCCTTGTCGCCATAGGCACGGAAGCGCGCTTCGTCGGTCTTCGGGCCGATCGTCGGTTCCGGGTCGATCTTCCAGTCGCCGGTGTGGATGACGGTGCCGGCCGGCGAGGTGATCGCCAGCGACATCGGCTCGGGAATCGAGTGCGCGACGGGAATGGCCTCGATCTCGAACGGGCCGACGGTGAATTTCTCGCCCGCCCGGTAGATCGTCAACGGGATCTTCGGCGCACCCTGTTCGCCCTGCCGCTTGGCTTCCAGCAGCCCGGCACTGAACGGCGTCATCCACACCGGCACCTTCAGCTTCGGCCAGGTGTCGAGCAGCGCGCCATAATGGTCCTCATGCGCATGGGTGATGATGATGCCGCGCAGGTTGGCGAGGTTCTCCTCGATGAATCGCGTGTCCGGCAGGATCAGGTCGACGCCCGGATGCGCCGCATCGGGAAAGGTGACGCCGACATCGATGACGATCCATTCGCGCGCGCTCGGCGGGCCGAAGCCGTAGAGGGCGAAGTTCATGCCGATCTCGCCGACGCCGCCGAGCGGCACGAAGACGAGTTCGGCGTTTTCCGCTTTCGCCATGATTTTTCCCTTCCTGGCCCTCAGGCCAAGCCGTTGAAGCAATTCCAGGAAAAGTGTGTAACGGCTTTCCCACCGGAATTGCGTAAAAACAAAACTATACCCGCGCGGATGCGACCGCGCCGAAATGCACATCGCCGGCGGCGATCGTCAAAACAGACCCGTCATCGTCGCGGATCACGAAACGGCAGTCCTCGTCAATGGTCTCGAACACGCCACGCACCACATTACCGTCAATTCTGACAGCAACCTCACCGCCAAGGCCCGCCGCGCGTGCCAGCCAGCGCCGCCGGATGGCGGCAAGGCCGCGCCCTTCATCCCAAAGCCGGGCATTCTCGCTCCAGGCATCCGACAGCGCCAGGAACAGCGTTTCGGCATCGCATGCCGCGCCCAATGCGCGAAGCGATGTCGCGGGATACGGCAAATCCAGCGGGTGCGCCACAACATTGACGCCGATGCCGACCGCGACCGCGAAACGCCCGCCGTCCAGAACGGCCGATTCCAGCAGGATGCCGGCCAGCTTGGCGCCGGAGGCCAGCACGTCGTTCGGCCATTTCAGCTCGAAGCGGTTTTGGCCCTGGCTGGCGCCGTCGAGGCCGATGGCGATGCGGCCCTTCGGCACCACGGCGTCGAGCGCATCGGCCAGCGCCAGGCCGGCGACGAAGCCGAGTGTCGCGGCAAGGCGAAGCTCGCCGCCGGTGAGGACGAGCAATGTCGCCGCCAGATTGCCTTCCGGCGTCGCCCAGACGCGGCCACGCCGCCCGCGCCCGCTTTCCTGCTTCTTGGAAACGACCCACAGCCTGCCCGGATCGCCTGCCCGGGCATGATCAAGCGCCAGCGCATTGGTGGAGCCGACGCTGTCATGCGCCTCGAGCCGGAACCCTTCCGACGCCGAGGTTGGAGCCAGCCGAAATGCCATGCCGTCTAGAAGAACGTCTTGGCGGCGGCTTCGGCATAGGTGCCGATCGGCCCGCCGATCAGCACATAGAACAGCACGAAGGCGCCACAGACGCCGAGCACGACGCGCAATTCCGTGGCCATCGGCACGAAACCGCCGACTGGTTCGTCAAACCACATGATCTTGATGATGCGCAGATAGTAATAGGCGCCCACCACAGAGGCCAGCACGCCGATGATCGCCAGCGCATAGAGGTTGGCGTTGATGGCGGCGAGGAAGACGTACCACTTCCCCCAGAAGCCGGCGAGCGGCGGAATGCCGGCCAGCGAGAACATCAGGATGGTCAGGATCGTCGCCATGATCGGATTGGTCGACGACAAGCCTGCCAGGTCGCTGATCTGCTCGACATTGCCTTCCTTGCGCCGCATGGCGAGGATGAAGGCGAAGGTGCCGAGCGTCATCACCAGGTATATCAGCATGTAGATGGCGACGCCGCGCACGCCGGCCTGGCTGTTGGCGGCAAGGCCGACCAGCGCGTAGCCCATATGGCCGATCGAGGAATAGGCCATCAGGCGCTTGATGTTGGTCTGGCCGATGGCGGCAAAGGCGCCGAGCGCCATGGAGGCGATCGAGATGAAGACGATGATCTGCTGCCAGTCAGCGGCGATCGGCTTGAACGCGCCCATGGTCACGCGCACGATCAGCGCCATCGCCGCCATTTTCGGCGCTGCCGCGAGGAAGGCCGTCACCGGCGTCGGCGCGCCCTCATAGACGTCCGGCGTCCACATGTGGAACGGCACCGCCGAGATCTTGAAGGCAAGGCCGGCCAGCACGAAGACGAGCCCGACGACAAGGCCAAGCTGACGCTCGCCGCCGCCAAGTGCGGTCGCGATCTCCTGGAAGCCGGTGTTGCCGGTGTAGCCATAGACCAGCGAGATGCCATAGAGCAGCATGCCCGACGACAGCGCTCCCAGGACGAAGTACTTCAGGCCGGCCTCGGTCGAACGCAGATTGTCGCGGTTGATCGCCGCCAGCACGTAGATCGCCAGCGACTGCAGTTCGAGGCCGAGATAGAGCCCGATCATGCCGTTGGCCGAGATCATCAGCATCATGCCCAGCGTGCAAAGCAGGATCAGCACCGGATATTCGAACTTGTCGAAACGCTCCGCCTTGGCAAAGCGCATCGAGATCACAAGCGTCACCGCCGAGCCGACCAGCGCCAGCACCTTCATGAAGCGGGCGAAGGAATCCTGGACGAAGGCGTTGCCGTAGGCGCTGCCCTGCCCCGTGGAAAAGATCAGCCAGGCGCCGGATATCACCAGCACGGCGACGGCGAGGCCGGTCACCGTGTTGGCGGTGTTGGCGCGCGAATAGGCCCCGACCATCAGCAGCGCGAGCGCGCCGATGGCAAGGATCAGCTCGGGCGTCGAGAGCGACAGGCTGGAGAGAAGGTCCGGCGTCATGGTTCGCAAAACCTCTGGTCAGTTCGCCGCCGCGGTCTGCGCGGCGCCGATGGATGCGGTGACATTGGTGACGAGCGACTTGACCGACTGGGCCGTCGCGTCGAAGACGGGAGCGGGATAGACGCCGAAGAAGATGACCAGCACCACCAACGGGTAGATGATGGCCTTCTCGCGCGGCGACAGGTCGAGCAGCCCCTTCAGGCTGTCCTTGGTCAGCGCGCCGAAGATCACCCGGCGGTAGAGCCAAAGCGCGTAGGCGGCCGACAGGATGACGCCGGTGGCGGCGAAGAACGCCACCCAGGTGTTGACCCGGAACACGCCGAGCATGGTCAGGAACTCGCCGACGAAGCCTGACGTGCCGGGCAGGCCGACATTGGCCATGGTGAAGACCATGAACACGGTTGCATATTTCGGCATGTTGTTGACGAGGCCGCCATAGGCATCGATCTCACGCGTGTGCATGCGGTCGTAGATGACGCCGACGCACAGGAACAGCGCGCCCGAAACGAGGCCGTGGCTGAGCATCTGGAAGATCGCGCCCTGCACGCCTTCCTGGTTCATGGCGAAGATGCCCATGGTGACGAAGCCCATATGGGCGACCGACGAATAGGCGATCAGCTTCTTCATGTCCTCCTGCATCAGCGCCACCAGCGAGGTGTAGATGATGGCGACGACGGAGAGCGTGAACACAAGCGGCGCGAACATCTCGGACGCCAGCGGGAACATCGGCAAAGAGAAGCGCAGGAAACCGTACCCGCCCATCTTCAGGAGGATGGCGGCCAGGATGACCGAGCCGGCCGTCGGCGCCTCGACGTGCGCGTCCGGCAGCCAGGTGTGCACCGGCCACATCGGCATCTTCACCGCGAAGGAGGCGAAGAAGGCGAGCCATAGCCATGTCTGCATGTTGGCCGGGAAGCTGTGCGTCAGAAGGGTCGGAATGTCGGTCGTGCCGGACTGATAGAACATGGCCATGATGGCGAGCAGCATCAGCACCGAGCCGGCCAGCGTGTAGAGGAAGAACTTGAACGAGGCATAGACGCGCCGCTTGCCGCCCCAGACGCCGATGATGATGAACATCGGGATCAGGCCGGCTTCGAAGAAGACGTAGAACAGCACGATGTCGAGCGCGCAGAACACGCCGATCATCAGCGTCTCGAGCAGCAGGAAGGCGATCATGTAGGCCTTGACGCGCTTCTCGATGGATTCCCAGGACGCCAGGATGCAAAGCGGCATCAGGAACGTCGTCAGGATGACGAACAGCATGGAAATGCCGTCGACGCCCATATGGTAGGAGATGCCGGAGTCGAGCCAGGCGGCCTTCTCGACGAACTGGAAGCCGGCTTGCGAATTGTCGAAGCCGGTCCAGATGAACAGCGAGATGATGAACGTGAACGTTGTCGTCAACAGCGCGATGGCGCGGATGTTGCGACGTGCGTTCTCACTGTCATCGTTGATGAACAGGATCAGCAGCACACCAACCAGCGGCAGGAAGGTGACCAGCGAGAGGATTGGCCAAGCGGTCATCAGAGCATCATCCAGGTGACGAGTGCGGCAACGCCGATCAGCATGGCGAAGGCATAATGGTAGAGGTAGCCGGTCTGCAGCTTGACGACGCGGTTGGTGACGTCGACGACGCGCGCCGAAATGCCATCCGGCCCAAGCCCGTCGATGATGGTGCCATCGCCGGTCTTCCACAGGAAATGGCCAAGGCGCTTGGCCGGCCGCACGAACAGGAAGTCGTAGAGCTCGTCGAAGTACCACTTGTTGAGCAGGAAGGCGTAGAGCCCGCGATGCTGTGCGGCCAGATTGACGGGCATTTCCGGCGAGCGGATGTAGAATTTCCAGGCCAGCGCCAGGCCGATCAGCATAGCGATGAAGGGCGACAGCTCGACCCACAGCGGCAGCTCATGGATCTCGTGCAGGATGTTGTTGTCCGGCAGCGTGAACAGCGAGGCCTTCCAGAACTCGGCATAGCCTTCGCCGATAAAGGAATTGTGGAAGATGATACCGGCAAACAGCGCGCCGGCGGCCAGGATGAACAGCGGCACCAACATCACCGGCGGCGATTCATGGACGTGGTGCATCACCTCATGGCTCGCCCGCGGCTTGCCGTGGAACGTCATGAAGATCAACCGCCAGGAGTAGAAGGAGGTGAAGCCGGCCGCGATGACCAGCAGCACGAAGGCAAAGCCGGCGACCGAATTGTGGCTGGCAAAGGCGGTCTCGATGATGGCGTCCTTGGAGAAGAAGCCGGCGGTGCCGATGACGGTCACCGGGATGCCGACGCCGGTCAGCGCCAGCGTGCCGATCACCATCATCCAGTAGGTGGTCGGGATCAGCTTTCTCAGACCACCCATCTTGCGCATGTCCTGCTCGTCGGAGACGGCATGGATGACCGAACCGGAGCCGAGGAACAGCAACGCCTTGAAGAAGGCGTGCGTGAACAGGTGGAAGATCGCGGCGCCATAGGCGCCGACGCCGAGCGCCACGAACATGTAGCCGAGCTGCGAACAGGTCGAATAGGCGATGACCCGCTTGATGTCGTTCTGGACGAGACCGACGGTCGCCGCGAAGAAGGCGGTGAAGGCGCCGATGAAGGTCACCACCGTCAGCGCCGAATGCGACAGCTCGAACAGCGGCGACAGCCGCGCCAGCATGAACACGCCGGCCGTCACCATGGTGGCGGCATGGATCAGCGCCGAGACCGGTGTCGGGCCTTCCATGGCGTCTGGCAGCCAGGTGTGCAGCGGCACTTGCGCCGACTTGCCCATGGCGCCCATGAACAGGAGCAGGCAGACGACGGTCATCGCCGCCTGCTTGTCCAGTGCATGGCCGAGGAAGGTGAGCACGGCGGCACCTTGCGGCGCGCCTTCAGCAGGAACGAAGGTCGCCGCATTGGCGAAGATGGTGCCAAGGTTGACCGAGCCGAACAGCACGAACACGCCGAAAATGCCGAGCGCGAAACCGAAATCGCCGACACGGTTGACGACGAAGGCCTTGATGGCGGCGGCATTGGCCGACGGCTTCTTGTACCAGAAGCCGATCAGAAGGTAGGACGCCAGCCCCACCCCTTCCCAGCCGAAGAACATCTGCACGAGATTGTCCGCGGTCACCAGCATCAGCATGGCAAAGGTGAACAGCGACAGGTAGGCGAAGAAGCGCGGCCGGTTCGGATCGTGGTGCATGTAGCCGATCGAATAGATGTGAACCAGCGCCGAGACGGTGTTGACCACCACCAGCATCACCACCGTCAGCGTATCGATGCGCAGCGCCCAGGATACGTCGAGGCCGCCGGACTGGATCCAGTGCAGCACCGGCACGGTGAACACCTCGCCATGGCCGAAGCCGACGCTGAAGAAGGCGACCCACGACAGCACGGCCGCAATCACCAGGAAGCCGGAGGTGATGTATTCGGACGCCTTGGCGCCGAGCGACGTGCCGAACAGGCCGACGATCAGGAAGCCGAGCAGTGGAAGGAAGACGATGGCCTGATACATGGTGGTTCCGTCAACCCTTCATCATGTTCACGTCTTCGACCGCGATCGAGCCGCGGTTGCGGAAGAAGACGACGAGAATGGCAAGTCCGATGGCGGCTTCCGCCGCTGCGACCGTCAGCACGAACAGCGCGAACACCTGGCCGACCAGATCGCCGAGCGCCGCCGAAAAGGCGACGAAGTTGATGTTGACCGCAAGCAGGATCAGCTCGACCGACATCAGGATGACGATGATGTTGCGGCGGTTCAGGAAGATGCCGAACACGCCGAGCGTGAACAGGATCGCCGATACGGTCAGATAATGTGCGATGCCGACGACCATCTCAGACTCCTTCGCCCGACTTGACCTTGCGGATTTCCATGCCGGTCGCCGGCGTGCGGCCGACCTGGGCTGCGATCGACTGCCGCTTGACCCCTTCCTTGTGGCGCAGCGTCAGCACGATGGCGCCGATCATGGCAACCAGCAGGATGAGGCCCGAAATCTGGAAGTAGTAGAGGTAGTCGGTGTAGAGGATGTCGCCGAGCGCGGCCGTGTTCGAACGCGCGGCGAGATCGGGAATCGGCTTCGATACCGTCGAGGCAAGTTGCGGCGCGAAGGTGTAGCCGCCGAGCACCACGATCAGCTCGGCCGCCAGGATCAGCCCGACCAGCGCGCCGATCGGCGCGTATTGCAGGGCGCCTTCCTTCATCTCGGCGAAGTCGACGTCGAGCATCATGACGACGAACAGGAACAGCACCATCACCGCGCCGACATAGACGACGAGCAGGATCATCGCCAGGAACTCGGCGCCGGTCAGCATGAAGAGGCCGGCGGCGTTGAAGAAGGTCAGGATCAGGAACAGCACCGAATGCACGGGGTTACGCGACGAAATGACCATGAACGCCGATGCCACCGCGACAAAGGCGAAGAGGTAGAAAAAGGCCGCCTCTAGTCCACTCAGCATTGGGGATCCCCCGGGTTCCTATCCGAAACAGGACAACCGCCCTGTTCGATTTTTGCCGCCGCCTCCGGCCGCAAGTTGCGTGTTCCTATCGCATGTTCCGATCGGGTTGAAAGGCCCGATCGACAGAAACATGCGACACTCTTCTATTCTGGAGGAAGATCTCGTTCGAAAAGTCCGAAACTTTTCGGGATCGTCCTCTGGACGAGGCCCCTCGCCCCGTCCATGCGTCGATATCAGCGGTAGGGCGAGTCCAGCGAGATGTTGCGCGCCAGTTCGCGCTCCCACCGGTCGCCATTCGCCAACAGCCTGTCCTTGTCGTAGTAGAGTTCCTCGCGCGTCTCCGTCGCGAATTCGAAATTCGGCCCCTCGACGATGGCGTCGACCGGGCAGGCTTCCTGGCAAAAGCCGCAATAGATGCACTTCACCATGTCGATGTCGTAGCGCACCGTGCGGCGCGTGCCGTCATTGCGGCGCGGGCCCGCCTCGATGGTGATCGCCTGCGCCGGGCAGATCGCCTCACACAATTTGCAGGCAATGCAGCGCTCCTCGCCGTTGGGATAGCGGCGCAACGCATGCTCGCCACGGAAGCGCGGGCTCACCGGCCCCTTCTCGTGCGGATAGTTGATCGTCTCCTTCGGCGCGAAGAACTGGCGCATAGACAGGAAGAAGGCGCTGACGAAATCCTGCAGCAGCAGCGATTTTGCAGCCTGGGACAAAGCGGACATCACGCAAACCCCGTGATCTTGAGGAAGGCGGCGGTGGCGACCACCATGAACAGCGAAATCGGCAGGAACACCTTCCAGCCCAATCGCATCAGCTGGTCGTAGCGGTAGCGCGGCACGAAGGCCTTGACCATGGAGATGCCGAAGAACACGAAACAGACTTTCAGCACGAACCAGATGACGCCGGGCACCCAGGTGAAGGGCGCGAAGTCGAAGGGAGGCAGCCAGCCGCCGAGGAACAGGATGGTGGCCAGCGCGCACATCAGCACGATGGCGACATATTCGCCGAGGAAGAACAGCAGGAACGGCGTCGACGAATATTCAACCATGTGGCCGGCGACCAACTCCGATTCGGCTTCGACCAGGTCGAAGGGCGGACGGTTCGTCTCTGCCAGCGCCGAGATGAAGAAGATGATGAACATCGGGAACAGGGCGAGCCAGTTCCAGTCGAGGAAGGTGTTGGGCAGGCCAAGCCGCGTGCCAAGCCCGCCCTGCTGCGACAGGACGATGTCGCTGAGGTTAAGCGAACCGGCGGTGAGCAGCACGGTGACGATGACGAAGCCGATCGAGACCTCGTAGGACACCATCTGGGCCGCCGAGCGCAGCGCGCCGAGGAACGGATATTTCGAGTTCGACGCCCAGCCGCCCATGATCACGCCATAGACCTCGAGCGAGGAGATGGCGAAAACATAGAGGATGCCGACATTGACGTTGGCGATCGCCCAGCCCTGGCTGACGGGAATGACCGCCCAGGCCGAGATCGCCAGCACCGCCGACACCAGCGGCGCCAGCAGGAACACGCCCTTGTTGGCGCCTGACGGGATGACCGGTTCCTTGAAGACGAACTTCAACAGATCTGCGAAGGCCTGCAGCGTGCCCCAGGGGCCAACGACGTTCGGGCCACGGCGCAGTTGCACCGCCGCCCAGATCTTGCGGTCGGCGTAGAGGATGTAGGCGACGAAGATCAGCAGCACGACGATCAGCACCACTGATTTCAGCAGGATCAGCAGCGCCGGCAGCACGTAGAAGGAGAAGAAGGTGTCCATGCTTATTCCGCCGCCTGCTTGAAGCCGCTCTTGGCCAGTGCCGAGCATTCCGCCATCACGGCGGACGCCCGCGCGATCGGGTTGGTCAGGTAGAAATCCTTGACCGGCGAGGTGAAGGTGCCCTTGTTCAGCCGCCCGCCGAGCTTCGCCACCCCGGCGATATCCTCGGCATTGCCGGCCGCGACCTGGTCGATGCGGGCCAGATGCGGGTATTCGCCATAAAGCTTGGCGCGCAGTTGCGGCAGCGAATCGAACGGCAGCTTCTTGCCCAGCACGTCCGACAGCGCCCGCAGGATCGCCCAGTCCTCGCGCGCATCGCCCGGTGCGAAGCCGGCGCGGTTGGTCTGCTGCACGCGCCCTTCCGTGTTGACATAGGTGACCGACTTTTCGGTGTAGGCGGCCGCAGGCAGGATGACATTGGCGCGGTGCGCGCCGGCGTCGCCATGGGTGCCGATATAGACGACGAAGGCGCCGCCGGTCTTGCCCATGTCGATCTCGTCGGCGCCGAGAAGGAACAGCACGTCCGTTTCGCCGAGCATGCCGGCGACGTTCTTGCCGCCCTCGCCCGGCACGAAGCCGAGATCCAGGCCGCCAACGCGCGCCGCCGCGTTGTGCAGCACGGCAAAGCCGTTCCAGTCGGCCCGTGCGGCGTTCACCGCGGCGGCGAGCTTGGCCGCCTGGCCGAGCACGGCAGCGCCGTCCGCGCGTGCCAATGCGCCCTGGCCGATGATGATCAGCGGGTGCGTCGCCTTCTTCAGCGTCTGGAAGAACTTGCCGTTGCCGTCGGCCAGATCCTTCAGCGAATCCGGACCGGCACCAAGCAGTTCATACTCGTAGCGGGTGTCGCCGACATCGCCGATGACGCCGACCGGCAGATTGCCGGCCCGCCAGCGCTTGCGAATGCGGGCGTTGAGCACCGAGGCCTCGAAGCGCGGATTGGCGCCGATGATCAGCACCGCGTCGGCCTGCTCGATGCCTTCGATGGTCGGGTTGAAGATGTAGCTGGCACGGCCGAGCGCCGGGTCGAGCGCGGCGCCATCCTGGCGGCAATCGGTATTCCTGGAGCCGAGCGAAGCCATCAGCAGCTTCAGCGCGTAGATTTCCTCGACCGCGGCCAGATCGCCGGCGATGGCGCCGATCTTCTCGGACGTCGTCTTCGACACCGCGTCCTTGATCGCGGCGAACGCGTCCGCCCAGCTTGCCGGAACCAGCTTTCCGTCTTTGCGGACATAGGGGCGGTCGAGGCGCTGCGTGCGCAGGCCGTCCCAGATGAAGCGGGTCTTGTCGGAGATCCACTCCTCGTTCACCTGCTCGTTGACGCGCGGCAGGATGCGCATCACCTCGCGGCCACGGCTATCGACGCGGATCGCCGAGCCGACGGCATCCATGACGTCGACGGATTCAGTCTTGGTCAGCTCCCACGGCCGCGCCTGGAAGGCGAACGGCTTGGAAGTCAGCGCGCCGACCGGGCAGAGATCGATGACATTGCCCTGCAGTTCCGATGTCATCGCGCTTTCGAGATAGGTGGTGATCTCGGCGTCCTCGCCACGGCCGATCAGGCCGAGTTCGGAAATGCCGGCGACCTCGGTGGTGAAGCGGACGCAGCGCGTGCAGTGGATGCAGCGGTTCATCACCGTCTTGACCAGCGGGCCGATATATTTGTCTTCGACCGCGCGTTTGTTCTCGTGATAGCGCGAGGAATCGACGCCGAAGGCCATCGCCTGGTCCTGCAGGTCGCATTCACCGCCCTGGTCGCAGATCGGGCAGTCGAGCGGATGGTTGATCAGCAGGAATTCCATCACGCCTTCCCGGGCCTTCTTGACCATCGGCGTGTTGGTGAAGATCTCCGGCGGCTCGCCATTGGGCCCCGGGCGCAGGTCGCGCACGCCCATGGCGCAGGAGGCCTGCGGCTTGGGCGGCCCGCCCTTGACCTCGATCAGGCACATACGGCAGTTGCCTGCGATCGACAGCCGCTCATGGAAGCAGAAGCGCGGCACTTCCGCGCCCGCGTCTTCCGCCGCCTGCAGCAGCGTATAGTGGTCGGGTACAGTGATCTCTTTCCCGTCGACCTTGAGCTTTGCCATTCGCCTCAAACCCCTGCGGATTTCCCGCAATCTAATTTCCCGGGCGCGACAGACGCAGCGCCCGACATTTCATTCACTTCTTCGCGGACAGCGCAGTTGCCTGGGCAGTCCAATCGTCGCGGCCGATGCGGCCGTTGAACGACAGATAGTCGTCGACCCAGGCGATCTCCTGCGGCGACCAGGCCGCGATCTGGGCATATGTCCAGATGCCGAGCCCGTTCAGAACTTTCTCGAGCTTCGGACCGATGCCCGATATCGCTTTCAAATCCGACGGCTTCGCCGGCTTGTCCATGGCCTTGGGCTGGCGGAAATCCTCGGGCAACAATGCGTCGGGGACGTCGCCCGTTGCCGGGCCGGCACTGGCCACCGGCGCTGTGGTGGCGGCTTCCTTGGCGGCAATGTCGGTGACTTCCTGCGCGAAGGACTGCGCCTCGGCAATCATGGTCTTCGCCGTCGCCCGCGCCTTGGTGGACGAAGAATTCGCGTCCTCGAATTGCTCTACGCGCGTCTCGAAATCCTCGATCAGCGGCTGCATGAGGCGTTGGGATGCCTCGGCGGCTCCCGAAAGCGCGCCCAGCCAGACGCCGAACGCGTGGTTGGCGAGCCCGAGGCTCAAGGCCGACATTGCAGCGGCACCCGCGACAGGGTGCGCGAAAAGGTTGACGGCACTGGCCATCTCCTTCGGCATCACCCTGGTCAGGTCCTGGTTCATCTTCTCGATCTGGTCCAAATTGGGCATCAATGAGTACGAATACGGCGCCATAGAAAGTTCTCCTGGTCGTTTCTTCGTTCGCCCCGCCCCGTTCGTCTCGTCCCGGGCTTTCGCCCGAAATCACAAATTCTATTCCGCCGCCACCATCACCGGTTCGGCCCGGTGCGCATTGCGCGAAAACTCGTCGATGCGGCGCTCTACCTCGCCGCGGAAATGCCGCATCAGGCCCTGGATCGGCCACGCCGCCGCGTCGCCCAGCGCGCAGATCGTGTGGCCCTCGACCTGCTTGGTGACGTCGAGCAGCATATCGATCTCGCGCTTCTGCGCCTCGCCGCGCACCAGCCGCTCCATCACCCGCCACATCCAGCCGGTGCCTTCGCGGCACGGCGTGCACTGGCCGCAGCTCTCATGCTTGTAGAAATAGGACAACCGCGCGATCGCTTTCACCACATCGGTCGACTTGTCCATGACGATGACGGCCGCCGTGCCGAGACCGGACTTCAGGTCGCGCAGCGCGTCGAAATCCATCGGCGTGTCGATGATCTGCTCGGCCGGCACCAGCGGCACCGAGGCGCCGCCCGGGATGACCGCCAAGAGATTGTCCCAGCCGCCGCGAATACCGCCGCAATGCGTCTCGATCAGCTCGCGGAACGGGATCGACATCGCCTCTTCGACGGTGCACGGATTGTTGACGTGGCCGGAGATGCAGAACAGCTTGGTGCCGACATTGTTGGGCCGGCCGAAGGACGAGAACCAGGCCGCGCCGCGGCGCAGGATGGTCGGCGCCACGGCGATCGACTCGACATTGTTGACGGTCGTCGGACAGCCATAGAGGCCGACATTGGCGGGGAATGGCGGCTTCAGCCTGGGCTGGCCCTTCTTGCCTTCGAGGCTTTCGAGGAGCGCTGTCTCCTCGCCGCAGATATAGGCGCCGGCGCCGTGATGCATGTAGATGTCGAAATCGTAACCGGACGTGTTGTTCTTGCCGATCAGCTTGGCCTCATAGGCCTCGTCGATGGCGCGCTGCAGCGCCTCGCGCTCGCGGATGAACTCGCCGCGCACATAGATGTAGGCGGCGACCGCTCCCATGGCGAAGCCGGCGATGAAGGAGCCCTCGACCAGCGTGTGCGGATCGTTGCGCAAGATGTCTCGGTCCTTGCAGGTGCCGGGCTCGGATTCGTCGGCATTGACGACGAGGTAGCTCGGCCGGCCGTCGCTCTGCTTGGGCATGAACGACCATTTCAAGCCGGTCGGGAAGCCGGCGCCGCCACGGCCGCGCAGGCCCGACGCCTTCATCTCGTTGACGATCCACTCGCGCCCCTTGGCGATGATGCCGGGCGTGTTGTCCCAGGCGCCGCGCGCCATCGCGCCGGCCAGCGACTTGTCGAACAGGCCGTAGATGTTATTGAAGATGCGGTCTTTGTCCTGAAGCATTTTTCGTCCCTCAGACCGGCTTCTTGCCGAAAACGCGGATGTATTCGGCGACACCGCCCTTGGCGAGCGCCTTGGCCTGCTTGACCCAGTCGTCGCGGTCGATGCGACCTTGGAAGGAAAGATAGCCGTCGACCCACTCGCGCTCGGCCTTCTTCCACGACGCGACCTGCGCGAAGGTGAAGATGCCCAGCGTATGCAGGATGCCTTCGATCTTGGGGCCGACGCCGGAGATCAGCTTGAGGTCGTCGACCGCGGCCGGCCTGTCGATGCCGGCCGGACGGTTCTTGTCCTCAAGCGATGGCTTTGCCGGCTTTGCCATGGGCACCTTGGCCTCCGGAGCCTTGAAGGCGGTGGCCGGCGCGGCCTTGGCGATCGGACCGCTGCGCTGCTTGGAAACCTTCTCGACCTCGGGGGCCGCCTTGTTGGCATTGACGGCCGAATGCCGCGGCGCCGAAACGCTCGCCGCCTTCTCCGCCGCCGGCGCCACCTTGGTCTTCGAGGGTGTCTTCAATGCCGGGCTGGTCTCGGCCGCATCGGTCTTCGGCTTGCTGGCATTGGACGGCGCGACAGGGGCAGTGGCGGGTGCCGGAACCGGCGCCGCGATGATCGCGTCGGGCGCCGCCTTGGCGGCCTTGGCTGCTTCCTTGGCTTCCCGGTCACGGGTCGACTTGAGAATCGCCTTTTCGCTCTTCAGCGTGGTGAGGCCAGAGGCCGGCTCCGAGCCGGTGCGGCCGTTCTGCGGTCCCGGCGCCACCGAGGCGCCCTTGCCCGCGTCATAGAGATCAATGATTTCGGCCAGCCTCTCGGGTGTCAGGTCCTCAAACGTGTCCTTGAAGACCATGACCATCGGCGCGTTGACGCAGGCGCCGAGGCACTCGACCTCCTCCCACGACAAGGTGCCCTTGTCGTTTGTGTGGAACTGGTCGTGATGGATTTTCGAGCGGCAGACATCCATCAGCGCTTCCGAGCCGCGCAGCATGCAGGGCGTGGTGCCGCAGACCTGGATGTGCGCGCGCGTACCGACGGGATTGAGCTGGTATTGCGTGTAGAAGGTCGCGACCTCGAGCCCGCGGATACGCGGCATGCCGAGCATGTCCGAAATCGTCTCGATCGCCGCCTTGGTGACCCAGCCTTCCTGCTCCTGGGCTATCATCAGAAGCGGGATGATCGCCGACTGCTCGCGGCCCTTGGGGTATTTCTTGATCCATTGCTTCGCCGCGGCCGCGTTCGCCCGGTTGAAGGCGAAGGAGGCTGGCTGGACGCTTGCTTCAGCGAGACGGCGGACTGACATTTAGCGATCGACCTCACCAAACACGATGTCGAGGGAGCCAAGAACGGCGGTGACGTCGGCCAGCATGTGGCCGCGGCACAGGAAATCCATGGCCTGCAGATGCGCGAAACCAGGTGCGCGCAGCTTGCAGCGGTAGGGCTTGTTGGTGCCGTCGGAGACCAGGTAGACGCCGAACTCGCCTTTCGGCGCCTCGACGGCCGCATAGACCTCGCCGGCCGGCACGCGATAGCCCTCGGTGTAGAGCTTGAAGTGGTGGATGAGCGCTTCCATCGAGCGCTTCATCGCCTGGCGCTTCGGCGGCACCACCTTGCCGTCGAGGTTCGACACCGGTCCGGTGCTTTCCTTGCCGAGCAGGAGATCGACACACTGGCGCATGATCTTCGCGGACTGCCGCATCTCTTCCATGCGCACCAGGTAACGGTCGAAGCAGTCGCCGTTCTTGCCGATCGGAATGTCGAAATCCATTTCCGAATAGCATTCATAAGGTTGCGACTTGCGCAGGTCCCAAGGCGAGCCCGAGCCGCGCACCATGACGCCCGAAAAGCCCCAGGCCCAGGCATCGGCCAGCGAAACAATGCCGATATCGACATTGCGCTGCTTGAAGATGCGGTTGCCGGTGAGCAGCTTGTCGAGATCGTCGAGCGACTTCAGGAACGGATCGATCCATTTGCCGATGTCCTCGACCAGATGGCGCGGCAGGTCCTGGTGGACGCCGCCGGGACGGAAATAGGCGGCATGCATGCGCGAGCCGGAGGCGCGCTCATAGAACACCATCAGCTTTTCGCGCTCGACGAAGCCCCACAGCGGCGGTGTCAGCGCGCCGACGTCCATCGCCTGCGTCGTCACATTGAGGATATGCGACATGATGCGGCCGATTTCGCAGTAGAGCACGCGGATCAACTGGCCGCGCCTTGGCACCTCGATGCCGAGCAGGCGCTCGGCGGCCAGCGCAAAGGCATGCTCCTGGTTCATCGGCGCGCAATAGTCGAGCCGGTCGAGATAAGGCACCGCCTGCAGATAGGTCTTGGCCTCGATCAGCTTTTCCGTGCCACGATGCAGGAGCCCGATATGCGGATCGACGCGGTCGACGACTTCGCCGTCGAGCTCCAGCACGAGGCGCAAAACGCCGTGCGCCGCAGGGTGTTGCGGGCCAAAATTGATGTTGAAGTTACGGACGGAGGTTTCAGCCATTTACTGCTTTGCCTTCTCGTCACCCGGCAGCACGTAGTCCGTACCTTCCCACGGGGACAAAAAATCGAAATTGCGGAATTCCTGCTTTAGCTCGACCGGCTCGTAGATGACGCGCTTGGCTTCGTCGTCGTAGCGCACTTCGACAAAACCGGTCAGCGGGAAATCCTTGCGCAACGGATGGCCTTCGAAGCCGTAGTCGGTCAACAGGCGGCGCAGATCGGGATGGCCCGAGAACAGCACGCCATAGAGATCGTAGGTCTCGCGCTCGAACCAGTCGGCGCCAGGAAAGACGCCGGTGATCGACGGCACCATCGTTTCCTCGTCGGCCTGCACCTTGACGCGGATGCGGACATTCTGCCTCGGCGACAACAGGTGATAGACGACGTCGAAGCGCTTGGCCCGCGACGGATAATCGGCGCCGCAGACATCGATGATCGAGATGAACTGGCAGCGCGGGTCGTCGCGCAGGAAGGTCACCACCTCGACCAGGTTTTGCGGCTCGACATGGACGGTGAGTTCGCCATAGGCGAGCACCGCGTCACTGAAGCGGCCAGGCAGCTTCTCGCCGAGATAGGTCGACAGTTCGCTAAGGGATGCGGCCATGGATTTACCGTTCGATCGTGCCGGTGCGGCGGATCTTCTTCTGCAGCAGAAGAATGCCGTAGAGCAGGGCTTCGGCGCTCGGCGGGCAGCCGGGCACATAGATGTCCACCGGCACGACACGGTCGCAGCCGCGCACCACCGAATAGGAATAGTGGTAGTAGCCGCCGCCATTGGCGCACGAGCCCATCGATATGACGTAGCGTGGCTCCGGCATCTGGTCGTAGACCTTGCGCAGCGCCGGCGCCATCTTGTTGGTCAGCGTGCCGGCGACGATCATGATGTCGGACTGGCGCGGAGACGCGCGCGGCGCGACGCCGAACCGCTCCGAGTCATAACGCGGCATCGAGGTATGGATCATCTCGACCGCGCAGCACGCCAGACCGAAGGTCATGAACATCAGCGAGCCGCTGCGCGCCCAGGTGATCAGCGCCTCGGTCGAGGTGACCAGGAAACCCTTGTCGGCAAGCTCGTTGTTGATTTCGAGGAAGAAGGGATCGTCCTGCCCCACCGGCTTGCCGGTGTTGGGATCGATGATACCCTTCTTGGGCTTCGGCGCGACGAGGGTGCCTGAACTGTCGTTCAATCCCATTCCAGCGCTCCTTTTTTCCATTCATAGGCAAAGCCGATGGTCAGCACTGCCAAAAACACCATCATCGACCAGAAGCCGAGCATGCCGATCTTCGAGAAGGACACCGCCCAGGGAAACAGGAAGGCCACTTCCAGGTCGAAGATGATGAACAGGATCGACACCAGGTAGAAGCGGATGTCGAATTTCATGCGGGCATCGTCGAACGAGTTGAAACCGCACTCGTAGGCGGAAAGCTTTTCGGGATCGGGGTTGCGGTACGCCACCAGGAACGGTGCGGCCAGCAGTGCCAGGCCGACAACCAGCGCCACGCCGATGAACAGGACGATGGGCAGGTACGAACTGAGAAGTGCGTTCATGCAGCGGCTTTCCGTTGGCGCCAATCCATTTTGATTACAGCACCGGACCTTAATGCGGAAGCGTGACAGTTTAACCGCTGAACCGTTTTAAGGGGCCTATGCTGCAACGCGGCGAGGGTTAGCGCAGCACTTCCAGCGAAGCAAGTCAAACCTTGTTCAAAAGGCGGTGCTGGACGGCATATACGGAGAAACTGGTCCGATACGCTCCCGTTTGATTTCCTTCGCTTTTTACTCCACTTTTCTCTCCTGACATGGATGCCGCCAAAACCCTGCTAGGATGGGCAGGAATCACCCATCAAACGACGGTCAACGAGTTACAAGAGTCGCATCCGAATGAAGGAAAATATCTCGCTTGCCACCGCCCGGCGCGTCGCGCTCGCCGCTCAGGGTTTTCTCGACCCCCGCCCCAATGGCACGCCCGACCGCCGTCATTTCGCCCGCGTTCTGTCCCGCACCGGCCTGCTGCAGATCGATTCCGTCAGCGCGGTGGTGCGCGCGCATTATATGCCGCTCTATTCGCGCCTTGGCCCCTACCCGCTCGCTCTGCTCGACAACGCCGCCGTCACCCGCAAGCGCACGGTGTTCGAATACTGGGCGCACGAGGCTTCTTTCCTGCCGGTGGAGACCTGGCCGCTGATGCGCTGGCGCATGCAGCGCGCCGAGCAAGGCAAAGAGATGTATCTGGGGCTGGCCAAATGGGGCCGTGAGCACGCCGCCTATATAGAAGAGATCTACCGCGAGGTCGTCGCGCGCGGCCTGATCGCTGCTTCCGCGCTCGAAGGCCAGAAGGGCTCGGGCGGCTGGTGGGGCTGGAGCCACGCCAAGCATGCCTTCGAATGGCTGTTCTGGGCCGGGCGCATCACGACGGCGCACCGCCGCGGATTCGAGCGCTTCTATGACCTGCCTGAGCGCGTGCTGCCGCCGGCGATCCTAGACCTGCCCGTACCGGCCGCCGAGGACGCGCACCGCGAATTGCTGCGCATCTCCGCCCGCGCCCACGGCGTGGCGACATCAGGCGATTTGCGCGACTATTTCCGCCTTTCCCCCGCCGACATGAAGGGCCGCCTGGAGGAATTGGTCGAACTCGGTGAGCTGCTGCCGGTGCGCGTCGAAGGCTGGGATAAGCCCGCTTACCTGCACAAGGATGCCCGTCTGCCCAGGAAAATCGACGCCCGTGCCTTGCTAGCGCCGTTCGATCCCGTGGTCTTCGAACGCTCGCGCTCGGAGCGGCTGTTCGATTTCCACTACCGTATCGAGATCTACACGCCGGCCGAAAAGCGCCAATACGGCTATTACGTCCTGCCGTTCCTGCTCGGCGACAGGATTGTAGCGCGCGTCGATCTCAAGGCCGATCGGCCGGCGAGTGTGCTACGCGTCCACGCAGCCTATGCCGAAGCTGGCGCACCGCCTGAAACCGCCGCCCAGCTTTTCGAGGAATTGAAGCAAATGCAGGGCTGGCTCGGGCTTGAGCGCATGGAAGTGACGCCCGCTGGCGACCTCGGACCGTCACTTGCCGACATCGCCATGTCGTAGGCCCGCGTTGACAGTCCTGCCCGCAACAGCCTAAATCCGCTCCAGACGGTCTCTTCTCTTCAATGAGAGGGGCTAAGAGGGAATGCGGTGCGGGATGAAAAAATCTCAAATCCGCGGCTGTCCCCGCAACTGTAAGCGACGAGCCAAGGCCGAAAGCCACTGGGAATTCCCGGGAAGGCGGCTAACCAAGGCGATGACCCGCGAGCCAGGAGACCTGCCGTCTGCGACAACATAATCCGATCGCCCGGCGGGTTTCCGGGCAAGGAGCCCGGTTTTTGGACCAGAACAGCAGTTTTTCGGCTGGCACAGCGGACAATTCGTCCGCCGACAGCGATGCCTTGTCCGGCGTCACCGTGATCATCTGTGCCTCGTGCCGTGACGAAACCGGCTCCGACGCCCATCCCCGCGCCGGCGAACTGCTGGCTGAGGATACGCGCAACGCCGCCTCGGGCGAAGATATCCGCGTCCGCACCGTCGAATGCCTCGGCAATTGCAAGCGCCGCCTCAGCGCCGCGATCCTGCGCGACGGCTGCTGGAGCTATGTCTTCGGCGACCTGACCACGGCCAGCGGCGCCGACCTTGTCGCCGGCGCAAAGCTCTTCGCCACTTCCACCGACGGCCTCATCCCATGGCGTGGCCGGCCCGATAGCCTCAAGCGCGGCCTCGTTGCCCGCATCCCTCCTCTCGACATGCTGAAGGACTGACCATGACCGCTCCAGATTCGTCCGCCAACCTTTCCCGCGTTCCCTGCACCGTCGTCACCGGCTTTCTCGGCGCCGGCAAGACGACGCTGGTCCGCCATCTCCTGGAAAACGCCGGCGGCAAACGCATTGCCATCATCGTCAACGAGTTCGGCGACATCGGCATCGACGGCGAGATTTTGAAGGGCTGCGGTATCGACACCTGCCCGGAGGAAAACATCGTCGAACTGGCCAATGGCTGCATCTGCTGCACCGTCGCCGACGATTTCGTGCCGGCGCTCGACCAGATCCTGGCGCTGACGCCGAAGGTTGATCACATCCTGATCGAGACGTCCGGCCTGGCTCTGCCCAAGCCGCTGGTCCAGGCCTTCCAGTGGCCGACGGTGAAAAGCCGCGTCACGGTCGACGGCGTCATCGCCGTGGTCGATGGCCCGGCGCTGGCCGAAGGCCGCGTCGCCAACGACATGGACGCGCTGCAGGCGCAGCGCGCTCAGGATGAGAGCCTCGACCATGACGACCCGGTCGAGGAAGTGTTCGAGGACCAGATCGCCTGCGCCGACCTGATCATCCTGTCGAAGAGCGACCTGATGGACGCCGCAGGCTCAGCCCGCGCCAACGCCATCATCAACGAACACTCCGCCCGCGCCGTGAAGATCGTGCCGACCTCGCATGGCAAGGTCGATCCCTCCGTGCTGCTCGGCCTCGGCCTCGCCGTCGAGGACGACATCGAGAACCGCAAATCCCATCATGACGGTGCGTTCGACCACGAGCATGACGACTTCGACACCTTCATCGTCGACATTCCCTCGATCGCCAATCCCGACGAGCTGGCAAAGCGCGTCGCCAACGCCGCCGAGCAGGAAAACGTGCTGCGCGTCAAAGGCTTCGTCGAGGTCGGCGGCAAGCCGATGCGGCTCTTGCTGCAGGCGGTCGGCCCACGCGTCAATCATTACTATGATCGCGCCTGGACCGCCGAGGACGATCGCCGCTCGCGCCTGGTCGTCATCGGCCTCAAGGGGCTGAACCGCCCGGCGATCGAACGCATACTCGCCGGCTGATCTCGGACAGGCCGCGATGCACATCCTCACCACGACTTCCGTCTCGCTCGACGATCTCGCCGAGCCGGTCGACCTGCGGCAGACGCCGGCGGATATCGTGGCGCTGTCCTTCACCGACAGCGATCTGGCCGGACTGGCGGCGGCGTGGAAGGCCGACGCCGGCCGCCTGCCCTCGATGCGGCTCGCCGCACTGCGCGACCTGCGTCATCCCATGTCCGTCGACCTCTGGGTCGACAGCGTCGCCCGCCATGCCAAGATCATCCTCGTGCGCATCCTCGGCGGCTACGACTGGTGGCGCTACGGCTGCGACCAGCTTGCCGCGACTGCCCGCGCGCACGGCATAAAACTGGCGCTGCTGCCGGGTGAGAGCCACGACGAGGATCTCCGCCTCATCGAAGCCTCGACGCTGCCGCGCGAGGAGTTGGATAGCCTGCTCGGCTATTTCCGCGAGGGCGGCCCGGCCAATATGAGTGCGCTGATGCGGAGGCTGGCGGGGCTGGCGGGGCAGGATGCGGAAATTGCCGAGCCGGTCGAAGTTCCAAAAGTCGGCTACTACGAGCCCACACGCGGCATCGTCCCCCTCCCCCTCGAGGGGAGGGTCCGGCCGCCGGCCGGGGGTGGGGTCCTCTCCGGAGCGCGCCGACTCAAGGAAACGTCGCCCCCGGTCGTACCGACCCCACCCGGCCCTGCGGGCCACCCTCCCCTCGAGGGGGAGGGAAACGCCACGCCAGTCATCCCGATCCTCTTCTACCGCTCGATGCTGCTAGCCGCCGATGTCGCGCCGATCGATGCGCTTTTCGAAGCACTCACCCAACGCGGCATAACCCCCGTCCCGATCTTCGTCTCCAGCCTCAAGGACCCGGCATCCCTGGCCTTCGTGGAAACCGCGCTCGCCACGCTGAAACCCGCCGCCATCATCGCCGCGACCGCCTTTGCCTCCGGCGCCGAACCCGGCGTCGAGACCCTGTTCGACCGCGCCGGCGTGCCCGTCTTCCAGGTCATCATCGCCACCACCCGCCGCGACGTGTGGGACAACAATCAGCGCGGCCTGGCGCCCGCCGACCTTGCCATGCATGTCGTGCTGCCCGAACTCGACGGCCGCATCCTGGCCGGCGCCATTTCCTTCAAGGGCGAGAGCGAGACCGATCCGGCACTTGGTCATCGCGCTTTCGCCAATCGGCCGGAACCGGATCGCGTCGCCCAAGTCGCGGACCGCGTTGCGGCTTTCATCAAGCTGCAGGAAACGCCCCGCACGGCGCGCAAGCTGGCCATCCTCATCCCGGACTATCCAAGCGCCCCCGGCCGCACCGGCTACGCCGTCGGCCTGGATGTGCCGTCCAGCGTGCTGGCCATGCTGCACGACCTGAAGGAGCAGGGTTATGGGGTTGAGGGGATTCCTGAGACGCCGCGTGAATTGCTGGGTTTGCTGGAGCGCAGCAAGGATGCGCTGGGGCTGGAGGAGTATCTGGACTTGTCGAAGAGCCTGCCAACAGCGGCAATTGCCGCGGTAGAGGCTGCATGGGGAAAAGCCGAAGGGAGAGGCTTGCGTGAGGCGCCCCCCTCTGTCCTGCCGGACATCTCCCCCTCAAGGGGGGAGATTGGCAGTTTAGTCGCCGGCTCTCCCTTTACAAGATCGGAGATTGGCGAAGGCGGAGATGGGAGCGCAATCTCCCCCCTAGAGGGGGAGATGTCCGGCAGGACAGAGGGGGGCGCCTCGCGCAAACTTTCGCGGCTAGCTGGCGAAAAACACTTCCGCTTCCGCGCCGCCACCTTCGGCAACATCACCGTGGCCCTCGCCCCCGATCGCGGCCGCTCCGCCGACCGCCGCGCCGACTATCACGACCCGACGCTCCCGCCCCGCCATGCGCTCCTCGCCTTTGGCCTCTGGCTGCGCAAGTCGCTCGGCGTCCATGCCCTCATCCATGTCGGCGCCCATGGCACGCTGGAATGGCTGCCGGGCAAAACCGTCGCGCTTTCGCAAAACTGCTTTCCCGAGATCGTCACCGGTCCGCTGCCCGTCATCTATCCCTTCATCGTCTCCAACCCCGGCGAGGCAGCACAGGCCAAGCGGCGCATCGCCGCCGTCACGCTTGGCCATCTGCCGCCGCCGCTGACCGGTGCCGGGCTCGACGAAAACCAGCACAAGCTTGAACGGCTGGTCGACGAATACGCCCAGGCCGATGGCCTCGACCGCCGCCGCCGCGATCGTCTGGCCAAGCTGATCGTCGAGACCGCGCAGAAAACCGGCCTCGCCTCGGAAGCCGGCGTCGCCAGGACCGACGCACCCGACGAAGCGCTGCGCCGCATCGACGCCTGGCTTTGCGATCTCAAGGATTTTGCCGTCAAGGACGGGTTGCATGTCTATGGCCGCGTGCCCGAGGACGAGTCCGACGCCATGCGCCGCCAAAGTGCCGAGGCCGAGAAGGCGGCGCTGCTCGCCGCGCTCGATGGCCGCCACGTCAAGGCCGGTCCCGCCGGCGCGCCGGCGCGGGGCCGTTCCGACGTGCTGCCCACCGGCCGTAACCTGTTCACGTCGGATCCGCGCACCATGCCGACGCCGACCGCCTATGATCTGGGCAAGACGGCGGCGGAAGAAGTGGTGCGCGGCTACATGCAGTCGCATGGCGACTGGCCGCGCTCCCTGGTCATCGACCTCTGGGGCTCGGCCTCGCTGCGCACCGGCGGCGAAGAGATTGCTCAAGGTCTGGCATTGATGGGCTGCCGCCCGCAATGGGATGCTGCCACCGGCCGCATCACCGGCATCGAGGTGTTGCCGCCGGCCACGCTCGGCAGGCCACGCGTCGATGTCACCTGGCGCATATCGGGCCTATTCCGCGACATGTTCCCGACCCAGATCGTGCTGATCGATGCCGCCGCCAACGCCGTCGCCGCCCGCGACGAGGAGGATGCGGAAAACCCGCTCGCAGCCAAAACCCGCGCCGACGGCAAGATCAGCCCGCGCATCTTCGGCACCTCGCCCGGCACCTACGGCGCCGGCGTCGAGGATATGCTGTCGAGCGGCGACTGGAGCGCGCGCGAGGAGATCGGCCGCGCCTATCTCGACGCCACCTCGCATGCCTATGGCGGTGCCGGCGGCGAAGGCGTCTCCGCGCCCGGCGCTTTCGAGGGCCGCATCGCCGAGGCCGACCTTCTCGTCCACACCGGCGACGACCCCGGCCGCGACATCCTCGAAGGTTCGGCCGACGTCGCCTTCATCGGCGGCTTTTCGGCCGCACTCGCGGCGCTCGGCAGGAATGCCGACGTCATCGTGCTCGACGCCACGGATCCGCAAAAGCCGAAGCCACGCTCGGTTGGTGAGGCCGTGTCGCGGGTGGTGCGCGCTCGCGCCGTCAATGCGCGTTTCATCGCCGGCCAGATGCGCCACGGCCCGCGCGGCGCCTCCGAATTCGCCGAAACGGTCGATCGGCTGGTCGGTTTTGCCGAGACCACCCATGCCATATCGGGCGCGCTGATCGAGGCCGTGCACGACGCCTATGTCGGCGACGCCGAAGTTCGCGCCTTCATCCTGCGCGAAAACCCGGCCGCCGCGAAAGTCATTGCCGAGCGTTTTCTCTCGGCGCGCCGGCGTGGCCTCTGGCATCCCCTGCGCAACGCCATCGACGACGACCTCGCCGCTCTCATTGCCGAGGCGGAAGCGCTCGGGGTGGCGGCATGAACGCCTTCACGCGCCGTGGCGCCTGCCCGGCCCTGTCGGCGCCGATGCAGACCGGCGACGGGCTATTGGTGCGGCTCAACCCGGTTGCCGGAGGCCTATCGCCGAGGCTGTTGATCCCCCTGGCCGAATCCGCCCTGCGACACGGCAGCGGCATCATGGAGGTAACCGCGCGCGGCAGCCTGCAAATACGCGGGCTAACGACGGACAGCGCCGCGCTGCTGGCGGCAGAGGTCGATGCGCTGGGCATTGCGGTGCGCACAGGCGTGCCGGTCGAGACGGGACCGCTGGCGGGCATCGACCCGCAGGAGATTGACGACCCCCGGCCGCTGGCTGAGCGGATCAGGGTGGCGATTGAAGAGGCTGGCCTCACCCAGCGGCTCGGCCCGAAAGTTTCGGTCATCGCGGACGGCGGCGGGCAGCTAAGCATGGATGCTTTAACGGCCGATGTGCGGCTGAAGGCGGTGCGAGCCGACAACGACATCGTTTGGAGCGTATCGATTGCGGGCGACGGCCGAAACGCGAAGGTATCGGCAAAGGTCGATGCAAATGCTGCGAGAGACATTGCCGTTGCCGCGCTAAGAATGGTGGCCGAGAAAGGCCGTGAGGCTCACACACGGGATTTGTCGGAGAGGCAGTTGGTGTCTCTGGCGGGTTGGCTATGCTTGACAGGTTTGCGCGAGGCGCCCCCCTCTGTCCTGCCGGACATCTCCCCCACAAGGGGGGAGATTGCTCATTCACGCTCGTCTTCGCCAATTTCCACGGCTACCGAGGGAGAGCCGGCGCCCGAACTGCCAATCTCCCCCCAAGTGGGGGAGATGTCCGGCAGGACAGAGGGGGGCGCCTCGCGCAAACCTATCGGCCTTTTCCCTTTGGCCGGCGACATTTTCACCCTCGGCTTAGCCCTCCCCTACGGCAGCATGCCGGCGGATAAAATCATCGCCCTCGCCCAAAGCGCCCTCTCCCTCGGCACCACCGAAATCCGCCTCGCCCCAGGCCGCGCTTTGCTCTTCCTCGGCCAGCCGCCGGCCGCCAACCAGCCCCTTCAAGACACAGCCGCCGCCCTCGGCTTCGTCACCTCCCCCACCGACCCACGCACGCGCATCGCGGCTTGCCCCGGCACCCCGGCCTGCGCTTCCGGCCGCATCGCCACGCGCGACATAGCCGGGACGATCGCCGCCGAAAACGCCGACATCCTCGACTTCACGCTGCACATTTCCGGCTGCGCCAAGGGCTGTGCGCATCCCGGCCCGGCGGCGCTGACGATCGTCGGCGGCGAAAATGGAGCCGGACTTGTCGTGAACGCGACGGCAAAGGCTCTTCCTGCCGGGTACAGGCCGGGCTATGACGCCGCGCGTGGTTTCAGTCGCGTCGCCGCAGTGATCCGCAGCGCACGATTTCAGGGCGAGACCGCCGCTGCTTGCCTGACAAGGCTCGGGCCGGCGGCAATCGCCGAGGCTTACCGACAGGCCCAAACTAAAAAACGGAAATGAGCATGGCCGCCTACGACTACATCCACGACGGCACGGCGATCTACGAGCGCTCCTTCGCTATCATTCGCGCCGAGGCTGACCTGTCGCGCTTCTCGGAAGCCGAGGCCGATGTCGCCATCCGCATGATCCATGCCTGTGGCCAGGTCGAGGCATCAAGCCATTTCGTTTTCTCCCCCGATTTCGTTGCCGCCGCCCGCACCGCTTTGGCGGCCGGCGCACCGATCTTCTGCGACGCGCAAATGGTCTCGCATGGTGTAACCCGCGCCCGGCTGCCGGCCGGCAACGAGGTGATCTGCACATTGCGCGACCCGCGTACCCACGACATCGCCGGGGAAATCGGCAACACCCGCTCGGCCGCGGCAATAGACCTGTGGGGCGAGCGCATGGCAGGCTCCGTCGTCGCCATCGGCAACGCGCCGACTGCGCTGTTCTATCTCCTGGAGAAACTGCGCGACGGCGCCCCGAAGCCGGCCGCCATTATCGGCATGCCGGTCGGCTTTGTCGGTGCTGCCGAATCCAAGGACGCGCTGGCCGAAAATTCCTATGGCGTGCCCTACGCCATCGTGCGCGGCCGGCTCGGCGGCAGCGCCATGACCGCCGCCGCGCTCAATTCATTGGCGAGGCCCGGCCTGTGAACGCCATTGCAAAAGGCCGTCTCGTCGGCGTCGGCACCGGTCCCGGCGACCCCGAGCTGTTGACGCTGAAGGCAGCGCGGGCCCTGGCCGAGGCCGATGTGGTGGCGTATTTCGCCAAGCGCGGCAACAACAGCAACGCGCGCGCCATCGTCGAAACGCGCTTCCGTCCGGACATGACGGAACTGCCGCTGCTCTATCCCGTGACCACGGAAATCGACAAGGATCACGACGACTACCGGTCGCAGATCACGGCTTTCTACGAGGAGTCCGCCGAGACGGTGGCCGGCCACCTCGAAGCGGGCAAGATGGTCGCCGTGCTGTCCGAAGGCGACCCGCTGTTCTACGGCTCCTACATGCACCTGCATGTGCGCCTCGCCCATCGCTTCCCGACCGAAGTCATTCCCGGCATCACCGCCATGTCCGGCTGCTGGTCGCAGACCGGCGTTCCGATCGTCCAGGGCGATGACGTGCTGACCGTGCTGCCGGGCACGATGAGCGAGTTCGAGCTGAGCCGCCGGCTCGCCGACACCGATGCCGCCGTGATCATGAAGGTCGGCCGCAACCTGCCCAAGATCAGGCGCGCGCTGGAGGCGACCGGCAAGCTGACGCGCGCCGTCTATGTCGAGCGTGGCACCATGGCCGGCGGCGTTTCGATGAAGCTTGCCGACAAACAGGATGACAAGGCGCCCTATTTCGCCATCGTGCTGGTGGCCGGCTGGTCCGGCCGGCCCGGTGCGCTGGGAGCGCAGACATGAGCGGCCGTCTCACCGTCATCGGCCTTGGACCGGGCAATGCCGATCAGGTCACGCCGGAAGCGAGCCGTGCTGTGGCGCAAGCGAAATTCTTCTATGGCTACAAGCCCTATCTCGACCGGCTGGAGCTTCGCGCCGACCAGACCCGCGTCGCCTCCGACAATCGCGAGGAACTCGCCCGCTCCAAGGATGCCCTGATCAAGGCCGCGGAGGGCCATGACGTCGCGGTCGTCTCCGGCGGCGACCCCGGCGTCTTCGCCATGGCGGCCGCCGTCTGCGAGGCGATCGAGGCCGGCCCGGTCGAATGGCGCGCTGTCGATGTCGCGGTCGTCCCTGGCATCACCGCCATGCTCGCGGTCGCCGCCCGCATCGGCGCACCGCTCGGCCATGATTTCTGCGCCATCTCGCTGTCCGACAATCTCAAGCCGTGGGACTTGATCGAGCTGCGCCTGCTGGCAGCCGCCGGCGCCGGCTTCGTCATCGCGCTCTACAACCCGATCAGCAAGGCACGGCCCTGGCAGCTTGGCCGCGCCTTCGAGTGCCTGACCGCCATCCTGCCCGGCACCACGCCGGTGATTTTCGGCCGCGCCGCCGGCCGCCCGGACGAGCGCATCGAGGTCTATCTGCTGGCCGATGTCGAGGCTGAGAAGGCCGACATGGCGACCTGCATCATCATCGGCTCTCCGGAAACCCGGATCATCAAGCGCGGTGACAAGCCGGCGCTGGTCTATACGCCGCGTTCGGCAGCGGGCCCGACAAAATGATCGATCCCAAATTGATCAACAAGCGCGGCCAGAACTTCGACGGTTTCCGCCGAGGGAACATCCGGCAGATCAGGCCTTTGGACCATGACCACGTCGACGCCCAGCGCCCGCGCCGCGGCGATCTTGCCGTAGGTGGCCGCGCCGCCGCTGTTCTTGGACACGACAAATTCGATACGATGCTTTTCGAGCAGGGCGCGTTCGTCGTCTTCCCGGAACGGCCCGCGCGCCAGCAGATAGGTCGCATCGGGCACAGCCAGCCTCGGTTCGACCGGATCGACGCTGCGAATGAGATAATGGTGCTGGGGCGCGGCGTCGAAGGCACCGACCTCTTGCCGGCCCAGCGCCAGGAACACGCGGCGCGGCGCCGCTCCCAGCGCTTGCACGGCATGATCAACCGTATCGACCAGCGTCCAGCGGTCGCCTTCGACCGGTTCCCAGCCCGGGCGGCGCAAGGCCAGGATCGGCACGCCGGCCATGCGCGCGGCTTGCGCGGCATTGGCGGAGATTCGCGCCGCGTAGGGATGCGTGGCGTCGATCAGCAGATCCGTGCCCGTCTCCCCGAGATAAGCGGCCAGCCCGTCGGCGCCGCCAAATCCTCCGCTTCGCACCGGCACGCCTTGCGCGACCGGACTTTCGGTCCGGCCGGCCAGCGACAGTGTCACCAAGCAGTCGTCGCGCGCAGCAAGTGTTCCGGCGAGTTGCCGGGCCTCCGTCGTGCCGCCAAGGATCAGAATGCGGTGGGTCATCATGCCTGCTGAGGGTCCGCGCAGCGCCAAGCTCAACGCGAGGTGGCTCACCATCGTCGGCATCGGCGAGGACGGTTTAGCGGGTCTCGGCGACGAGGCCAAGCAGCGGATTGCCGGGGCGGAAATCATCTTCGGCGGCAAGCGGCATCTGGCCCTGGTCGCTTCCTTCGCCAAGGGCGATGCGCGTCCCTGGCCGGTTCCTTTCGATCCGGAGATGCGCGATGTGCTCGCACTTGCCGGCAAGAATGTCTGTGTGCTCGCCTCCGGCGATCCCTTTTTCCATGGCGTCGGCGCCACCCTCGCCCGCAAGGTCAAAGCGCGTGAGATGCATGTCATCCCCGCGCCGTCGGCCGTTTCGCTGGCAGCCGCCCGCCTTGGCTGGGCGCTGCAGGAGATCGAGACTGTCTCGCTGCATGGCCATTCGATAGACCTGATCCGCCCGCTGCTGCAGCCCAACGCGCGCATTCTGGCGCTGACATCAGACGCGCAGGCACCGGCCGCCATTGCCCGCCTGCTCACTGAACTCGATTTTGGCGCCTCGCGGCTGACGGTTCTGGAGGCGCTGGGCGGTCCGATGGAGACCACGCGCTCCACGCGAGCCGATGCCTTCGACATCGAAAACATCAATCCGCTCAACGTTTTGGCGATCGAAATTGAATCTAGCCCACAAGCCCGCGTGCTGCCGCTCACGGTTGGCCTTGCCGATCATTTGTTCGACCATGACGGGCAGATCACCAAGCGCGAAATCCGCGCCATCACCCTCTCCGCGCTGGCGCCAAGACGTGGCGAACTGCTGTGGGACATCGGCGCCGGCTCCGGCTCCATCGGCATCGAATGGATGCTCGCCCACCCCCTGATGCGCACGATTGCCATCGAAGCCGACCCGATCCGTGCCGCTCGCGTCGCTCATAACGCCGCTGCCTGCGGCGTTCCCGGCCTCGTCGTGGTGGAAGGCAGCGCGCCCAGGGCGCTTGCCAAACTGGATGTGCCGGACGCCATCTTCATCGGTGGCGGCGGCAGCGACGCCGGCGTGTTGACCGCCGCC
This sequence comes from Mesorhizobium sp. LNHC221B00, assembly GCF_000502935.1. Taxonomy (NCBI): domain Bacteria; kingdom Pseudomonadati; phylum Pseudomonadota; class Alphaproteobacteria; order Hyphomicrobiales; family Phyllobacteriaceae; genus Mesorhizobium; species Mesorhizobium sp. LNHC221B00. Next base: position 56,320 of record NZ_AYWR01000016.1, on the reverse strand, counting down.
ATCCAGGCGCTGCGCCCCGGCGGCCGGCTCGTCGCCAATGCGGTGACATTGGAGATGGAGGCCCTGCTTCTCGCCCAGCATATGAAACTGGGCGGCGATCTCACGCGCATCGCCATTTCGCGTGCTTCGCCGGTCGGCTCGATGCAGGCCTGGCGTCCGGCCATGCCGGTCACCCAATGGAACTGGGTGAAGCCATGATCGTCGCAGGCATCGGCAGCCGAAAAGGCGTGAACGTTAAAGACGTGCTTGCGGCGATCGAAACCGCTCTCGAAGCGCATGGGCTGGCGCTGACGGCGCTTTCCGCACTGGCGACCGCCACGCTCAAGAAAGATGAAGACGCGATCGCCGCCGCCGGCCGCGCGCTGAACCTTCCCGTCATCATCGTCGATGACGCAGCGCTTCAGGCCGTATCGACGGACACGCTCAGCCATTCCGATCTGTCGCAAGATCTGGCCGGCACGCCGTCGGTTTCCGAAGCATCGGCCCTCGCGGTGGCCGGCAAAGGCGCCAGGCTGCTCGGCCCCCGCACGGTGCTTGGCCCCGTCACCTGCGCCATCGCCATCAGCGGAGACGCGCCATGACCGTTCATTTCATCGGCGCGGGTCCCGGCGCCGCCGACCTCATCACGCTGCGCGGCGCCAAACTGCTGGCAAGCTGCCCGGTCTGCCTCCATGCCGGCTCGATCGTCGCGCCCGAATTGCTGCAGCATTGCGCCCCGGGGACAAAGCTGATCGACACCGCACCGATGTCGCTCGACGAAATCGAAGCCGCCTACCTCGATGCCCACAGAGCCGGCCACGACGTCGCCCGCCTGCATTCCGGCGATCTGTCGGTGTGGAGCGCAGTCGCCGAACAGATCCGCCGGCTGGAAAAGCACGGCATCCCTTATACGCTGACGCCGGGCGTGCCCTCCTTCGCCGCAGCGGCGGCCGCGCTGCGCCGCGAGTTGACCATTCCCGAGGTCGCGCAAAGCCTGGTGCTGACGCGAATCTCCGGCCGCGCCTCGAAGATGCCATCAGGTGAAACGCTGGCCGGCTTCGGCCGTACCGGTGCCACGCTGGCCATTCATCTGGCCATCCACGCCATCGACCGCGTCGTCGCCGAGCTGACACCGCACTATGGCGATGATTGCCCGGTGGCGATCGTCTTCCGCGCCTCATGGCCGGATGAGCGCGTGCTGACCGGAACGCTGGAGACGATCGAGGCACAGCTTGCGGCCGATCCGATGGAGCGCACGGCGATCATCTTCGTCGGCCGCTCGCTTGCAGCGGAAGGATTTGGCGAGAGTTCTCTTTACGACGCCCATTACCAGCGGCGTTTTCGCGGACGGGACGGATTGTGAGCGGCACCAGCAAAAACAAGGGCGGCAACGCCACGCTCGAACAGGCCTTGTCGCGGCTGAACTTCAAGCCGCGCCAGCTCGATCCGGGCCATGTCTGGCTGGCCGGCGCCGGTCCCGGCGACCCCGGTTGCCTGACCTTGGAAGTGCTGGCGGCACTGGCCGAAGCGGATGCGCTGGTCTACGACGCTCTGGTCTCGCCTGATGTCGTCGCGGTTGCCGAAAATGCCGAGCTGTTCTTTGCCGGGAAGCGCGGCGGAAAACCGTCGATGAAGCAGGATGACATCACCGCGCTGCTGGTGCGGCTTGCCCGCGAAGGCCGCCGCGTTATCAGGCTGAAGGGCGGCGATCCCTATATTTTCGGGCGCGGCGGTGAAGAAGCCCTGGCACTCGCCCGTGAAGGCATTCCCTTCCGCGTCCTGCCCGGCCTGACCTCGGGCCTCAGCGCGCTGACCGCCACCGGCATCCCGGCCACCATGCGCGGCATCAACAAGGCTGTGATCCTGGCGACCGGCCACGCCGCCGGCACCGACGACGACCTCGACTGGGCGGCAATCGCCCGCACCGGCCACCCCGTCGTCGTCTATATGGGCATGGCCAACCTGCCCCTGATCGCAGCCGCACTGCTTGATGGCGGGCTGGCGCCGTCGACACCGGCGGCGGTGATCGTCGCCGCCACCACGCCGCAGGAGCGAACCGTCGTCGCCACGCTCGCCACCATCGCCGAGCAAGCGGCCGCCGCCGGGCTCGCCTCGCCGGCGCTGATCGTCATCGGCGGCATTGTCGCCATGCGCGCGGCACTGGCGGGCGTGGCATGACGGCACGGGCCATCATCATCGGTGCGCCGCGCTCCGGCTCCGGCAAGACCAGCGTCACCATCGGCATCCTGCGCGCGCTCACCCGGCGTGGGCTCAAAGTGCGCGGCGCCAAATCCGGCCCTGACTACATCGATCCCGGCTTCCACACTGCCGCCACTGGGCTGTCCGGCGTCAACCTCGACAGTTGGGCTATGCCGCCATCGCTGCTCAACGCGCTCGCCGCGCAACAGGCAGACGATACGGACTTCGTAATCCTCGAAAGCGCCATGGGCCTGTTCGACGGCATTCCGGCCGCGCCGGGCCGCACCGGCTCGGCGGCGGATCTTGCCCGGCTCTACGCCCTGCCGGTGCTGCTGGTGCTCGACGTGTCCGGTCAATCGACCACGGCGGCGGCCGTCGCCAAGGGGTTCGCGACCTACGATCCCGATGTGCGCATGGCCGGCGTCGTGCTCAACCGGCTGGGCAGCGAGCGCCATCGGCGGCTGTCCGGCGACGCTATCGAGGCGATCGGCCTGCCCGTCGTCGGCGCCATCCTGCGCGATCCCACGCTCAATTTACCAGAACGCCATCTCGGCCTCGTCCAGGCCGGCGAATATGATGATTTGATGGCGCATCTCGACCGGCTGGCCGACATGGCGGAGAAATCGCTCGACCTCGACGCCGTGATGAGGCTGGCAACGCCCCTCGCCCCGGCAACCGGCGGCTTTGAAGACGCGCTCCAGCCGCCCGGCCAACGCATCGCGCTGGCGGAAGATGCCGCCTTCACCTTCCTCTATCCGCATGTGGTGGCCTACTGGCGCAAGGCCGGCGCCGAGATCGTCCCGTTCTCGCCGCTCGCCGATGAAGCACCTGACGACAGCTGCGATGTCTGTTGGCTGCCCGGCGGCTATCCCGAGCTCCATGCCGGTCGCCTGGCAGCAGCGGAGACCTTCAAGGCAGGGACAACACGCTTCGCTGCAACAAAGCCCATCCATGGCGAGTGCGGCGGCTTCATGGTGCTCGGCGAGGCGCTTGAGGATGCTTCGGGCGAGACGCATCGCATGCTCGGCCTGCTCGGTCATTCGACCAGCTTCGCCAAACGCAAGATGAACCTCGGCTATCGCGAGGTGCGGCTGCGTGCGGATTGTCCGTTGGGCTCACCGGGTGCGCTGATCCGGGGCCACGAATTCCACTATGCGCAGATGACGGCCACCGGCAATGACGAGCCGCTGGCCGACCTCGCCGACGGCCAAGGCAATCCGATCGGCGCTTCGGGCTATCGGCGCGGCCATGTCAGCGGCACCTTCTTCCACGCCATTGCGAGGGGCTAGGCTATGAAGAAGCTCCCCCACTTGACCTTCTCACCCCGGCAAATCCTTGATGGCATTGCGCTCTGCCTGGTCTTCTTCACCAGGCTGCCGCTGCCCGTGTTTGACTTTCGCGGCCGCGGCCTTGCCGCCGCGATCTGGGCGGCGCCCATCGCCGGCGCCGTCGTCGGCCTGATCGGCGCGATCGTCTTTGCCACGGCGGAACGGTTTGGCCTTGCCATGGGCCCGGCGGCGGCGCTTGCGCTGGTTGCAACCGTGGTCACCACCGGCTGCCTGCATGAGGACGGGCTGTCCGATGTCGCCGACGGCTTTGGCGGCGGCAAGTCGCGCGGCCGCAAACTCGAGATCATGCGCGACAGCCGCATCGGCGCCTACGGCGCCATGGCGCTGGCACTGTCGCTCTTGATCCGTTGGAGCGCGCTCTCCGAACTCGTCGACCCGACACAGGCTCTCTTCGCCCTCATTGCCGCGCACGCGGCCTCGCGCGGCATGCTCGGCGCCTTCATGCACATCTTGCCCCCGGCCCGCGACGACGGCCTTTCGGCCGGCGCCGGCACCGTCTCGCGGGAAACGGCAATCGCCGGCGCCGTGCTCGGCGCCATCGCGCTCTTCCTGCTCGGGATCGGCGGCGCCATCGCCGCGCTCATCCTGCTTGCCCTTTTGTTTGCCGCCTTCCACGCCCTTTGCCTCAACCAGATCGATGGCCAGACCGGCGACACGATCGGCGCATTGCAGCAGGTGAGCGAAATCGCGGTGCTGCTCGTCGCTTCCGTCGCCCTCTCTTGATTTCCCTTGGCTTGATTCCCTTTTGGAGATTTTTCCCCCATGCCCTTCAAATCACTTGATCAACTGCGCGCAGCCTGCCTCGACCTGCCCGCCGGCAGCGATGCGGCCGCCGATGCGGTCGCCCGCCGCCAGGACACGCTAACCAAGCCGCAAGGCAGCCTCGGCCGGCTTGAAACTATCGCCGCATGGCTGGCGCGCTGGCAGGGCCGCGACATGCCGAAGCTCGACCGTGTGAAGGTTTTCGTCTTCGCTGGCAACCACGGCGTGACTGCCCAGGGCGTATCGGCCTTCCCGTCGGCAGTGACCGTGCAGATGGTGGCGAATTTCGCCGGCGGAGGCGCGGCCATCAACCAGCTTGCCCGCATTGCCGGCGCCGAACTCGACGTCATCCCGCTCGACCTCGACCATCCGACCGGTGATTTCACGCAAGTGCCGGCCCTGGACGAGGAAGCGTTCCTGGCCGCCGTCTCGGCCGGCCATGACGCGGTGACGAAGGATTTGGACCTGATCTGCTTCGGCGAGATGGGGATCGGCAACACCACGCCGGCCGCGGCCATTTCAGCCGCCCTGTTCGGCGGTGGTGCCGAGAAATGGACCGGACGCGGCACCGGCGTCGACGATGCCGGCCTGAAGCGCAAGGTGGTCGCCATCGAGGCCGGCCTGAAGCGTCACGCCGCCGCTCTTGCCGATCCGCTGGGCGTGGCCGCAACGCTCGGCGGGCGCGAACTCGCCGCCATCTTCGGTGCCACGCTGGCCGCACGCCGTCTGGGCATACCCGTGCTGCTCGACGGCTTCGTCTGCACCGCCGCAGCGGCTCCGCTGGCAAGACTGCATCCTACCGGCCTCGCCCACACGATCGCTGCGCACGTCTCGGCCGAATCAGGCCATCGCGGCCTGCTCGAAGCGCTCGCCCTGCCGCCGCTGCTCGATCTCGGCATGCGGCTCGGCGAAGGCTCCGGCGCCTGCCTAGCCGTCAACATCGTCCGCTCGGCGCTCGAGTGTCACGCGAGGATGGCGAGTTTTGCCGAGGCTGGTGTGTCGGAGAAGTAATCAGGGGATTTCCGGTGGGTGCGGCCGACAGGGCTGCCCGACAGGACGGCAGCTTTCGTTCCCGGCGATTCTCCAATAGAGTTTTAGGATGAAAAAGCTACATCCAGTCGCTGCTGCTGCAACCATCGCTGCAATATGTGCTGCTGTGCTTTGGCGCAGCGGATACTCCACCTACGGCCCAATCGACACCGGGATTCTTGTTCTTTTCCTGATTTTTTTCTGGTGGCTCATCAGCGATTTTTCAGGAGGAAAGGCCGGCAGTGACGTCGACGGACATCAAAGCATAAACGGTGGTATCGCTTTTCGATTCGGCAGGTTTCTGGGCCGCGTTTTTGGGCGTGGCAATAATCGCCTTTGAACGCCGATGGCTCACCTTGGATGAGCCTCACCGGTTTCCCGCTTTCAGGGTCTTTCCACCAAGTCTTCAAGGAATTTGGTGGGTGCGCACAGGATTGAACTGTGGACCCGCTGATTAAGAGTCAGCTGCTCTACCAACTGAGCTACGCACCCACTCGGCCGGCAAAAACCGGCGTTGGCGGGCATATAGCCGCCGATACCGGTCCTGTCCAGCCCTGCTGGAATCATTTCCCGACAAATCGCTCAAGTGCCGCAGATGGTCAGACGAAAAGCTTGCCTTCCGCCACCTTGACCGCGTTGCCGCCAATGCGTGCCGAGGTCAGTTTTCCGCCTTGCACGGTCAGTTCGAGGCGGATGCGCGACGGCCGTCCCATCTCCAACCCCTGCTCTATCCACAGCTGCGAAACCCCGTCCGTCGGGCCGTCGAAATGCATGATGGCGCCCGCGAAGGCGGCCGCCGCCGAGCCGGTCGCCGGATCTTCGTAGGAAGGCGTGCCGGGCACGATCATGCGCACATGGAACGCGCTTTCGTGATTCACCGTCTCGCGGCAGTAGACATAGGGGCTGGCGAAGGCCCAGTCGCTCTTGCGCGGCGCCAGTTCCGACCAGGCCTGGTTGTCCAGCCGGATGCGGCCCGCCGCTTCGAGATTGGCGACCGGAATGGTCACATAGGGTACGCCCGCCGACCAGAACCCAACGCGGTGATTCTCGAAGCCGATCTCATGCGGCGTCAGGCCAAGGGCGGCACCGATCGCCTCCGGATCGGCTTCGAGCTTCAACGGCTCCGGCAATTTCGCCAGGTCGAACTCGGCAAAGGTCGCGCCATCGTGCCTGCTGACGGCGCAACGCACCGGGCCGATGTTTTCCTCCAGCACGAAGATGCCGGCCTCGCCCTCGCCGGCAAGTTCGGCCAGCGCGATTGCCGACCCCACCGTCGGGTGGCCGGCGAACGGCATTTCATAGTCCGGCGTGAAGATACGGATGCGGTTTTTATGCTTGGGATTGTCCGGCGGCAGCACAAAGACCGATTCGGACAGGTTGAACTCGCGCGCGATGGCCTGCATCGCCGCCGTGTCCAGACCTTTGCAATCCAACACCACGGCCAGCGGATTGCCGGCCAGTCGCTCGGTCGTGAACACATCGTAAAGCAAGTAATTCCGGGTTTGCATTCCTGCCTCAATCCCAACATGGGCGAAATTTAATTTGATATTTGAACCATCAAGCCTGATCTGTACGCAGATAGGGACATTGCGCTTCATAGGGGTCCGGCGTGGACCAGATTGTCAATCTGCCAAAGACGGAACCGGATTCCGCCATCGAGACGGCGCTTGGGCTCGACCGACAAGGTCTGCGCAAGACGCGCCGGCGTGGTTGGCTCTATGCGTTGCTGACCCTGATCGTGCTTGCCGCCGGTCTTGGCCTCTACCAATGGTATGCTGGCACGCCGGCCAAGATCGACTACACCACCGTACCGGCCGCCAAGGCCGACCTCACCGTCCAGGTGTCCGCCACCGGCACGTTGCAGCCGCTCACCCAGGTCGATATTTCCAGCCAGCTCTCCGGCATCATACGCTCGGTTTCGGTCAACGAGAACCAGCAAGTGAAGAAGGGCGACGTGCTTGCGGCCCTCGATACCGCCAAGCTGCAGGTCCAGATCGAACGGGCTGAAGCGTCCGCCAAGGCGGCGGCGGCCAATGTCGAGGACGCCAAGGTAACGCTTGCCGAGAATGAAAGCGCGCTGGTGCGCACGGCGGCCTTGACCAAGCGCGGCATGGCGACAGACCAGTCGCTTGAGGCGGCGACCGCGACGCGCGACCGCTCCAAGGCGGCGCTCGACAGCGCCGAGGCCAATCTCGCCATCGCCAATGCCGATCTGAAATCGCAGCAGACCGACCTTGCCAACAGCACCATCTACGCGCCGATCGACGGCATCGTGCTGACGCGTTCGGTCGATCCCGGCCAGACCGTCGCCTCCTCGCTGCAGGCGCCGGTGCTGTTCATCATCGCCGCGGATTTGAGGAACATGGAACTGGTGGCGGCGGTCGACGAAGCCGACATCGGCGCCGTCAAGCCGGGCCAGCATGCGCGTTTCACGGTCGACGCATTTCCGGACCGGCCGTTCGACGCCGAGATCCGCGATATCTCCTATGCCTCGGTCACCACCGACGGCGTCGTCACCTACAATGCGCGGCTCGAGGTCGACAATTCCGAACTGCTGCTGCGTCCCGGCATGACCGCCACGGTTTCAGTCGTGACGCGGCAGGCCAAGGATGTGCTCACCGTGCCCGCCGGCGCCTTCCGCTACCGCCCGGCGCAGCAGGCCGCGCGACCCTGGAGTTTCAGCGACCTGTTCACCGGCCGCATGGGCCGCCCGGGCGGCAATCGCCAGCGCCAGGCAGCGACGGCCCCCACCGATGGATCGCGCACGCTCTATGTGCTGGAGAACGGCCGGCCGCATCCCGTCAACGTCAAGATCGGCTCGACCGATGGCGAACTGACCGAGATCACCTCCGGCCTGGAGGAAGGCGCGCAGGTCATCACCGCCTCGCAGCAGCGGAACTGAGGCCGTGGCCGCCGGTGCTGCCCTCATCACCTTCGACAAGGTCTGGAAGAGCTATGGCCAGGGCGAGGCCAAGGTGCATGCGCTGGCCGGCGTCGATCTCGCGATCCGCAGCAGTGAATTCGTCGCCATCATGGGCCCGTCCGGCTCCGGCAAATCGACGGCGATGAACATCATCGGCTGCCTCGACACGCCGACGGCCGGAACCTATTCCTTCATGGGCGTCGATGCCGGCCGCCTCGACCGCAACCGCCGCGCCATGCTGCGCAACCTCTATGTCGGCTTCGTCTTCCAGGGCTACAATCTCTTGGCCCGCACCACGGCGGCCGAAAACGTCGAACTGCCGCTGATCTATCGCGGGGTGGCCGCCCGTGAGCGCCGCGACCTGGCCATGCAGGCGCTCGCCGAGGTCGGCCTCGACGGCCGCGAGCACCACACGCCGGCCGAACTGTCCGGCGGCCAGCAGCAGCGCGTGGCGATCGCGCGCGCCATCGTCACCAGGCCGACGCTGCTTGTCGCTGACGAGCCGACCGGCAATCTCGACACCGCACGCACGCACGAAATCATGGAGTTGCTGACGCGGCTCAACAAGGAGCTTGGCCTGACCATCGCCATGGTCACCCACGAGGCCGACGTCGCCGAATATGCCGAGCGCACCATCCGCTTCCTCGATGGGCATGTCGCTTCCGATTCTCTGAACACGGAAGTGGCCTGACCATGATCTGGGAAACCGTCCGCCTCTCGCTGCGCTCGATCCGCCGCAATGTGCTGCGCTCGTTCCTGACGCTGCTCGGCATCGTCATCGGCGTCGCCGCCGTCATTGCCATGCTGACCATCGGCTCCGGCACCACGCAGAAGGTCAAGGCTGACATCTCCAAGCTCGGCAGCAATTTGCTGGTCGTTCGCGCCGGGCGGCCCGCCGGTCCCGGCGCCCCCGGCGGCCTTGACCAGGCGGTACGTCCGCTGGCCGAGAAGGACGTGGCAGCGCTGGTCGCGCATCTCAGCGGCGCACGCGCCATCTCGCCGGCCTCGCAGAAACAGGTGCGCGTCATCTTCGGCACCGAGAGCCTGACCTCCGGCGTCACCGGCACCGACAGCGCCTATCTCGACGCGCGCGACTGGAAGCTGGTGTCGGGCCGGCCGTTCAGCGATTCCGAAACCCGTTCCGGCACCGGCGTGTGCCTGATCGGCGAGACGGTGCGCCAGCAGTTCTTCGGCGCCGGCGATCCAGAGGGCGAGATCATCCGCGTCAACCGCACCTCCTGCAAGGTCGTCGGCCTGCTCGAACCCAAGGGCTATACCGGCTTCGGCCAGGACCAGGACAATGTCGTGCTGATGCCGCTGCATGCCTACCAGCGCCGCATCGCCGGCAACCGCGACATCGACAACATCTACATCGCCGCCGACGACCGCACGCCGACCACGGAATTGCAGCCGCGCGTCGAGGACATCTTGCGCGACGCGCGCCGCATCACCCCCGACCGCGAGAGCGATTTCGGCATCCGCGACATGACGCAGATCGCCGACGCCATGGCCAGCGCCACCACCACCATGACCGGCATGCTGGGTGCGGTCGCCGGCGTCAGCCTGTTGGTCGGCGGCATCGGCATCATGAACATCATGCTGGTCTCGGTCACCGAGCGCACGCGAGAGATCGGCATCAGGCTTGCCATTGGCGCGCATGAAAAGCACATCCTCATCCAGTTCCTGGTCGAGGCGACGGTGCTGTCGCTGCTCGGCGGCATCATCGGCATCCTGATCGGCCTGGCGCTGGCCGGCCTCGCCTCGGCGACGCTGACCATCCCCTTCGCGCCAAGCCCGGCGGTCATCTTGCTCGCCGTCGGCTTTTCGGCGCTGATCGGCATGGTGTTCGGCTTCTTCCCGGCCTTGCGCGGCGCCAGGCTCGACCCGATCGACGCGCTCCGGCACGAATAGGCAATCCCAATCGGAAAACGTGTCCGGCGCTTCGATCTGGTTTTGCACAACCTTCGACGTTTCCCCCTCTCCCGCCACGCGGCTCGCAATGTTAGGCCAGGACATCCCTGGTTGAGGAATGACGCATGAGCAAGAAGGCGCGGTTGGTCCTGGTGATGGTCATCATCGAAGCCGCCCTGGCCGGCATCTGGTGGTATCTCGCCCGCTACGGCATGGCCAATCCCGACCGCGTCACCTCGGAATTCCAGGCAATCGTCGGCCAGACTATGGGCATGGCGATGGGCGGCTTGCTGGGTATCGGCTTCATCTTGTTCTTCGTCGCGGCCAAAAACGATCGCAAGGCGGCGCAGGGCAAGACGCGCCCCTAACCCTCGCCGGAAAAATGCCACTCGATCAGCGGCTTCATGTGCGGCGACAGCCCCTCCGGCAGGTCGGCGGCATCACGGATGATGACCGGCCCTTCGATCTCCGGATCGGTCTCACTGGCGACGAAGGCTGATATTCGCCGCGCGATCTCATCGGCCGGTGCCGTCACGTGATAACGGCGGAAGATGACTGTCCCGCTTGCCATCGAAAGGGCGTGATAACGCACGCCGCGCCTGGCAGCCGACAAGTCGAGCCCGGTCTCCTCGCGCACCTCGCGGATCATGTTGAAATCGACGTCGACCAGCCCGTCGCGAAAGTCGATCGGCTCGAACGATCCGGCGGCAAAATAGACGCGGCCCGCGCTCACGGTATGCGGCCCCATGCGGATCGCCACCAGCGCATTGTCGCCGGCCACCAGCATGGCATGTGCATAAGCATGCTCGGCGCCGGTATTTTCGCGCTGCTGACGCCAAAGCATGAAGGTGGAGTAGTTGATCGCATGACAGCGGCCGACGAGCCGGTTGTCGCGCCAGGCAAGTTGCGACAAAAGCACGACCGTACCGTCGAACAGCGCCGGATTGGCCGCGATCTCACGCTGCCAGTTCTCGGCGATAGCGTCAGCGTTTTCCAGCGCGAAAGGGTGCGGGCCGGGATCGAGCCGGACCTCGACGGCATCCACAGGCAGGATGACATTGCGCGGCAGATCGAAACGCATGCTCACTGGACAATATCCAGCGTGATCGCCACCGGGCAGTGGTCCGACGCTTTCGGCCGGTCCCAGCCGGCGCGCGGGAAACGCTCGACTTCCTGGCCCGCGGGAAAGATCGTGCGCCAGGGCTGGCCGTTGCGGATGATGTCGGGAACGGCGGTGGCATTCTTCGCCGCCAGCCCCTTGGAAAGCAGGATATAATCGAGCTGGCAGAGATGCCGCTCCTCGGGTCCGCGTGTGTGGTAGAAGGTCCAGCGGTTCATTTCCGGCCGCCGTTCGACGATGTTTTCACTGAAGCCGCCCGCCGTCAGCACGTCGATGCAAGACTTGGCCTCGTCGACCACCTCGAAACGGTAGCCGTCGAATTCATCGCCGGCGATCTTCACGCGCTGGCGGTAATCGTTCATGTCGCCGCAGATCGCCCACCGCTTGTCGGCGGCATGATCCGTGCCGAAACGCTGTTCTATGATCCGGCGCACTGCTTGCGCCTCGGCGATACGCACCGGCATCGTCGCCTCGCGCCCGTCGAGGCCGTTGCGCGGCGAGCCCATCGACTTGAAGTGCACGAGATAGAGCGTCAGCGGCACGCCACCAACGGTGATATCGATTTCCAGGCAGTCACGCCGGAAGACGCGTCCATTGGCCTGGTTGCCGAGGGCCGCCAGTTCCGGCGTATGCAGCCCGAACTGCTCGTAGGTGACATGGGCGTAGCTGGTCATGCGAACGAATTCGATCGGCTGGCCCTGCGCGGTCTCGTTGCGCATCATGATGGCGACATCGATGCCGCGCGAATCATTGCCCGACGTGATGTATTTCTGGCGGTAGCCCTGCCCCACCATCTTGAACAGATAGCCGTATTCGAAGGCCTTCAGCGCCTCGATGTTGTCGACCTCCTGCATGCAGATGACATCGGCACGGGTGGCGGCGATCGCCAGCGCCGTGAGCTGGCGCATGTCGTCGGACTGGGCGATCGCCCGGGCCTGCTCCAGCATCTTGTATTCGGCCTCGCTCTGGATATCGAACAGCGCCAGCGTCCGGTCTTCGTTGAGCTGGTTGCGATAACCGGAAAAATCGAACCTGTTCATCAGGTTCTCGACATTGAAGGTGGCAAGGCGCAGCGACATGCCCCGACCTTTGCCCGCAAGTGCGCCAGAAAACAAGATCGCAGGGACCACAAGCGGAGATCGATTGGTCCTGCGGTGTTCGCGTCATGGTTGACGGAACCTTTCCGTTCATCCGCCGTTCAGATGCGAACATCCACAGTAGGCCCATTCCAGGGTAGGCGTGGGGCCTGTGTCTCTTGGAGAGTGCAATGAATTCGCTCTTTTCTTTCACGATGAAATCCGGGCTGATAGCGCTCGGAATTGTCTCCGGCATCACGGCGCCGTCCGCTGCCGGTCCGATCCTTCAGCCGAACCTGTCGGTTCCCGCCAGCACGGCAGCACCTGCGGTCACTCCGGTGCGCGACAGCTGGGCAGGCGGCAACGACCGCTCGTTCAACAATGACTGGAGATGGCGCCGGTCGGGCCACTGGAATGGAAACCGGCACTGGAACGGGGGCAATTGGAACGGCGGCGGCAACTGGAACGGCGGCGACAACTGGCGCTGGCATCACGGCCGCCGCCACTATCACGGCGGCTATTATGATGACGGCGCCGCCGCGGTCCTGGGCCTCGGCTTGGGGCTCGGCCTTGGCAGCATGTACAACAACTACGATTATTATAGGCCTGCGCCGCGCCGTTATTACCGCGCGGGACGGCTTTCGAACGCCCATGTGCAATGGTGCTACAACAGGTACCGGTCGTATCGCGCCTGGGACAACACGTTCCAGCCCTACAACGGCCCGCGCCAGCAATGCTGGTCGCCCTATAGCTGACTGAGTAAGGCCGGAACGGTCCGGAAATGAAAACGGCGCCAGGTGGCGCCGTTTTTGGTTCGTTGCTCGTCGAGCGTGGATGCCTCAGTTCTTGGCCTTGTCGACCAGTTTGTTCTTCGAGATCCCCCGCGTGCCCGCAGGGCAAAGCCCGAGGACACGCAAAGGCAAGAACGTGGATTTCGCTCAGTTCTTGGCTTTGTCGACCAGCTTGTTCTTCGAAATCCACGGCATCATGGCGCGCAGCTTGGCGCCGACTTCCTCGATCTGGTGGCTGTCGTTGTTGCGGCGGATGCCCTTGAAGCGCGACATGCCGGCGCGGTATTCCTGCATCCACTCCGAGGTGAACTTGCCGGTCTGGATGTCCTTCAGCACGCGCTTCATCTCGGCCTTGGTCTCGGCGGTGATGATGCGCGGGCCCGAGACGTACTCGCCCCATTCGGCGGTGTTCGAGATCGAGTAGTTCATGTTGGCGATGCCGCCCTCATAGATCAGGTCGACGATCAGCTTGACCTCGTGCAGGCACTCGAAATAGGCCATTTCGGGCGCATAGCCGGCTTCCACCAGCGTTTCGAAACCGGCACGGATCAGTTCGACCAGGCCGCCGCACAGCACCACCTGCTCGCCGAACAGATCGGTTTCGCATTCCTCGCGGAAATTGGTCTCGATGATGCCCGAACGGCCGCCGCCGACGCCGCAGGCGTAGGAGAGCGCCAGGTCGAGCGCGTTGCCCGAAGCGTCTTGGTTGACGGCGACCAGGCACGGCACGCCGCCGCCCTTCTGGTATTCGCCGCGCACGGTATGGCCGGGGCCCTTCGGCGCGATCATGACCACGTCGACCGTCGACTTCGGCTCGATCAGGCCGAAATGCACGTTGAGGCCGTGCGCGAAGGCAATCGCGGCACCGTCGCGGATATTCGGCGCGATCTCGTTCTTGTAGATGTCGGCCTGCAATTCGTCGGGCGTCGCCATCATCATCAGGTCGGCCCATTTGGCGGCGTCCGCCACGCTCATCACCTTGAGCCCGTCGGCCTCGACCTTCTTGGCGGTCGTCGAGCCGGCCTTGAGCCCGATGGCGATCTCCTTGGCGCCGGAATCCTTGAGGTTGAGCGCATGCGCCCTGCCCTGGCTGCCATAGCCGATGATGGCGACCTTCTTGCCCTTGATCAGGTTGAGATCGGCATCACGATCGTAATAGACGCGCATTTTTACTTCCTTCCCGTTTTATGAATCAAAGGCCTCGCGGCCCGGTTTTTGCTCCGAAAAGAGCGAGAAACTGCTGCGTCGCCCGCGCGGCGTCGCCGCCGATCGCCGCCTCAGTCAATTCCAGCCGGTCGCCGAGCAAGAGACGGATCTGCACGTCGCGGGCGACCAGCCCGAAAAAGGTACGAAACGCCGTCTCGGCATCCGCGAAATCCAAAAGCCCTGCCTGGCGGCCCGCCTCCAGCACCGGCTTCAGCCGCTTGGCCAGCGCGAAGCGGCCATTGTCCAGCACGACGGCGCCAAGATTGTCCTTGCCTGACCCGGCATGGCCGACAGCGACGCGATTGAGCGCTATCGAGGTATCGCTCGAAATCACTTTCAGCCAGTCGGAAGCGAAACGCTCGAGGCTTGCCGCCAGCGAGGCAAGATCGAGCCCCCTGCCATCGACCGGCGCCACCCGCACCTTGGAGGCCTGCCACTGTACCGTCGCCGTCAGCAGCCCGTCGCGGTCGCCAAACCATTTGTAGAGCGTTTCCTTGGAACAGCTTGCGCGCCTGGCCACGGCGGTCATGGTCAGCTGATCGCCCTCCTCGACCAACAGCCGCAATGCCGCATCCAGAACGGCCTTCTGCCGCTCCGTCAGCGTCTCGCTGGTTTCGATGTCGGCGTTTGCTAGCAACACGATCATTCCCAAACGGCAAGGCTGGTCGCCAATCCGGCAGCCGTACCGTACGTTACGGTTCGGCATATTGCGCAATCCGGTCCTCGGCGCAAGGGGGACAAAGAAAAAACTGCAAGTCCCTGCGATGCCACGCATCGCATATGTTAGTCTCCGGCAGGCGGGTGACGCAGCCGGCCAAGCAGTGCCGACAGGGCGTTCAGCTCATCCGCGCGGAGTTTGGCGCCAACCAGTTCCGCGATCGACCGGCCATAGACCGCCCACATCCGCCGCCGCATCTCCAGCCCCTTGGCCGTGATGCGGATCGTCTGGCCGCGACCGTCATCGGCCACCGGTAGTTTCTCGACCAGCCGGTCCGCTTCGAGCCGCGCCAGCAGCCGCGAGATGTTGTATTGCGCAAAAAGGGTGCGCTCGATCAATTGAAACGGCCGCAAGCCACCCTCGCCCGCCTCGGCGAGTTCATGCAATACATCGTACCAGTCGAGCGATGGCAGACCGCCTCGCTTCAGCGCGTCTTCGGCACTCTCCACCAGTTGGCGTGAAACGCGCATCAGGCGAGCCCATGCCTTGATGGCGTCCGGCGAAGGCGTGGTGTTCTCGGTCATGGCCCACATTAGGCGATAGATGCAGATGCATCAAGCTTGACGATCGATGCACACGCATCTACATAGATGCAATTGCATCAATACTGAAAGACAAATCCATGACGCACGACAAACTCGTTCTCGTCAGCCACCCTCTCTGCCCTTACGTCCAGCGCGCGGCGATCTCGCTGACCGAAAAAGGCGTGCCGTTCGAACGCGTCGACATCGACCTCGCCGACAAGCCGCACTGGTTCAAGGCGATCTCGCCGCTCGGCAAGGTTCCGTTGCTGCGCGTGCCGCGGAATGGCGAGGAAACGGTAATCTTCGAGTCGGCTGTCATTCTCGAATTCCTCGAAGAGACACAGGCCAATCCCCTCCACCCCGCCGACCCCTATGCCCGCGCCCGGCACCGTGCCTGGATCGAATTCGGCTCGGCCATCCTCAACGCCATCGGCCGCTTCTATTCGGCCCCCACCGAGGCCGGCTTCCTTGCCGAGACCAGCACGCTGTCGGCCATGTTTGGCCGTCTTGAAGCCGAATTGGCGAACGAAGCCCGGCAGGGTGGGCCATGGTTTGCCGGCCACTGTTTCTCGCTCGTCGATGCTGTTTATGGCCCTGTTTTCAGATATCTCGACGCCTTCGACCGGTTCGGCGATTTCGGCATCCTGGACGGCAAGCCGCGTGTCCAGGCCTGGCGAAAAACGTTGAGCGAACGCCTCTCCATCAGGGACGCCGTTGCACCGGATTATCCGCAGCGTCTGGATACCTTCCTGCGGGCGAAGGGCTCATTTCTGTCGAGCCATCGAAACGATCTGCCCATCGCGCTTCCGTCAGCCCAATCCGCTTGAACGGATCGATCGCCGTGCCGGCCACCATCGACGCCAGGAGCTGCGGCGCCGGAGGGATTTTCGCGATGGTCGCCACCAGCCGGTCACGGATGAACGGCAGCGCCACGGAATCCGACTGGTAGAACGGCGTGAACGCCAGCGACAGCGCCTGGAAGACACGCACATGCCAGCGCCGCGCCCTGGCATACGCTTCGAGTGCAGCCTCGATATTGTCAGTCCGTGCCAGCGCATGGCTGAGCGCCGCCGCGTCGAGCAGCGCCATGTTGGCCCCTTGTCCGAGCTGCGGGCTGGTCGAATGCGCGGCATCGCCGATGATCGCCAGCCGTCGGCCAACCGGAAGCTTCATCGTGTGATGGCCGTAGCGGGCCAGCGACAGCTGGTCGAAACTATCGATCTGGCTGGTGTACGCCTGGCTTTGCGGCCACAGCCGGACCACCCTCTCCTTCCAGGCGTCCAGGCCCTGAGCACGCACCGCGTCGGCATCATCAGGCTTCAGGCTCCAGAAGAAGGCCGCCATCTTTTCAGCACCCGGTTCCGGCCGGCCGATCGGCAGCACGCCGATCATCACGCTGGCCCTGTCGTAGCGCTGCGAAAGCGCGTGCTCGTCGAAGCCCTCGCCGCGCCAGCCGAGCGATGCCCAGAACGCGCCATAGGTGAGCGGCCGCGGCGCGCCTCCATTATCAGAGCATTGCCGCAGTTTCGAGCGCGAGCCGCTGGCGTCGACGATCAGATCGAACGGCCCTGCCCTTCGTCCGTTGCCACAGACCAGCGTCGCCCGTTCGCCGGCCTCCACGGCCTCGATCTCGACGCCGGTCTCGATGGCGATGGCCTCGCGCCGGGCGGCGCGGAAAAGCACGCCGAACAGGGCAGCCCGATGCACCGCCAGGCCGAAACGGCGGCCGCGCTGCGCATCGTAGCGGACGTCGAGCACGGTGCGGCCGGTCGAGGCGTCGGCGCCATGCAGCCGGTCGATGCGGGCGCCGAGCGCCAGTATGTCGTCGAGCAGGCCGAGATCGGCCAACACGGTCAACCCGGTCGGCTGCAGGATCAGCCCGGAGCCGACCGGTTTCGGTTCCTCGAAGCGCTCGAAGACGGTGACCCTGTGCCCGGCGCGCTTGAGATAGAGCGCCATCGCGAGCCCCGCCGGGCCGGCGCCTGCAATTGCGATATCGTAGGAAATGCGAGTGCCCCCAAGCCGATCTGGCCGGGACAATCCTTCAGCGGCCGGATGAAATCAAGTCGCGGCGGCCCTTCGGCTGTTCAGCCCTGGGCGGCATCAAAATCGGCACGAGCCTCGCGCACCGCATCATGGTTGCGTTCGGCCCACAGGATCAATTGATGAAAGGCGCCGAACATCGAGCGCCCGAGATCGGTCAGGCTGTATTCGACGCTCGGCGGCTTGGTCGGAAACACCTCGCGATGCACATAGCCATCGCGCTGCAGATCGTACAGCGTCTGGGTCAGCATGCGCTGCGAAATGTCGGGCACAAGGCGCCGCAACTCGCCGAAGCGATAGGGTTGTTCAGCCAGCGCCATCATCAGCAGCGATCTCCATTTGCCGCTGACGCCCTGGATGACATCGCGAACCGGACAATTGGCAATATTGCCGCCGCCGCTGATCGCTTTGTAGATCTCCATCTTGGATTTCAGATTGATGACCTTGCCGTCCATGGCTGGTTCCCTGCGCGTGCCTACCTCCCAAAAAACTGCCTTCTTTACGGCACCGGGTCAATTCCTATTTTAGTGCTGGTCTCTTTCTGAGACCACCACTCGACCGCCCTTGCGGCACAATGTCAGGATCTCCCATGACCGAAACCCTCCTCGTTACAGGCGCCTCCGGCCAACTTGGCCGCGGCGTCATCAACTTTCTCTTGGACACGCACAAAGTTCTGCCGGCAAACATCATCGCCACCACACGCAATCCAGAAAGCGTTGCCGATCTGGCGGCGCGCGGTGTCATCGTCAGGGCGGCCGACTTCAACGACGCGGCCTCGCTCGAAACCGCATTCAAGGGCGCCGACAAGGTGCTGATCATTTCGACCGGCGATCTCGATCTCAAAAGCGGCAGGCGCCTGAAGCAGCACGAAAATGCCGTCGCCGCGGCCAAGAGCGCCGGCGTTTCGCATTTGCTCTACACCTCGATGCCCAACCCGGAGCCGGTATCGCCGGTCCTGTTTGCCGATGACCACTACAGCACCGAGCAGGCGATCAAGGCGAGCGGCATTCCCTACACTATCTTCCGCAACGGCTGGTACCAGGAGAACCTGTTCCTGGCATTGCCGCATGCGATCGCCTCGGGACACTGGTATACGTCCGCCGGCGAAGGCCGCATCGCCCACGGCGCACGCGACGACATGGCGGCGGCGATCGCCGCTGGCCTTGTTTCCAGCATGACCGACAGCAAGACCTACACGCTGACCGGTCCGCATGCCTACACCACGGCCGAGATCGCGGCCCTGGTAAGCGAGGTTACCGGCAAGCCGCTTGAGGTCATTCAGGTTCCCGATGACGCGCTGGCCGAAGGTGTAAAGGCGGCCGGCATTCCCGAGGATTTCGCTGACGTCGTCGTGTCCTTCGACGTCAACACGCGCTCCGGCCGCATCGCCATGGTGACCGACGCGATCGAGACGCTTTCCGGCAGGACGCCGAAGACCTTGAAGCAATTCCTCGAGGCCAACAAAGCCGCGTTGGCTGGCTGAAAGCAGCGCGGCGGCAGGTCTTCCTCCCGCCGCGCTACTTCGAACTCTTGAGCAGGCCGAGCCGGATCAGGCTTTCTGCGGTGGCGGCCAGTGCTTCTTCGCGCGATCGTGGCGCCCAGCCGAGCATGCGAACCGCCTTGGCGCCGGTGGCATTCTTGACCTTACCCAATTCCGCCACCAGCTGCGCCGCTTCCGGGTTGAACAGGCCGACGATCCGCACCAGCCAATCGGGAAGCTGCCGTGTGGAAACGCGCGACGCCGAGCCGCCGAGCCGCGTTTTCAAGGTCTGCGCGATTTCCCGCACGGTCATGAAATCGCCCGATACCGCAAGGAAGCGCTCGCCGCGCGCGGCGGGATCGATCATGGCGCGCACATGCAGGTCCGCCACGTCACGCGCGTCGACGACGCCGAAGGACAGGCGCGGCAGCCCGGGCATCGCACCGTTCATCATGCGCTGGACAAATTCCGTGGAGGTCGAATGGTCGGCCCCGAGCACCGGGCCGAAGATGCCGACCGGATTGACGACCGCCAACTCCAGTCCGCTACCCTCGGCGGCGATAAAATCCCAGGCGGCGCGCTCGGCAAGCGTCTTCGACTTGACATAGGCGCTGACCTTGCCGGTCGGATCGGTCCAGCTCTCCTCCGTGAACGGCCGCCCGTCGGGTGGCAACTTGCCATAGCCGATGGCGGCGAAGGACGAGGTCAGCACGACGCGTTTCACACCAGCGTCCCGTGCCGCCCGCAACACGCGCAGCGCGCCTTCACGAGCCGGAACGATCAGGTCATCCTCGTGCTTCGGCACGCCGGGCGGGAATGGCGAGGCGACATGAAGAACATAGTCGCAGCCGGCGACCGCTTGCGGCCAGCCCGCATCGATCATGAGGTCGGCGATGGCAAAGGAGAGGCTGCCGCCCGGCTCGGCGCCACCGGCCTTGAGCATGGCCAGAACGTCGGCCTGCCGCTTGGCGGAGCGCACGGTCGTGCGCACGCGGTAGCCCGCCTTCAAGAGTGCGAGGATACAGTGGGCGCCGAGGAAGCCAGACCCGCCGGTGACAAGCACCAATTCGCCGCTCATGCCCGCCTCCCAACGTCGTCAGGTCAGGCCTTCAGATCGCCACCTGCGTGCCGATTTCTACCACACGTCCGGTCGGGATCTGGAAATATTCGGTCGCATCGGCCGCCGTGCGTGCCAGGCCGATGAACAGCCGGNGTGCCAGGCCGATGAACAGCCGGTCCTGCCACACCGGCATGCCGGAATTGGGCGAGGCCTTGAGCGAACGGCGCGACAGGAAGAACGACGTCGTCATGATATCGAACTTCCAGCCCTGCTTGCGGCAGATCGCCAGGGCGCGCGGGATGTTGGGCTGCTCCATGTAGCCGAAGGTCAGCGTCACCCGCATGAACAGCTCGTTGACCGTCTCCATCTTGACGCGGTCGCTGTCTGNTTGCGGCAGATCGCCAGCGCGCGCGGGATGTTGGGCTGCTCCATGTAGCCGAAGGTCAGCGTCACCCGCATGAACAGCTCGTTGACCGTCTCCATCTTGACGCGGTCGCTGTCTGGCACCACCGGCTGCGGCGCGGTCACCACCGAAAGGATGACATTCTGCTCATGCAGCACCTTGTAGTGCTTCAGGCTGTGCATCAGCGCGGTCGGCGCGCTCAATGGATCGCTGGTCAGGAAGACAGCGGTGCCGGACACCAGCTGCGGCTTCTTCTTCAGAAGGTTGCCGGCCAGGAAATCGAGCGGGATCTCGTTGCGGCGGGTCTTGTCGAACAGATAGCGGCTGCCGCGCACCCATGTCCACATGCCCAGCACGATGGTGAAGGCAACCGCCAGCGAAGCCCAGCCGCCCTCGAACACCTTGACGATGTTGGAGGCGAAGAAGCCGATGTCGATGAAGGCGAACAGGGCGGTCAGGCTGATTGCAACCCAGAGTCGCCATTTCCAGATGCGGGTCATGACGACATAGAGCAGCACCGTCGTCACCAGCATGTTGCCGGTCACCGAGATGCCATAGGCCGAGGCGAGCTTGCTGGACTCGCCGAAGCCGACCACCAGCATCATCACCACCAGCGCCAGCAACAGGTTGACGCGCGGCATGTAGATCTGGCCGGACTGTTTTTCCGATGTATGCAGGATTTCGAGCCGCGGCAGCATATTGAGCTGCACCGCCTGCCGGGTCAGCGAGAAGGCACCCGAAATCACCGCCTGGCTGGCGATGACCGTCGCCGCTGTCGCCAGCACGACCATGGGAATCAGAGCCCAACCCTCGTTCATCTCGAAGAACGGATGGCCGACGACGCCGTTCTTGGCCAGCACGAAAGCGCCCTGCCCGGCATAATTGAGCAGCAGGCAGGGAAACACGATCGCCAGCCAGGCGAGCACGATCGGCTTGCGGCCGAAATGGCCGAGATCGGCGTAGAGCGCCTCGGCGCCGGTGACGGCGAGGAAGATGGCACCGATCGTCACGAAGGCAACGTCGGGCGAATGGATCAGGAAGGCGACGATGTAGTGGGGGCTGATCGCCCACAGGATTTCCGGATCGGCGATGATGTGGTTGAGGCCCGAAAGGCCGATCGCCAGGAACCATACCGCCGTCACCGGACCGAAGACCAGTCCGACACCGCCCGTGCCGAAACGTTGCACCGCGAACACCATGGCGAGAATGACCAGTGTCAGCGGCACCACATAGGGCTGGAAGGTGGGGGTGACGACATTCATGCCCTCCACCGCCGACAGCACCGAAATCGCCGGCGTGATGACCGCGTCGCCGAAAAACAGCGAGGCGCCGACGATGCCGATGCCCAGGATGACCGCCGAGCGCTTTGGAAAACTGCCGCGAGCCAGTGCCATCAGCGACAGCACGCCGCCCTCGCCGCGATTGTCGGCACGCAGCACGAACATGATGTATTTGATGGTGACGATGATCGTCAGCGACCAGATGATCAGCGACAGCACGCCGAGAATATCGCCGCGATCCGCGACGGTGCCGTGGGACGACGCCACCAGCGCTTCGCGAAAGGCATAAATCGGGCTGGTTCCGATATCCCCATAGACCACACCAAGAGCACCCAGCATCAGCACCTTGGTGCTATGCTGTTCGATCTCCGGATGGCTCGACTGTTCGACGGGTTCTGCCTCACTACCAGCATTGGTAAGGGCCATGGGACGACACTCCGATAAGCGCGCGGTGCTCTACGCTTGCTGCAATGCAATATCAAGTGCCGTCGCGTAATGGCTCCCATGCTGGCAGCGCCAGGCTCCTTGCGAGACGGCCTGAAATCCAATGGTCGCGGGCTGAATTCGCGGCTCGGGGCAGCAGGTTTTATGGGCGTATCAGCCTTAGATAGCGACTTGCGTGCCGATTTCCACGACGCGTCCGGTCGGGATCTGGAAATATTCGGTCGCATCGGCCGCCGTGCGTGCCAGGCCGATGAACAGCCGGTCCTGCCACACCGGCATGCCGGAATTGGGCGAGGCCTTGAGCGAGCGCCGCGACAGGAAGAACGACGTCGTCATGATATCGAACTTCCAGCCCTGCTTGCGGCAGATCGCCAGCGCGCGCGGGATGTTGGGCTGCTCCATATAGCCGAAGGTCAGCGTCACCCGCATGAACAGCTCGTTGACCGTCTCCATCTTGACGCGGTCGCTGTCTGGTACCACCGGCTGCGGCGCCGTCACCACCGACAGGATGACATTCTGCTCATGCAGCACCTTGTAATGCTTCAGGCTGTGCATCAGCGCGGTCGGCGCGCTCAATGGATCGCTGGTCAGGAAGACCGCGGTGCCGGACACCAGCTGCGGCTTCTTCTTCAGAAGGTTGCCGGCGAGGAAATCGAGCGGGATCTCATTGCGGCGGGTCTTGTCGAACAGGTAGCGGCTGCCGCGTATCCAGGTCCACATGATCAGCCCCATCAGGCAGGCAACCGTGATCGATACCCAGCCGCCTTCGAATATCTTCACGATGTTTGCCAGGAAGAAGCCGCTGTCGATGACACCGAACAGCACGGTCAAGGCCAGGGCAAGCGCCAGCTTCCACTTCCACAGCTTGCGCATCACCACGAACAGCAGGATGGTCGTCATCAGCATTTCGCCGGTGACCGAGATGCCATAGGCGGAAGCCAGCGAGCTCGAGCTGCCGAAACCGACGACCAGCAGCATCACCCCCAGCGCGATGAGCAGGTTGACGCGCGGCATGTAGATCTGACCGAGTTGCATTTCGGACGTATGCTGCACCTCGATGCGTGGCAGAAGGTTGAGCTGCACCGCCTGGCGGGTCAGCGAAAAGGCACCCGAGATGACGGCCTGGCTGGCGATGACGGTCGCGGCCGTCGCCAGTCCCACCATCGGCATCAGAGCCCAGTCGGGCAGCATCTGGAAGAATGGATCGGTCGGCCTTCCGCCATTGGCCAGCACAAAGGCACCCTGCCCGAAATAGTTGAGCAGGAGGCAGGGGAAGACCACGGAAAACCACGCCAGCACGATAGGCTTGCGCCCAAAATGGCCGAGATCGACATAGAGCGCCTCGGCCCCGGTGACCGCCAGGAACACAGCGCCGACGGTGACGAAGGCGGCCGTGGGTGTGCTGGCGAGATAGACGACCGCGTAATAGGGATTGATGGCCAACAGGATCGATGGATCGTCCGTCAGATGATAGAGCCCCGCGACGCCGATGGCCAGGAACCACAGCGCGGTCACCGGCCCGAACACCGCCGCCACCTTCCCCGTGCCGAAGCGTTGCACCGAGAACAGCACGGCCAGGATGACCAGCGTGATCGGCACGACGTAAGCGTCCAGTGTCGGGGTCACCACCCTGAGCCCTTCGACCGCCGACAGCACGGAGATGGCCGGCGTTATGATCGAATCGCCGAAAAACAACGCCGCGCCGCAGAGGCCGATCGCCAGGATGAGCCTCGCTCCCTTGGGATAGGCGCTGCGCGCCAGCGACATCAGCGACAGCGTGCCGCCCTCGCCCTTGTTGTCGGCACGAAGCACGAAGGCGACATATTTTATGGTCACGATGATCGTTAGCGCCCAGACGATCAGCGACAGCACGCCAAGCACGTGAACACGCGTATCGATACCGGGCGAAGCGTGAAGCGCCTCACGGAAGGCGTAGATCGGGCTGGTGCCGATATCACCATAGACGACGCCGAGCGCCCCCAGCATCAGAACTTTGGTGCTTTGCTTTTCGGCCCCCGAATGGCTCGATTGCTCGACGGTTTCGGCCTCGCTAACGCGAGTGGCAAGGTCCATGGACCACTCCCCGACAAGCGCGCGGTGCTTCATGCATGCTGCGATGCGATGTCAATTGCACGCTATGGCTGCCATACCTGCAAAGCGACGCTCTCTACCCCTACCAGCCGCAAGCCTTTAGAAACCGACCCACCGTGCCGGCCATGCCATACTCCAACGCGTCGGCTGTCAACCCGTGTCCGATCGACACTTCGGCCAATGCCGGAATACGCCTTGCCAACGCAGGCAGATTGTCCACTGTCAGATCGTGCCCGGCATTGACCTGAAGGCCGGAGGCGAATGCCGCATCGGCGGTTTTTCCTAATCTTTCCAGCTCTTTGGCGGCCTTTTCGGAATCCGAATGGTAGCTGCCGTAAGGGCCGGTATAGAGTTCGATCCGGTCAGCGCCAGTGTCGCGCGCGGCCGCCATGCCGACAGGATCGGCGTCCGAAAACAACGACACCCTGAAACCGCTCTTCTTCAGACGCCTGACGACCGGTGTCAGGAACGCCGAGTCGGCGCCAAAGTTCCAGCCATGATCGGAAGTTGCCTGTGCCGGGTCATCGGGAACCAGCGTCACCTGTTCGGGCTGATGTTTTTCCACAAGCGCCAGGAAATCCTCGCTCGGGTAGCCCTCGATGTTGAACTCGGCCTTCGGAAACTCATCGTCGATCAGCGCCCTGATCTCGGGCAGGTCGGAATGCCTCGTGTGACGTTCGTCGGGACGCGGGTGGACCGTCAGCCCATGTGCCCCGGCGGCAAGGGCAAGGCGGCCGACGCCGATCACGCTTGGCCATGGCAGGTCGCGCCGGTTGCGCAGCATGGCGATGGCGTTGAGGTTGACGGAAAGCTTTGCGGGCATGGGCTGGCGTCCGTGAAATCAGGCGGTTGGCGTGCGCCGTTCAGCCGCGGCGCGCTTGAGACAGGGCATCTATAGCGCCTTTGACGGGAACAGATAGGGGGTTTCCGGTGTTCCAGAAGACCGCTATTTCCGCCAAAGGAGGCTCCGCCCGTGAATTTCCTGCAATCCGTGCCGGCGATCCGTCGCATCGACACCGATCGCGACGACCTGTTCGCAATCGATGTGGTCGGGCATGTCGCGGCGGCCGATGCGGAAAACCTGTTCGGCCTGCTGGAGGCGGCGTACGCGCTCCACCAGCGAATCGACGTGGCCGTGCGCATGGTCGATCACGACGGCGTCGATTGGACCGACATTTCCGACGAAACCCTCAAGCAGGGCGCCGTCCACGCACTGGAGCACATAGGCAGGTGCGCGGCAATCGGTACGCCCGACTGGACGGCGGACGCACGACACGCCTTACCCGCGTCGTCACCCATCGAATTCAGGCATTTCAAGGCCGAGGACGAAGCCGACGCCTGGGAATGGCTCGGGGTCCAGCGGGTCGGTGCGCGAGAAAAGCCATCGTCGTAACGCTACCTGACGATGGTCAGCCGCTCGGCGGCCCGGGTGATCGCGGTATAAAGCCACCGCTGGCGCGTTTCCTTGAAGGCCCAGCTTTCATCGAACAGCACGATCTCGTTCCACTGCGAGCCCTGCGCCTTGTGCACGGTCAGCGCGTAGCCGTAGTCGAAATCGTCGAAGCGCTTCTTCTGCTGCCAGGGAATTTCGGCGTCCGGATCCTCGAATGCCGCCTTGAGCAGCTTGATCTTGGCGACGCCGCGGTCCGGATCGTCCTCTTCGGGCGAAACCAGAAGGTTGATGCCGGGTTTCACCGTCTCGCGCGACGAGGTCATCACCTTCCACAGCGAACCGTTGAGCAGCCCCTTGGCGGGATCGTTGCGTAGGCAGACCAGCTTGTCGCCGGCCTGCGGATAATCGGCATTGAAGCCCTTGAGTTCGCGCAGGCGCTGGTTGTAGCGGCGGCGCGTGCGGTTGGTGCCGACCAGCACCTGGTCCGCCCTGAGCACCAGCTCCTGGTTGACGTCCTCCTTGCCGATCACCTGCGCCGTGCCGTAGTCGCCGCGCATGAATTCTCGGCCCTCGCGCACGTCGAGCGCCAGCCGCAGGATCGGATTGTCGCGCGCCTGCCGGTGGATTTCGGTGAGCAGGAAATCCGGCTCGTGGTCGGTGAAGAAACCGCCGCCCGAGATCGGCGGCAACTGGCCGGGGTCGCCCAGCACCAGGATCGGCGTGCCGAAACTCATCAGGTCGCGGCCGAGCTGCTCGTCGACCATCGAGCATTCGTCGATGACGACCAGCTTGGCGCGCGAGATCGGGCTCTGCCGGTTGAGCGAGAAGGTCGGCGACATCGAGGTCTTGCCGGTCACCTCGTCCTCCACCGATTCCTCGCCCTTGGGCCGGTAGATCAGCGAATGGATGGTGCGGGCATTGACCGCCCCCTTGGAGCGCAGCACCTGCGCCGCCTTGCCGGTGAAGGCGGCGAACTGCACCTGGCCGTCGACATGCTCGGCGAAATAGCGCGCCAGCGTCGTCTTGCCGGTGCCGGCATAGCCGAACAGACGGAACAGCTGCGGCCGGCCCTCTTTGAGCCAGCGGGCAACCGCTTGCAGCGCCTCGTCCTGTTGGGGTGAAAATTCCATTAGCGTGAGAGACCGGATTCGCAAGACAAAGACAAGATAGCCGTCACCGTGCTTATTTGCGGGATAGCTAATGAACGTGCTTCAATGCCTCCTTTCGCGGAGGAAAGGGCAATGGCAGCATATCTTATCGCTGACGTGGACATAACAGACGCCGCCGTTTTCGAAGAATACCGCCGGGATGTCCCAGCAACAGAAGCGCGCTACGGGGGAAGGTACATTGCCCGCGGTGGAGCCACCAAGGTGTTGGAAGGTGATTGGGAACCTCATCGCCTGGTGATTGTCGAGTTCCCAAACATGGCTTCCCTCATGGAATGGTATGATTCTCCAGAATACGGACGGCTCAAAGCTATCCGCGAACGCTCCGCCAGGACGAGGATCATTGCTCTCGAAGGCATGATCCCAACCGATTAAAGATTGGCCAAGACGAGAACAAGGACGTACCGAGAAGGCAGTTATCTGCTCGCTTGATCGTGACCGGTCGGATCGTTCTCCAGCAGGATCGGCTTGCCGTGTGGGGTGGCATGGGCGGCGCGTTCCCAGGCCTGCGCAATCGCGTCGACATCCGCCCTGGCGGCCAACCCCTTCGACGCAAGGAGGCTTTCCAGTGCTGCCAGCCAATGTTCGTAATAATCGTGGCCGTCAGCCGCGGCGTTCGGCTTCTTCACCTGCGCCGACAAGGCATCTGCCCACTCGTTCCACGAGAACAGGCCCTTGTCGTGCAGGGCCACCGTCAAGGCGAATGCCTCGGCCTGCCATGGCTCGGCAAACACCGGGGCATCGACCCCCGGCGGCAAATCGGCCGCAGCCCCTTCAGGCCGGTTCAAGATAGCTCTCCCAGGCGTCGATCGACACGGTCAGCGTCGGGTCGGCGCCCTCGCCCCAGATCTCCGTCCCATCGAAAGCCACCGTATAGACCCATTGCGGGTTCTCGCCTTGGCCGTGCGCGTTGGTGTCGGGAAAGACAAAGCCGTCGCGCACCGCCTCGATCGTGCCCTGTCTGCCGCGCGCATAGCGCGGCAGCCTGGTGTGGCCGGTCGGGTTGAAATTCTTTGTCCGCACGGCGTCGCCGGCCTTGAAGCGCGGCGCCGTCTCGACCGGCCGGTTGCATGGGCCGCCCTTGGCGAGCACAGCCGGAACGTTTTCCGCCTTCAGCACCCTTTTGGGCGTCGCAGCCGGATCGACCGCCCTGCCCTCCGTCAGATCGCGCTGGCTGATGAAGCCGTGGCGCGTCAGCAGCACCTCCAGCGCCTTGATCCAGATCTGGTAGTAGCTCGACGAATAGTAGACCGCCGGATGCAGCGATTCCCGCGCGTGCCGGCTTTCGTCGATGTTCCAGGCTCCCATGGCGCTGGCTGTCAGCGTCACGCCGAGCGCGCGCCGCTCCCAATCGGCATGGAAGTAGGGTTCATCTTTTTCAGGGGCCACGGGCCCGAACCCCATCTGTCCGCCGAGATCCTGGGGACCGTTCATGCCGGCCCCCTCGTTTGTGAAGGTTCTTGGGCGAGCGCGGTGCCGATCATGGCGTCGCGGCTTACCAGTTCGGCCAGTTGCTCCTCGCTCCAGCCTTCGGTGCCGTCCGGCCGCTGCGGCACGACGAGGTAGCGCAGTTCCGCGGTCGAATCCCAGACGCGGATCTTCTTGTCCACCGGCAGCGTCAGCCCGAATTCCTCGAGCACGCCGCGCGGGTCGATGACTGCGCGCGAACGATAGGGCGGCGCCTTGTACCAGACCGGCGGCAGCCCGAGCACCGACCACGGATAGCAGGAGCACAGCGTGCAGACGACGAGGTTGTGCGTCTCATCGGTGTTGAACACCGCCTGCATGTGCTCGCCCTGCCGGCCGGTGTAGCTGAGCGATTCGATGGCCGCCGTCGCGGCGCGCCTCAGCCAGTCGGCATAGGCAGGATCGCTCCAGGCTTTCGCCACCACCCTGGCGCCGTTGCGCGGACCGATCTTGGTCTCGTAGGTATCGACGATGACGTCGATCGCGGCCGGATCGATCAGCCCCTTGCGGGTCAGGATGGTCTCCAGCGCCCGCACGCGGGCGGCAAACGGATCGAGTTCGTTGTCGTGATCATGATCGTGGGACATTGCCACAAACTATGGCTCCGATCCGCCGGCCGCAAGCATGACGGCTTGGGCCAGCTTTTATCCGGCCCACATCAAGCCCTTACTCGGCGGCGGTTTTCTGCGGCTCGCCCTGAATGTCGTCGTTGGTACCGAACAATGACGGCTGATCGCCCACGTCGACGACGTGCAGCTCGGACTTGCGCTTCGGCACCAGCCCGACCAGCCAGCCCGAGAAATTCTCCATGTAGACATAGATCACCGGCGTCACGAACAGGGTCAGCGCCTGCGAGGCGAGCAGGCCGCCGACGACCGCGACACCCAGCGGCTGCCGAAGCTCGGCGCTGGCGCCTGTGCCGAGCGCGATCGGGAAGGTGCCCATCAGTGCCGCCAGCGTCGTCATCATGATCGGCCTGAACCGCATCAGGCACGCCTTGTGGATGGAATCGGTGGCCGACATGCCGTCTCGTCGCAGTTCGAGCGCTACATCGACCATCATGATGCCGTTCTTCTTGACGATGCCGATCAGCATCAGGATGCCGATCACCGCGATGACGGACAGATCCATGCCGGCGAAGCGCAGGGCAACGACGGCGCCAAGTACCGCCGACGGCAGGCCGGTCAGAATGGTGAGCGGGTGGATGAAGCTCTCATAGAGGATGCCGAGCACGATGTAGATGGTCAGGATGGCGCCGCCGATCAGCAGGCCCTGGTTGGCAAGCGAATCCTGGAAGGTCTTGGCCGTGCCGGCAAAGGACGTCGAGATCGCCGTCGGCATGCCGATCTGCTCCTTCAGCGCGCTGATGCGGGCCGTACTGTCGCCGAGCGCTACGCCTTGCGGCAGGTTGTAGGAGATGGTCACCGCCGGAAGCTGGCCGAGCTGGTTGACCGTCAGGGCGCCGGCCGTGCGGTCGACGCGGGCGAAGGCGCCAAGCGGAACCAGGCTGCCGCTCGCCGTCCGCATCTGGATGGCGAGCATCCGCTCGGGCGACCATTCGATCTTGGGATCGAGCTCGGTGATGACCTCATAGCTGTCGGCCGAGCCGAAGATCGTCGAAACCTGGTCGGTGCCGAACCCGCCATAGAGAGCGCTGCGCAGCGTGTCGGTGTCGATGCCGAGTTGGGCGGCCTTGTCGCGATCCACCACCAGCGATGCCTGCAGCGCATTGTTCTGCAAGTCGCTGGTGACGTCGGTGAAGGTCGCATGATCGGCCGCCATCGCGTCATTGAGTTTCTGTGCCCAGATATCGGTCTGGCCGGTGTCCAGCCCCTGAACCACCAATTGGTAGGCGCTGGCCGACGAGCGCGAACCCAGTCTCAGGTTCTGCACCGGCTGCATGTAGGTCTCGATGCCCGCCACGCCGGCCAGTTGCTTGCGCAGGTCCGAAAGCACCTTCTCGATATTGGGACGCTGGTCCTTGCCCTTGAGCTGGACGAAAAGCTGCCCCTGGTTGAGCGCATTGTTGCCGCTGCCCGCCGACCACGCGACATGATCGACATAGGGCGAGTGCGAGAACACGCTGGCCACCTGCCCCTGCAGCTTGGCCATGGCATCGAACGATATGTCCTGGCGCGCGATGGTGGTCACCGAGATCTGGCCGATGTCCTCCTGCGGGAAGAAGCCCTTCGGCGATACCTGGATCAGCCACACCGACGCCGCCGCGGTGCCGACGAACACGAGGAATACCAGGAAGGTGTGCCGCAGGCAGAAGCTCAGGACGCGGTCGTAGCCGCGCGTGATGAGATCGCGCTTATGGCCGTCGCCGTGTGCTTCGCGGTCGGCCTTGGTCACCGACAGCAGCCGCGAGCACAGCATCGGCGTCAGCGTCAGCGAGACGAACATCGACGCCAGGATGGCAACCGTCACCACGACGGCGAACTCGTTGAAGATGCGCCCGATCACGCCGCCCATCAGAAGCACCGGGATGAACACGGCGACCAGCGNGACCAGCGAGATCGAGATCGAGATGATGGTGAAGCCGATTTCGCGCGCGCCCTTCAGCGACGCATCGAAGGCCGACAGCCCATCCTCCTCCATGTGGCGGAAGATATTTTCGAGCATCACGATGGCATCGTCGACGACGAGGCCGACCGCGAGCGTCAGGCCCATCAGCGAGATGTTGTCGATGGAAAAGCCGAACAGGAACATGGCGCCGAGCGTGGCGATCAGCGAGATCGGCACCGCCACGGCCGGGATGATGGTCGCCGTCACCCGGCGCAGGAACACGAAGATCACCATCACCACCAGCGCGATGGTCAAAAGCAGCGTGAACTGCACGTCGTCGACAGCCTGGCGGATCGAGGTCGAGCGATCGTTGAGCAGCTTGATCTGGGCCGCGGCCGGCATCTGGTCCTGGAAGGACGGCAGCATCGCCTTGACCTTGTCGACGACGTCGACCGTGTTGGCGTCGGGCTGGCGCTGGACGGCCATGATGATCGCGCGAGTACCGTCATACCAACTCGCCGTCGTCGTGGTCTGCACGGAATTGACGACGCGGGTCACCTCGCCCAGCCGCACCGGGTGGCCGTTCTTGGTGGCGATGATGAGGTTGGAGAAGCCGGCGGCGTCGGTCAGCTGGGTGTTGGCGGTGATGGTGAGCTGCTGCTTGTTGTTCTGCAGCACGCCGAGCGGCGTGTTGCTGTTGGCGGACGCGACCGCCGCCTGCAGCTGATCGATCGAAATGCCGCGGGCAGCAAGCGCGGTCGGGTCGATCTGGATGCGCACCGCGTATTTCTGCTGGCCGAAGATCGAGACCTGCGCCACCCCGTCAATGGTCGACAGCGACGGCGAGATGACGTTTTCGGCGAAAGCATCGAGGTCGGTCAACGGAACCGTGTCGCTGACCAGCGACATCAAAAGGATCGGCGCGTCGGCCGGATTGACCTTGCGATAGCTCGGCGGAGACGTCATCTGCGGCGGCAATGATTTCTGCGTGCGCGCTATCGCCGCCTGCACGTCGGCCGCCGCCGCGTCGATATCGCGGTTGAGCACGAACTGGATGGCGATCGAAGTCTGGCCGAGCGAGTTCGTGGTCGAAATCGAATCGATGCCGGCGATGGTCGCGAACTGCTTGATCAGTGGCGTCGCCACCGATGTCGCCATGGTTTCCGGCGAGGCGCCGGGCAGCGAGGCCGAGACGTTGACCACCGGGAATTCGGCGCTGGGCAGTGCGGCCACCGGCAGGAATTTGTACGCGAACAGTCCGCCCAGCACGAGAGCGAACGACATCAGCAGCGTGGCGACGGGCCTGCGAATGCAGAATTCGGAGATCATTGGGCCGCCCCGCCGGCATTGCTCGCCTCGGCCACCTTGGGCGCTGCCGTAGTGACGCCCTCATGCACGGCGGCGCCGTTCTTGAGCCTCGTCTGGCCTTCGGTGACCACCTTCTCGCCGGCCTTCACTCCCTGGCTGATGGCGCTGTTCTCGCCTTCGGTCAGTGCCACCTGCACCGGCCGCATCTCGACGGTGTTGTCGGGCTTGACCACATAGACGAACGGCCCCTTCTGGCTCGGCTGCACCGCGACCGTGGGAACCGAGGTCATCCGCGGCATGACGCCGGCGTCGAGGACGACATTCACATATTGGCCCGGCCACAGCGAGAGATCGGCGTTCGGTATGCTGGCTCTCGTGGCGATGGTGCCGGAAGCCGTGTCGACGCTGGAATCGACGAAATCGAGCGTACCCTTGCCGATCGGCGTCGGGTCGCCGTCCTGGGTCAGCGTCACCGCCCCTTGCTGCGGATTGGCCAGCGCCTTGTGCAGCAGCGCAAGGTTGCTTTCCGGCAGGTTGAAGTTCACCTGCAGCGGGTCCATCTGGGTGATGGTCACCAACGGTGTCGCCGTGCTGCTGTTGCCATTGCTGACGGTGACAAGATCGCCGACGGCGACATTGACGGCACCCAGCCTGCCGGCGATCGGCGCCGTGATAGTGGCAAAGCCAAGCTGGACGTTGTCGGCATCGATCGTCGCCTTGTCGGCATCGACGGTCGCCGCCGCGGCCTTCTGCGCGGCAACCGCCTGGTCGTAGGTTTGCTGCGTGCCGGCCTGCTTGGCGACAAGGTCCTTAGCGCGCTGAAGATCGGAATTCGAGCTGGCGAGCAGGGCCTGGTCCTTGGCGAGCGTCGCCTGGTCCTTGGCGAGCTGCGCCTTCAGCGCACGGTCATCGAGCGAAAGCAGGAGATCGCCGGCCTTCACCATCTGTCCGTCCTTGACGTCGATGGAGACGATCTGGCTGGACACCCGCGCGTTGATATTGACCACCGCCGGAGAGGAGACGAAGCCGATGGCATAGCGCCGGATCGGGAAGTCGGCCGTCGTCGCCGTCGCCGAGACGATCGAGGCCGAACGCGCACCATTACCGCCAGCCGCCTGCTTGCCGCCTGCCTGTTGGTCCCCAGCCTGAGTGTCCCGGGCCTGCTTGTCAGATGCCTGCTTGTCCGATGCCGCCGCGACCTGCTTTGCGCCGATCAACTGTCGAGCCCGGCTCAGTGCGTCGGGAGACAGATAGAGCCAGGCAGCACCCGCGCAGGCGACCGCCAGCAAAGAAAGAATGACTTTTCCACGCATCGACAAAAGGCCCTCTCTGTCCGACACGCCATAGCCAGGTGGTCGTATTCTAGCGCAACTCACGGCTCATTGCCGCGATTTCGCCGAATAGATAGAACACGCCTTTGTCGGAAAAGGGCCAAAACACGGCATTACGAAGATTTAATGTGCACTGCACAATGGATGCGCACCCGGCATGGCCGCTGGCCGAAGCTACCGCCAGTCCCGAGGAAATCCTATTTCAACATCGGCCAAAGCGTCGCCGCCAGCAGCACGCCCATGGCGATGTTGAACCATTTCAGCCGTACCGGATCCGACAGGAAACCGCGCAGCGCCGTGCCGAATCCCGCCCATACCGAGACGCTCGGCAGGTTGACGATGGTGAAAGTCACCGAGATCAGCGCCACCGACAGGAACGGGTGCTCCGGATTGCTGTAGACGGCCATGGCGGTGATCGCCATCACCCAGGCCTTGGGATTGACCCACTGGAACGCCGCCGCATCGATGAAGCGCATCGGCCGCCCGCTTGCCTCGCCCTTGCCTGCGAACGAGCGCGACATGGCGATCTTCCAGGCGAGGTAGAGCAGATAGGCGGCGCCGGCGATCTTCAACGCCGTATGCAGCGCCGGAACCGCCGTCAGCACGGCGCCAAGACCAAGGCCGACGGCAAGCAGCAGCACCAGGAAACCGATGCTGATGCCAAGCATATGCGGCACGCTCCGGACCAGGCCGAAATTCACACCTGAAGCCAGCAGCATCAGATTGTTCGGCCCCGGCGTGATCGAGGTCACCAAGGCGTAGACCAAAAGGGCAAGGAAGGCGTCGAGGGTCATGACGGCTCACAAAGGTCAGTAATGCTGACTTAAGTCGACCGGGCGCCGGACGCAACTTCATTCGATTGGGCCAATGCGCCTGCCGCGATCCGACGGCTGATTTCCCGGGCACGCCCGACCGGATAAATTCGGGCGATCAGTCTCGACGACGGCTATACTTCAGCCACCAAAGAAACCAACTGAAGACGACGATGCATCCGGCATGGAAGAAGATTCCATCCCAGAATCTCGTTGGATTGTCTGCATAGGCGACCCATTCAACGGTTCGTCCGACAGGGACAGTCATCGTCACCCGGGCATGGGCAAGCACCCAAATCGAGAATGCGATCATGGCGTACATCATCACATGTATCGCCAGTTCTTGTCGCGGGGTCATGCGCCACCAATTCTCAAACCGTCTTTCGGACTGCCTTGTCCTAACGTGAACGCAGAATCTGAACGCCGTATGAATTCTTACATGCCCTGCGGGCCGCGGTTCATCGCCGCAACGCCGGTCCGGCAGATCTCGACCAGGCCGAGCGGCTTCATGATGGCGATGAACTGGTCGAGCTTGGAGCCCTTGCCGGTGATCTCGAAGATGAAATGCTCGGTGTTGGCGTCGATGACCGAGGCGCGGAAGGCGTCCGCCAGCCGCAGCGCCTCGACGCGGGCCTCGCCGGTGCCGGCGACCTTGACCAGCGCCAGTTCCCGCTCCAGCGGCCGCTCCTGGCCGAACTCGTGCGAACGCACGGTAAGGTCGACGACCCGGTGCACCGGAACGATGCGCTCGAGCTGATGCTTGATCTGCTCCAGCACGTGCGGCGTGCCGCGGGTCACGATGGTGATCCGCGACAGGTGCTTTTCATGTTCGGTCTCGGAAACGGTCAGGCTCTCGATGTTGTAGCCGCGCCCGGAAAACAGGCCAATGACCCGGGCAAGCACGCCCGGCTCGTTGTCGACCAGCACGGAAAGCGTGTGGTTTTCCGGCCGCTCCGTTTCCTTGGCGATGAAGTAGGCGGAGCCGGTCGGTTGAAGGTGCTGTGCGTTCATGACATGAATCTCGATTTCAACTCTTGATCTAACGATCTGTTTCCGCACGGCTTCTCGCGACAGCCCTGCCCTGGCTTCGCGCTTTAGACCAGTTCCCTGCCCTTGGCGTCGATGGCGTTGGCCACGACTTCGTCGGTCGCCTCGTCCGGCAGCAGCATCTCGTTATGTGCCTTGCCCGACGGGATCATCGGGAAGCAGTTGGCGAGCGTCGCCACGCGGCAGTCGAACAGCACCGGCTTCCTGACCGAGATCATCTCCTTGATGGCGTCGTCCAGTTCGTCGGGCTTTTCGCAGCGGATGCCGTGGCCGCCATAGGCTTCGGCCAGCTTGACGAAGTCCGGCATCGCCTCGGTATAGGAATGCGACAGCCGGTTGCCGTGCAGCAGCTGCTGCCACTGGCGCACCATGCCCATGTACTGGTTGTTGAGGATGAAGATCTTGATCGGCGCATCATGCTGCACCGCCGCGCTCATCTCCTGCATCGTCATCTGCACCGAGGCGTCGCCGGCGATGTCGACGACCAGCGCATCGGGATGCGCGATCTGCACGCCGAGCGCCGCCGGCAGGCCGTAGCCCATCGTGCCCAGCCCACCCGACGTCATCCAGCGGTTCGGCTTCTCGAAATGATAATGCTGCGCTGCCCACATCTGGTGCTGGCCGACCTCGGTGGTGATGTAGGTGTCCATGTCCTTGGTCAGTTCGTAGAGCCGCTGGATGGCGTATTGCGGCATGATGACCTCATGGTTCATCTTGTAGGCGAGTGAATCGCGACCGCGCCATTTGGCGATCTGCTCCCACCAGGGATAGAGCGCCTTCTTGTCGGCCTTGGCGGTCGCCCGCCACAGCCGCACCATGTCCTCCAGCACCCGGCCGACATCGCCGATGATCGGCACTTCGGTGTGCACGTTCTTGTTGATCGACGACGGGTCGATGTCGATGTGGATCTTGCGCGAGTTCGGCGAGAACGCTGTCAGCCGGCCGGTGATGCGGTCGTCGAAGCGGGCGCCGATGCAGATCATCACGTCGCAATCATGCATGGCCATGTTGGCTTCGTAGGTGCCGTGCATGCCGAGCATCCCCAGCCAGTTCTTGCCCGATGCCGGATAGGCGCCGAGCCCCATCAGCGTCGAGGTGATCGGGAAACCGGTGAGATCGACCAGTTCGCGCAAGAGATGGCTCGCCTCCGGGCCGGAATTGATGACGCCGCCGCCCGAGTAGATGATCGGCTTCTTCGCGGTCGCCATCAGCTCGACCGCCGCCTTGATCTTCTCCAGATCGCCCTGGACCTTGGGCTGGTAGCTGGTGCGGGGCGCGATCTGCGGCGGGACATAAAATCCCTTGGCGAACTGCACGTCCTTCGGAATGTCGACGACCACCGGGCCGGGACGGCCGGTCGTGGCGACATGGAAGGCCTCGTGGATGGTCGCCGCGAGTTCGTTGACGTCCTTCACCAGCCAGTTGTGCTTGGTGCAGGGGCGCGTGATGCCGACCGTATCGCATTCCTGGAACGCGTCGGAGCCGATGAGCGACGTCGGCACCTGCCCGGTCAGGCAGACCAGCGGGATCGAATCCATCAAAGCGTCCTGCAGCGGCGTCACCGCATTGGTGGCGCCGGGGCCCGAGGTCACCAGCATGACGCCGGCCTTGCCGGTCGAGCGCGCATAGCCTTCCGCCGCGTGGCCCGCACCCTGCTCGTGCCGCACCAGAATGTGCTCGACCTCGTCCTGCTGGAAGATCTCGTCATAGATCGGGAGAACCGCGCCGCCGGGATAACCGAAGACATGCTTGACGCCATTGTCCTTCAGCGCCTGCACCACCATTTCGGCGCCCGTCATTTCGGCTCTTGGCATTTCGCGCCGTTCACTTTGTCCGTTGCTCATCGGTTTGGTCCCGTACTGTCGCCCTTTGGGCGTTGCCATCTGGCTGCTGCTGGTCGTTTAGTCGTGTTTTAGGCAATAAAAAAGGCCCCCGAGGGAGCCTGTGTGTTGCGCATGGGAGGTTTTCGCCCGGCGGTTACACCGCCTTGCCCACGCGCCTTCCTACGAGAATGAGTGCCTTTTTCATGATGGCGGACACTAAGGGCGGGCAAGGCAGGCTGTCAACGGCAAAAATCGCGACGCCGATGAAGCCGCTTCCCNGATGGCGGACACTAAGGGCGGGCAAGGCAGGCTGTCAACGGCAAAAATCGCGACGCCGATGAAGCCGCTTCCCAATTTGAAAAATACCCGTTTGAAAAATACCCGTCACGATTTCGCGACGGACACGGCGTCAAACCGGCTTGGCAGCATGTTTTCCGGATAAGTCCTTGAAGCCACGCGAAACTATGGTGGGGCGTGACGAAGGCTATTCTCATTGCCAATACTTGATTGTCCGGCTTTGCAAGTCGGGAGGAGCAACCATGACGGCCTGGATTTCACGGAGGAAAACTTATGCTCGACAAGGCCCCAAACAAGAAACTGTCCGACCTGCTCGACCAGTTCGGCGCCGCCCTCGCCGCCAATGACATCGAGAAGGCGGTCGGCTGCTTTCAGGAGGACTGCTACTGGCGCGACCTCGTCACCTTCACCTGGAACATCAAGACCATGGAAGGCAAAGACCAGGTCCGCGACATGCTGAAGAGCCAGTTGTCCGGGACAAAGCCGTCGCATTGGGCGCTCGCCAGCGGTGAGGACGCGACCGAGAGCGACGGGCTGATCGAGGGCTGGATCAGTTTCGAGACCGAAGTGGCGCGCGGCTTTGGCCATGTCAGGCTGAAGGACGGCAAGATCTGGACGCTGCTGACCACCATGGTCGAATTGAAGGGCCACGAGGAACCGGCCGGCTTCGCGCGGCCCATGGGGGCCAGGCATGGCTCGGGCAAGAACCGCCCGACATGGAAGGAAGAACGCGAGAAAGAGGCGGCCGAACTCGGCTTCAAGACGCAGCCCTACACGGTCATCATCGGTGGTGGCCAAGGCGGCATCGCGCTCGGCGCACGGCTACGGCAGCTCGGCGTGCCGACCATCATCATCGAGAAGAACGAGCGCGCCGGCGACAGCTGGCGCAAGCGCTACAAGTCGCTCTGCCTGCACGATCCGGTCTGGTACGACCATCTGCCCTATATCGATTTCCCGAAGAACTGGCCGGTCTTCTCGCCCAAGGACAAGATCGGCGACTGGCTGGAAATGTACACCAAGGTGATGGAGCTGAACTACTGGTCCTCGACCGAGGCCAAGAGCGCCACCTATGACGACGAGAAGAAGGAATGGACGGTCGTGGTTCACCGCGACGGCAAGGACATCACCCTGAAACCCAAGCAGCTGGTGCTGGCCACCGGACAGTCCGGCAAGGCCAATCTGCCGAACTTCAAGGGCATGGAGAATTTCAAGGGCGACCAGCATCACTCCTCGAAGCATCCCGGCCCCGATGCCTATGCCGGCAAGAAGGCGGTTGTCATCGGCTCCAACAATTCCGCCCACGACATCGCCGCCGCACTTTGGGAAGCCGGCGCCGACGTCACCATGGTGCAGCGCTCGAGCACCCATATCTCCAGATCCGACACGCTGATGGAAATCGGCCTGGGCTCCCTCTACTCGGAACAGGCGGTTCAGAACGGCATCACCACAGCCAAGGCCGATCTGATCTTTGCCTCCCTGCCCTACAAGATCCTGCACGAATTCCAGATCCCGGCCTATGCCGAGATGAAGAAACGCGACGCGGCGTTCTACATGGGACTGGAAAAGGCCGGTTTCATGCTCGACTGGGGCGACGACGAGTCAGGCCTGTTCATGAAGTACCTCAGGCGAGGCTCCGGCTACTATATCGATGTCGGCGCTTCCCAGCTGGTCATCGACGGGTCGATCAAGCTGAAGAGCGGTGTCGACGTCGAAGAGATCAAGCAGCATTCGGTTCTGCTCAGCGACGGGTCGGAACTGCCTGCCGACCTTATCGTCTACGCCACCGGCTACGGCTCGATGAATGGCTGGGCCGCCGATCTGATATCGCGCGAAACGGCGGACAAGGTCGGAAAGTGCTGGGGCCTCGGCTCGAACACCACCAAGGATCCCGGCCCTTGGGAAGGCGAGTTGCGCAACATGTGGAAGCCGACGCAACAGGAAGCGCTGTGGTTCCACGGCGGCAATCTGCACCAGTCGCGCCACTATTCGCAGTTCCTGTCGCTGCAATTGAAGGCCAGGCATGCCGGGCTGCCGACGCCGGTCTACGGACTTCAGCAGGTGCACCACAAAGGCTAACGGCACACCCAGCCTTCTTGAATCTCCGCGCGGCATGTTCGCCGCGCGGGCCTTCGTTTCAGCCGCGCAACGTCACGCCGCTCGCCTTGGCCCAGCGCTCGATAACCTTGCGCTCGTCGGGCAAGGCGGGGCGGGCCGGCCGGGCCGCCCCCGCGATCGATCGGCGATGCGGTGGGGCCGCGCCAGTCAGGCGATCGCGGCACGCATCCGGCCGGTATGCGGCGACCGCATTGTCGCCGTCGAAGCAGAAACACATGGGCGGTCTCCTCCCGGTGACTGGTTGCGTCAGGCGCGGTTGGCGAAGTCGCGAACGACCCGCTGCAGCAACGGCACATAGTCGCGAAACGCCCGCGTCTTCATGTCGGCGACCTTGCCGCCCTCGTCCCAGATGCGAACCCGAACCGCTTCCTCATGGAACGGGTTCTTGCGGAACTCGGCCACCTCGTCGGCGTTCATCGGTCCGCCCTGCAGCGACAGCGTATGAACCGAAGCCGGCGACAGCTTGGAGAAATAGGTCGCGTCGGTGGCGCAGAGATAGCGCTTGGCCGCCACATGCAGCCTCACGCATTCGACGATGACAGGCGGAAAGAAGGGCGCCAGCACCTCGCCGCCGGCTTCGTCATGGTGCTTGTCCTCGACATCCTCGGGCGAGTAGGTGCCGAACTCGCTGGTATAGTGGCCGATATCGTGCAGCAGCGCGGCCGCCACCAGCACCTCGGGCGCACCGTCCTGCTCCGCCAGCCATGCCCCCTGCAGCATGTGCTCGGACATCGTCACCGGCTCGCCCAGATAGGATTCCGCACCCCGGCGCTCGAAAATGTCGGTGATGAATTCGACGATGTTGTCCGCGTTCAAATCCTGGCCGCTCATTCCGCGGCCTCCTTGAAACCTTGCTCGATCGCGGCGAGCGTCGACAACAGACCGTCCTTGTCGGCATAGCACCCTTGCAGCCAGCGCTTGCCGGTGCCCGAAAACGCCTTGCGGGCATGCATGACCCGCGTGTTGTCGACGATGAAGGCCTGGCCGGGCTCGAGCTTGAAGGTAACTTCGAAGGACGGATCCTCGATCAGCTCGGCGAACCGGCGATAGGCGGCGTAGTAGGCGCCCATGTCGGCGAAGGGGACGTCGACGGCCGGCGCCAGCGAGCGGTTGTTGAAGCGGATGCAGATCAGTTCGCCATCGGGACCGAGCTCGATCATCGGACGCTTGGCCTGCAGCCGCACGCCCGACGAGCCGGCATATTCGAAACGCGCCGGACATGCACTCAACAGCCGGAAGCCTTCCGGGTTCTCGGCCTGCAAGGCAGCCGCGACGGCAAAACCGTCGACAACGCTCGATTCGCCGCCCTCCACCGTATTCTCGATGCAGGACAGGATCTGCAGCGTCGGCACCGGATCGCGATAGGGATTGTCGGTGTGTGCCTGGAGGCCGAGATTGGTGTAGGCAAGATTGTTTGGATTGACCTCGGCGCGCACCTCGAACCAGCGGCCGTAATTGGTTTCCCTGATGTAGCCGAACAGGTCGGACACTTTGCAAAGGGCTCCGGATTCGGCAGGCAGGCCGTCCATCACCGCAAAGCCATAGGTCCTCACCGCCGAAAGGCATTCCCGCAGGACACCGCGGCTGTGACTGGCTGCCGGGTAACTGGCGCGCGGCAGCGAATTCTGCATCGTCGCTTTGGTCCAGCGCTGGATGATATCGCCTGTCCAGCCGGGCTGGCGGAGCTCATCGCGGTCATAGGCGTTGGCACTCAGCCATTGCGCGGGAAAGCTGACCGTTTTTCCTTCCGGCACGAAGCTGACCTCCAGCATGCCGGCCTTGATCGCCGCCGCGCCAATTCTCGTCTCGGCCGGAATGTCGAGGATAGTGATGAGGCGCTGGCCGTTGCCGGCGCTGCGAGTCTTGTCGTCGAGCGCGTTGTCGCGCAGCCAGATGGCGTGAAAGCGGGTGCGCCTCCCATCCTTCCAGCCAAGTTCGATGGTTCTGCCTTCGTCGCCGACCAGTGCGTGGGTGAGCATGGAAATCCGTCCTGTCCGCTACACCCCACGGTCCGATCCGCAGGGTTTCGATTGCATGTTCGCCCCACGGCAGGCATAACTCAAATTATCATTTTTTGGCCAAAGACTGTGGATAGCTAATGGCTCGAAAAACCGTTCCCGCCTTGCCGTCGCTCGACTGGCTGCGCAGTTTCGAGGCCGCTGCGCGGCTGTCGAATTTCACGGCTGCGGCGGCCGAACTCGGACTGACCCAAGCGGCCGTCAGCCAGCACATCCGGTTTCTGGAGGAGCGGCTGAAGACCCGGCTGTTCTCGCGGCTGGCGCGAGGCGTCGCGCTGTCGCCGGAAGGCGCCGCCTACCTGCCCCACATCCAGTCGGCCTTCGCCACCATCTCCAGCAGCACGACCGAACTGTTCGAGCCGCGCGCCGTCCAGACCGTCTCGATCCGGGTGCCGATCTCCTTCGCCTTGCTGGTGCTGGTTCCGGCACTTCCCGATCTCGCCGGGGCACTGCCGCGCATCCAGCTCGATCTTGTGACGATCCACCGCCCGACCGACTACGATCTGCCGGGGTCGGCACTCGACATCCGCTTCGGCAACGGCGCCTTTCCCGGGCGCGAGGCCGACAGGCTGACCGCCGAGCGGCTGGTGCCGGTGGCGGCTCCAGCCTTGGCCGCCGACGCCGATTGGACATCCCTGCCGCTGCTTCTGGTCGCCGGCGCACGCGAAATGTGGGCGGAATGGTTCGCGGCGGCCGGATTGGCTGGCCACCTCCAGCGATCGCACCGCTTCGACAGTTTCGTCGCCGCCATGGAAGCGGCGAGCGCCGGTGCCGGCGTGCTTTTGGGGTCGCGCCCTCTGATCGATGCGGCGCTCGACAGCGGCACGCTGGTCAGGCTCTCGGATTTCGAGCTTTCCAGCAGCTCGGGGCATTTCCTGACCAAGGCATCGACCGCACGGCTCACCAGCGCCGAGCAGGATTTCCGCACCTGGCTGCTGGGGCGCTTCTCCGGTGTGGCCTCGTCCTGACTATACCCCTACCCGTGTGCCGATACGCTTCCAGTAGATCAGCGTGCCGGTCAGGCCGCCATGCGGTTTCAGCGCATAGTCCGGGATTTCGCCGGCCAGGGTGAAACCAAGCTTCTCGTAGAGGCCCGCAGCGCCTTCCTCCGTCGCCGTATCCAGAACCAGCAGCGTGCGCCCCTTCTCGACGGCGACACGCTCCGCGGCCCGCATCAGGCGCGTCCCGATACCCCTGCCCCGGTGTTCGACCGATGTCATCAGCTTGGCGATCTCGGCCCGGTGCGGCTGGTTGGGTGGGCAGTCGAGCAGCAGGGTGACCGTGCCGACCAGGGCCTTGCCGTCCCAGGCGCCAAGCACCGCCCTTTCCCCTTTTGCCGCGGCTGCCAACGATCTTTCCCAGAATGCGGTCGCCGCTTCCGGCGCCAGCGGATGCATGAAGCTGACCGATCCGCCGGCGGCAACCGTTTCGACCAGCAGGTCAGTCAGCATCGACAGCGTGTCCGGACGTGCGCCGAGGGCTTCGATTTCGATGGAATTCATGCCTTCGATATCCTTTGGAAACAGTGAAAGGAGGGTGACGCAAGCTCGCCCCCGGTCAGCCCAGTTGGCGCACGCGGCGCCGTTTGCGCGCGGCCTTGATGGCGCTGATGCGGTCGGTGTCTTCTTGCCCGAGATGGAGCCCGCGCTCCAGGATCTCGAGCGTGTATTCCTCATAGGTCAGGCCCAGCCGCTCGGCCTTGTCCATCCGCATCAGCATGACATCGCGGCTCGGCGCCTTCCATGCCTTGGCATGAGCGGCCTGCCAGGCGAGGAAGATGTAGGGCTCGCCCTTGCCCCATAGCGGTCCCTTGTACTCATCGAGAGGCGGCCCCCCATTGTGGGAGCGCTTTGGCCGTCTTGCCATGATCTCAGCCCCTGACCAGCGCCACGAGATAGTCGGCGCCCGGCTCCAACGCATGGAAGGTGCAGTCCGACGGCGCTCCGAGCGCCAGGCAGTCGCCGGGCTCGAGCTTGTGCGCCACATCGCCTTCGATGAATTCCAGCCGCCCGGAAATCAGCCATATCTGCTGTTTGATGAAGGCGTAGGACGCGGCCGGAAAACTGACCTTGGCGCCCGCCGGCAGATGCACCTTGATCAGTTCGAGCGGCATGTCGCAGGCCGGCGAAAGATGCCGCCTGACATAGCCGGTATCGGGATCGCGCCATACCGGCTGA
This sequence comes from Mesorhizobium sp. LNHC221B00, assembly GCF_000502935.1. Lineage (NCBI taxonomy): Bacteria > Pseudomonadati > Pseudomonadota > Alphaproteobacteria > Hyphomicrobiales > Phyllobacteriaceae > Mesorhizobium > Mesorhizobium sp. LNHC221B00. The sequence goes on along the minus strand of NZ_AYWR01000016.1, from coordinate 12,470 downwards.
TCGCCCTCGCGCAGCAGCCCGCCGCCCTGCAATTCCGCCCGCGCGATCAAGGTCGACAGCGTCATGCCGAAGGCGGCGGCGATCCGCACCAGAAGAGCCGCGGTCGGGCTGGTCTTGCCGCGCTCGATCGTGCTCAGCATCGCCTTGGACACCGCGGATCGCTCGGCAAGCTCCGCCAGCGACCAGTCGCGCATGATCCTCTCGGCGTGTATCCGCCTGCCGATGGTGGAGGAAATTTCGTTCGCTATATCATCCATTCGTCCAGTATAACGAAATTCCAAGATTGGAGACAAGATGGGAGAAGAGCCATCCCACGACAATTTTAACTGGCTCTTTAATCCTCTCTACACCATCCGACCTCACCCGACCTTAACCCCGTTCCTGTAGGTTCGATGCTCCAGGGAAATGGGGATTGTCCTGTCCATGTTTGTCGAACGCGAAGCTTCCGTCGGAGAACCGACATCGCAGGAGCGCCGCCACGCAGAGCAGAACGACAGGCGCATCCTTGGCAATGTCGTGCAATGCGACGGCGCCCGCGCCACCATCAGCGCCTTTGCCGACGAAGTCGACGGCGCGGTCACCGGCCTGTGGACGGTCGGCAAGATGATCTCGATCAATCTGGGCACGACGCGCACCGTTGGTCTCGTCTATGCGATCGGCAAGTCGGACCGCGCCTGGAACAATGAAGGCCAGAACGCCATCGAGGTCAGCATCGAGTTGATCGGCGAAGTGCGTGACGGCGCCGAGCCCGGCGCCAAGCCGATCTTCGACCGCGGCATCACCACCTATCCGCATATCGGCGCCGTCGCGCACCGCATCCGCAGCCGGGATCTGCAGGCGGTCTACGATCTGGCCGGGCGCCATTCCATCACCATCGGTTCGCTGTCGCAGGACGAGACGATCGCCGCCAACATCGCCATCGACGACACGCTGGCGCGGCACTTCGCCATCGTCGGCACCACCGGCGTCGGCAAGTCCACCGCCGTCTCGCTCCTGCTGCGCAAATCGATCGCGGCGCGGCCGGATCTGCGCATCCTGATCCTCGACCCGCACAACGAGTTCGCGGCATCGCTGCCCGAATATTGCGTCAGGGTCGATTCCAAGACGCTCGACCTGCCGTTCTGGATGTTCAAGCTTGAGGAGTTCGCCGAGGTGCTGTTTCGCGGGCGCGAGACGGTGCCGGAGGAGATCGACGCGCTGCGCGACCTCATTCCGCTCGCCAAGAACCTCTACCGCAATCCGAATTCGGGCGCCTACCTCAGGCGCGGCAACGATGCGCTGACCGCCGATACGCCGGTACCCTACCGCATCGCCGACCTGCTCAAGCAGATCGACGAGCGCACGGGCATGCTCGAAAGCAAGAACGAGCGCCCGACGCTCAAATCATTGAAGACGCGCATCGAATCGGCGGCCGCCGATCCGCGCTACCGCTTCATGTTCAGTTCGCGCCTGATCGAGGACACCATCCACGAGACGATCGGCAACATCTTCCGCGTGCCGCATCATGGCCGGCCGGTGACCTGCTTCGAGATGGCCGGCATGCCCTCCGAAGTGGTCAATTCCGTCTGTTCGGTGCTGGCGCGCCTGGCTTTCGACCTTGCTTTGTGGAGCGAAGGCAAGCTGCAGCTTCTGTTGCTGTGCGAAGAGGCGCATCGCTACATGCCGGCCGATGCCCGCCTCGGCTTCGCGCCGACCAGGCACGCGCTGTCGCGCATCGCCAAGGAGGGCCGCAAATACGGCTGCTATCTCGGTGTCGTCACCCAGCGTCCGGGCGAACTCGACCCGACCATCCTGTCGCAATGCTCGACCTTCTTCGCCATGCGCCTCGCCAACGAGCAGGACCAGGCGATCATCCGTTCGGCAATCGCCGACTCGTCCGCCTCCACACTCGCCTTCCTGTCGTCCATGGGCCAGCGCGAAGCCATCGCCTTCGGCGAAGGCGTGGCGACAACCATGCGGCTGAAGTTCGAAAGACTGCCCGCCGAGTTGCTTCCAGGCGCTGCGAAGCGAGAGCAGCAGGAGGCGGCGAAATTAAACGACGACGTCGATCTGGTGGCGATCGTCGAGCGGCTGCGCAACGTGCCGAAGCCGCAGCCGCAAGGCATGCCGTTCGCCGAAGTGGTCGATTCCGGCAGGCAGGCAGGCGATCCCGACTACCGCAAGCCGCCAGCCACCACCCGCGTCCAATCGGACGACGATTTCGACATGCGCTACGGCCTCAAGCCCGCCACCTTCGGCCTGCGCCCGCAGAACGATTGAGCCTGGCGTCAAGTCCGTCCGTCGATAGCTCCGAGCAACATCCAAGGGCCAGCTTCGTTGGCCAGCTTGGGCAAATCCCATCAGGGAATTCGTCAGGCTGAGTCCGGGTGGTGCTGTTTTCGAGAACCGGAGCGGAGCGGACATTCAGTCCGTGAGCACCGGAAGCGCAGAAAACAGCGGCAAACGGCCAGCCTCACGAATTCAATGATGGGATTTTAGGCGCAGACGCGGTTGCGGCCTTGCCTCTTCGCCTCGTAGAGTTGGCGGTCGGCGCGGCGATAGAAACCTTCCGCCGTTTCCTGCCTGTCCCAGACGGCAAGGCCGACACTGGTCGTGATCTTGAGCCGGACATTGCCTGTCAGCACCGACATGTTGGCGATCGCCTTGCGGATGCGCTCGGCAAACTTGCCCAGAAGCTCCGCGTCCATGTTGGGCGTAACCACGGCAAACTCCTCGCCGCCCAGCCGCGCCACCACGTCGTGGTAGCGCGTCATGTCCTTCAGGCAACTGGCCACGGCCCTCAGCACCTCGTCGCCGACGTCGTGGCCGTGTGTGTCGTTGACCTGCTTGAAATGATCGAGATCGAGGATCATCAGCCCGACCGGCTTTTCGATGCGCCTGAACTCTTCGAGATATTCCTTCAGCGCGTCATCGAAATAACGCCGGTTCTGCATCCCGGTCAGGCTGTCGGTCAGGGCCGCGTGCTCGAGCGTTTCGGAGCGCGCGCTGAGCGAAACCGTCATGGCGCGCAGCTTGCCTTCCTCCGTCGCCTGTTTGCGGATCAGCGGGTAGATGAAGAAGATGCCGAAAAACAGTGCGGTCGCAAGCAACACGCCGGTCGCGAACAAGAGCTTGTTGAGGTAGATGACCTTGTCCAGGCCCGAAGCCGTATGGAGTTCCGTGGCGAAGGATTGCAGTTGTCCATAGGCATGCAGCGTCACCAGGCCCGCGGCCAGGATCACGAAGATAAAGACGAAAAATGCTGATTCCGCCTTATGGAAACGCATCTGCTCCCCGATGGAAAAGTGCCCATCGACTTTATGGCACGGACCGACTTACGGAGCGTTAACTTGGACAACCTCGGCGGGAACTCTTTCCTTGGGGTCAACTTTTCAGGTTGTATTAGCAACAAGTGCTTGGATCGTGGTTTCGAGATCGTCACCAGGGCGCAATCTTTGCCATTCCGGCCCCAGTTGATGCCGGAACCAGGTCGCCTGCCGCTTGGCATATTGCCGGGTCGCGATCTTGGCGCGTTCGATCGCCTCGGGAAAACTGGATTGCCCGGCCATCGCGCCCTGCAGCTCACGAACGCCGATCGCCTTCATCGCCGGCAGGTCCGGATCGAGACGAAGGGCCGCAAGTTGCCTGACTTCCTCCAGCGCACCTTTGTCCAGCATCTGGTCGAAACGCCTTTCGATGCGATTGACCAGCATGGCCCGGTCCGGCTCGATGACCAGGAAATGCGCCGTCTGCCTGTCGATGAGTGGCCGGCCGCGCTCGGCTTGCCATTCCAGGATCGATCGGCCGGATGCGTCGAGCACCTCGAGCGCGCGCACGATGCGCTGGCTGTCGGTGGGCTTCAATTGCATGGCGGTTCTCGAATCCTCGCGCAGCAGGATGCCATGCAGCTTGACCGATCCCCGTTCCTTCAGCTCGTAGCGCCAACGGTCGCGCACCTGCTGGGGAATGTCGGGCATGTCCGAAATGCCCTCTGCCAGCGCGCGGAAGTAGAGCCCTGTGCCGCCGACGAAGATCGGCCGCCGCGAGAGCGCGCCGTCATCGATCAGCTTCGTGACGTCGCGCAGCCATGCTCCCGTCGAGTAGGCGGTGCCGGGATGGACATGCCCATAGAGAAAATGCGGCGCCCGTGCGAGGTCGGCTGCCTCCGGCCTGGCGGTCAGCAGGTCGAGAACCGAATAGCCTTGCATGGAATCGGTGTTGACGATGACGCCACCCGTGCGTTCGGCCACGTCGAGCGCCAGTGCCGACTTGCCGCTGGCGGTCGGCCCGGCTATCAGGATCGCGTTCGTCACGCGGCCTTGGCCCGCACCTGCGCCGGAATTCTCGATGCCGCTCATTGCCACGCTTGTTTCCCGTCCCGCTGACCGCGCTCTGTCGCCGTCGCTTGCGAATATGGCCTCGCGGTCGGTGGGCGCAAGCGCCGTCGTCTGGCTGGCCGAAGGAATTGCTTGCGATCTTGCCCTGCTGCAAGAAGCCGACGCCGCCGAAACCACCGCCGTCCTGCGCGCCGCGCTGGCCGCGGAGCCGGTCGACGTGATCGTCCAGCAGGCTGACGCCAGGCGAAAGAAGATCCTCATCGCCGACATGGATTCGACCATGATCGACCAGGAATGCATCGACGAACTGGCCGACGAGATCGGCGTCAAGGATCGTGTTGCCGTCATCACGGCGCGGTCGATGAATGGCGAGATCGCTTTCGAACCAGCGCTGCGCGAACGCGTGGCGCTGCTGAAGGGCCTCGAAGCCGCCGTGGTCGACCGCATCGTCACCAACCGGCTGACATTGGCCTCGGGCGGCCGCGCCCTGGTCCAGACCATGCGCGCCAACGGCGCCTGGACGGCGCTCGTGTCTGGCGGCTTCGAAGTCTTCACCACGCGCATCGCGGCCATGCTTGGGTTCCAGGAGCACCGTGCCAACCGCTTGCTTGAACAGGACGGATGCTTCACCGGGCTGGTCGGCGAGCCGATCCTTGGCCGCGCCGCCAAGGCCGACGCGCTGCTCGAAATCACGGCCCGCCTCGGCCTGACTCCGGCCGATGCGATCGCTGTCGGCGATGGCGCCAACGATCTGGACATGATCCGCATGGCCGGCACCGGTGTCGCGCTCCATGCCAAGCCGACCGTGGCGGCCCAGGCCAAGGTTCGGATCGACCATGGCGACCTGACCGCATTGCTCTATCTGCAGGGCTATCGCCAGGAAGAATTCGTGCAATGAAACCAATGCGAACCGAGCGCCTGATCCTGCGCAACTGGGAAGATCGCGACCGCGACCTGTTCCACCGCATCAACTCCGACGAACGGGTCATGGAATTCTTCCCGTTCCGCGGCGACCGCGCCCAGGCGGACGCCAAGATGGATGAGTTCCGCGCCCGGATCGCTGAGGATGGTTACGGTTTCGCGGCAGCCGAAATTGTCGCCACGGGCGAGTGCATCGGCTTTGTCGGCCTGCTCGACACCGATCATGTGCCGTCCCTGCCGGCCGGCACCGTCGAGATCGGCTGGCGGCTGGCGCCTGAGTTCTGGGGCAAGGGTTACGTCACCGAGGCAGCCGAGGCGTGGCTGGCTTACGGCTTCGAGACGCTTGGCCTCGATGAAATTGTGTCATTCGCCGTCGCGGCCAACCGCCCCTCCACGGCCGTCATGGAACGTCTCGGCATGACAGCCGATCCATCGGCCGATTTCGATCATCCCGACATTCCCGACAGCCACCCCGCACTCAAGCGGCATGTGCTCTACCGGCTTTCGCGCAAGGACTGGCAAGCAAGAAAAAAGGCGGCCGGTTAGCCGCCTTTTTGAATCGCCGGATTGAAATCTCAATCCATCCTGATCGTCACGAAGCGCAACTCTCCGGTCTTCGACGCCAGCATCAGCAGCGCGTTCTTGCGCCCCTGCTCCTTAAGGGCGCCGATCCGGTCCATGACGTCCTTGGGCGTAGCGACCGATTCCTGGGCGATCTCGGTGATCACCTCGCCGGGCTGGATGCCGCGCTCCGAGGCAGCCGAATCCTTGGCGACATCGGTGATGACGACGCCCGACACGTCGGCCGCGATGCTGAACTTCTTGCGCGTCTCGTCATTGAGTTCGCCGACGGTCATGCCGAGCACGGAAGCCGTCGAGACGGCCGGAGCCTTGTCGCCCTTGTCCTGGTCGGTGTTGCCGCCTTCCTCGGCGCTGGCAGCCTTCTCGCCATCCTCGAGCCGGCCGAGCGTCACCTTCACGGTCTGCTCGACGCCCTTGCGCACGATCAGCACGTCGACCGCCTTGCCGACCGGGCTTTCGGCGACCACGCGCGGCAGGTCGCGCATTTCATGGATGTCCTTGCCGTCGAACTTGAGGATGACGTCGCCGGCCTGGATGGTGCCGTTGTCGACAGGACCGCCCTTGATGACGCCGGCGACCAGCGCGCCCTTGGCGGTCGCCATGCCAAGGCTCTCGGCGATGTCGTCCGTCACCGGCTGGATGCGCACGCCAAGCCAGCCGCGCCGTGTCTCGCCATACTGGCGTAGCTGTTCGACAACGCCCGAGGCGAGCTGCGAGGGGATTGAGAAGCCGATGCCGATCGAGCCGCCGGACGGCGAAATGATCGCCGTGTTGATGCCGATGACCTCGCCGGCGCTGTTGAACAGCGGTCCGCCGGAATTGCCGCGGTTGATCGCGGCGTCGGTCTGGATGAAATCGTCATAGGGGCCGGAATTGATGTCGCGGTTGCGGGCCGAGACGATGCCGACCGTGACCGTGCCGCCAAGGCCGAACGGATTGCCGATCGCCATCACCCAGTCGCCGACGCGCATCTTGGTGGAATCGCCGAACTTCACCGCCGTCAGCTTGTGGCCTTTCGGATCGACCTTCAGCACCGCGACATCCGTCTTGGTGTCGGTACCGACCAGCGTCGCCTTCAACGTTATGCCGTCGGAGAAGTTGACCTCGATGTCGTCGGCGTCGGCGATCACATGGTTGTTGGTGACGACGATGCCCTGTTCGGCGTCGATGACGAAACCGGACCCCAGCGACTGCACTTTCTGCGCGCCATTGTCCTTGTCGCCGCCGCGGTTCTTGAAGAAATCGTCGAAGAAGTCCTGGAAGGGCGAGCCCTCGGGCAGCTGCGGCATCGGCACCGCGCCCGGACCTTCCGTGCCCTTCACCGTCTGCGAGGTCGAGATGTTAACCACCGCGCCGAGCAGGCCTTGCGCAAGGTCCGCCACCGAGGCAGGCCCGTCGGCGGCCAATGTCGGGGTCACGAAGGACGGGACAGCAACGGCGCCGACGAGAAGCGCCGCCGCGCCAGCGATGAACGTCCGCCGTGCCGCGCGCAAGAAGAGTGTGGATGTCATTGAGAAGCCTCCCGGTATGTCTGAAAAAGAAAGCGCAATGGCCAAGATACCGCGTTGCGCCATGTTGGCAAAAAATACGGCACGTTTGCGGCTATGACTGTCGGCAGAGGATAAATCCTCCATTATTCCGGAGACGAAAGCCGGCCGCTCTCATCCGCCGCGCACCAGCCAGACGATGCCGACACCGATGGCGATCGCCACCAGGCCGCCGATCCGCAACGCATTTTCCGGCATGGACAGCACCTCGCCCGCGAGCTTCCTCGCAAAGCCGGGGAAACCGCCATAGACCAGGCCCTCTATGACAAGGACCAGGCCTATCGCCGCGAAGAAATCCTGCACCGGCCCGTTACTGGCCGGTGCTGGGTTGTGTCGCCGGCGCGGCGGGCGCCGGTGCCGGGTTTGCCGGCCCTTCCTTGCCGTCGGGATTGCGGAAGAAGCGGAAGAACTCGGAGCTCGGCGACAGCACCATCGTCGTCCCGGTGTTGTCCAGCGCGGTGCCATAGGCATTCATCGACCGGTAGAAATCGAAGAAAGCCGGGTCGCGCTGGTAAGCTCCCGCGAAGGTGGCGCTGCGCTGGGCTTCGCCCTCGCCGCGCAGGATCTCGGACTCCTTCTGCGCTTCGGCCACGATCTCGACGACTTCACGATCGGCGCGTGCCGTGATGCGCTGTGCCGCTTCGTTGCCGCGTGCCCGCAGCCTGGCGGCCTCGGCCAGCCGCTCCGCCTTCATGCGATCGTAGGTCTGCTGCGAAACCTCGGCCGTCAGGTCGGTACGGCGGATGCGGACATCCTCGATCTGCAGGCCAAGCGACGTGGCGTCGGGCCGGAGCTGATCGCGCACTTCGCGCATCATCACCGCACGCTGTTCCGAAAGCGCGGCCTCGAAGTCGCGCAGACCGTAGACGCGGCGCAAGGCAGCGTCGAGACGCGTCCTGAGCCGCGCTTCCGCCAGTTCGATCTGGCCGGACACGGCGGCACGGAAGACGCGCGGATCCGAGATGCGATAGGCGATGAAGGCATCGACTTCGTAGAATTTGCCGCCCGACACCTGGACGCGGATATTGTCCAGGTCGAAGCGCAGCACCCTGTTCTCGATCAGTTGCACCGTGTCGGCGTCGAAGAACGAGAACGGCGCCTTGAAATAGATGCCGGGTTCGCTCTTGACGTCGACGATCTCGCCGAACCTCAACACCAGCGCCTGCTGGCGCGCATTGACCACGAAGACGGAGGAATAGATCAGGAAGAGGATGACCGCCGCGACGACGGCGACGATGGGAAGACGGTTGGCCATCACTGGTTCCCTCCCGTGTTCGCGGCAGGCGCGGCTGGTGCCGGCGGCTTGGGCTGCAGTGCAGGCAGCGGCAGATAGGGCACGACACCTTGTCCGTTGCCCTGCTCGACGATGACCTTGCTCGAGTCCTTCAGAACCCTCTCCATGGTTTCAAGATAAAGGCGTTTGCGCGTGACGTCGGGCGCTTTGACATATTCGTCATAGACCGAGATGAAGCGCTGGGCCTCACCTTCGGCTTCCTGCACGACCCTGTTCTTGTAGGCGGCCGCGTCTTCGCGAACCTGTGCCGCCTCACCGCGAGCCTGGCCAAGCTTCTGGTTGGAATACTGATTGGCCTGCTCGACGAACTTGTCCTCGTCCTGCTCGGCACGCTGCACCTCGTCGAAGGCGTCGGCCACTTCGCGTGGCGGTGCTGCGTCCTCTATCGAGACGGCGTTGACGTTGAGACCGGCCTTGTAGCCGTCCAGCGTCGTCTGGATGATTTCGCGCACCGACGCCGCTATGCCCTGGCGGTCATCGCGGAAGATGTCCTGTGCCGGCCTGCGGCCCACGGCTTCGCGCATGGCGCTTTCGGCGACCTGCCGCAGCATGCCGTCCGGGTCGGAGACGTCGAACAGATAGGCCCGAGGATCGGACACCTGATAGGCCACCGAAAACTGCACGTTGACGATGTTCTGGTCGCCCGAAAGCATCAGGCCGTTGCCGCTGGTGTTGCCGCCGCCAATGTCGACGAGCTGCTCGGAAATCTTTGCCGTCTCGACGGTTTCAAGCGGCCACCAGTGGAAATGCAGGCCGGGCTGGGAGAGTTCAGGCTTCGGCTTGCCAAAGCGCAGTTCGACCGCGACCTCGTCCGGCTGCACGGTATAGACCGCCTGGAACGCCCATAGAACGACCAGTACAGCGGCGATCAGCCCGAACACGGCCGGGCTGGCGCCGCCACCCCCGGGCAGCGCGCGCCGCAGCCTGTCCTGGCCGCGGCGGATGATGTCTTCGAGGTCGGGAGGCGAGCCCTGCGGGCCGCTCGGTCCCTTTGGCCCCTGCCCCCAGGGTCCCTGATTGTTGCCGCCGCCGCCCCACGGGCCGCCGCCTCCGCCACTCTTGTCGTTCCAGGGCATGAATGTCCTTTCGCTTGGAATTCCCTCAAGCGCCGGAGTTACGGCGCAAATCCAGTGTTGTTCTTCTATAGGGTCGCCACGGCACGCTTTCAACGCGATGCGCCGCCGACTTCGTCCGATTTGGACCGCTCGCGACCCTTTGTCGTCTTTCAATGCCCTTTTTGTCTATCAATGTATCTCGCGGCGGCGCTCGTAAACCGAATAGCGCGTCGCGTGGCTGTCCTTTTCCCCGGCGGGAACCTCCTGCGCACTCACCATACGCCAGGATTTCGGGTCGATCGGCGGAAAATGCGCGTCGCCATCGACCGTGGCCAGAACATGGGTGACGTGCAGCCGGTCGGCCAGTGGCAGTGCCTGGGCATAGATCTCGCCGCCGCCGATGACGCAGACCTCGTCCACGCCGGTCATGCAGCGTCCGCGCACATTCGCCAGCTGGATCGCGGCTTCCAGCGTATGCGCCACCTCGACGCCCTCGGCGCGCCAGGCCTTGTCACGCGTGACGACGATGTTCAGCCTGCCCGGCAGGGGCCGGCCGATGCCTTCAAAGGTCTTGCGGCCCATGATGATGGGCTTGCCCATCGTGTCGGCCTTGAACCGCTTGAGATCGGTGGAGAGCCGCCAGGGCAGCCCGCCATTCCGGCCGATCACGCCATTCTCGGCGATGGCAACGTAGATCGCGACATGCATCAGTTCGCGTCCCCGCCGCTGCTGTCCGACGGTTCGAGCAGGAGGATGTCGATGTCGCGCTCGGGATAGAAATCGTCAGCGGTCATCTCGAAGCTCGTCGGCCCAACCTTTTTGACATTGTCGCCGCAGAACGAGACCAGCGCCTTCGGGTTGCCCTTGTCGATGGTCAGCTTGAACTTGCCGATGGTACCCGCCGCCCAATTGCCACCCGTGGTCAGGATATAGGCGATGCGGCTTTCATAATATTTCGGGTAGCCGTCGGGACTGTCCTTCGCAGCCTTCCGCACCGCTTTTTCAAACGTGTCGTCCATGCAGTAGCGAGTCTTGTAGGCCGCATATGCGCCCTGGAACTGGCCCTCGTTGAAAAAACTGACCGAAGAGGTGCCGCCGACGCTCGGCTTGTAGCGGTGCGCGACATGAACGTCCTTGTTGGCGGGAAACGTCGAGCGCCACCAATAGGTCGAGCGGAGCTGCCAGAACGGCGCATAGCTGGACTTCATACCGCTCCCGTCATCGGCGGTGTCCTCGATGATGATGCCGCGATTGACCCAATCGTCGGCCACCGCTTGCGGCAGCTTCGCCAGGGCAGCCTTGGCCGCGTCGCCGAACGGATTGAACGGCACATTCTGCGCCTTCAAATCGGCGCTGATGTCGATGCCGAGCGCGAACACCTTCTGCTCGAGCTGCGGCTTTGCCGCGACACCGTCGATCGTCACCTCGAAGCCGAGGAAGTTGTCGCTCTGGTTCTCGGGAATGGCCGGCATCTCTTCGGGATTGCCGGAAATGTCGGGCATCGGGAAGGCGACGATCGCATCGACATCCTTGTCGGTGTTGTTGTGGAAGACGTAGTCGACCGTCACCTTTTCGGGCGAGATGAAGAGATCCTCGCTTTGCATCGCCACGGCGTCGCTGCGCGACAGGATCAAGCCGCCGGTGCCGAGTTCGGCGACGGAATCATTGGCGAATGCGGGCACGGTCGAGAAGGCCAGCACCGCGCTCAGCATATATCGCAACATGAAAGCTCCCTCGGCGAGAATGTCGCGATGACCCTAGCCGTTTCAACGTGGCGTTTCAAAGCCCTTCCATATCCCATGACCGCGCCACGGTGTCTGGACTAACAGGCTCCGATCGGGCAGGAGTTCGCTCCATGCGCACGCTTCTCGTCATCGGCATCGGCGCCGGCAATCCCGACCACATGACTGTGCAGGCCATAACCGGCTTGAACAGGGCGGACGTCCTGTTTATTCCCGACAAGGGCGCGAAGAAAAACGAACTCGCCGACCTGCGGCGCGGGATCTGCGACCGCTTCGTCACCAATCCGAAATCGCGCCGCGTCGAGTTCGACGTGCCGGTGCGCGCCGAGCCTGCGCCCTCCTACCGCTCGACCGTCGACGACTGGCACGAAGCCATCGCCGCCATCTACGAAGCCCTGATCCGTGACGAGATCGCCGAAGGCGGCTGCGGCGCCTTCCTGATCTGGGGCGATCCGTCGCTCTACGATAGCGCCTTGCGCATTCTCGAGCGCGTGCGGCTGAGGGGCAATGTCGCCTTCGAACTGGAGGTCATCCCCGGCATCACCGCCATCCAGGCGCTGGCGGCCAGCCACAAGATGGCGCTGAACCGCATTGGCGATTCCATCCTGGTCACCACCGGCCGCAGGCTTACCGAAGAGGGCCTGGCCGGCAATGCCGGCAGCACCGTCGTCATGCTGGACGGCAAATGCGCCTTCAACACGCTGACCGACCAGGATGTCACCATCCATTGGGGCGCCTATCTCGGCACGCCGGACGAGATCCTCATTTCAGGCCGCCTCCGCGATGTCGGCGCCAGGATCGAACAGACCCGCGAGGAAGCCCGCCGGAAAAAGGGCTGGATCATGGATACGTATCTGCTGCGCAAGCCAGGCGAATAGGAAGACAATAAGGCAGTAGGGCAGTAGGGCAGTAGGGCAGTAGGTGAAGGATTTTTTATGCTGGAAAACAGCTACGAATTACTGCCCTACTGCCCTACTGCCCTACTGCCCTACTGCCCTACTGCCCTACTGCCC
>NZ_AYWR01000015.1:0-227110 GCF_000502935.1 Mesorhizobium sp. LNHC221B00 | reverse complement strand
CTTCCATCCTTCGAAAGCCCGGCTTCCAAGTCAATTCTGCTTGTTCAACCTGTCCGGCCCGAGGGGCGCACTCCAGTATCCGGTTCAAAGTGTTACCTATCTATCGGCTGGACACGGCCAGAGAGGGGCGCTGTCCCGCCACCCTATCAATTTTCTGCCCCGGGGACTGACGCCTGCGGCAGATTAAAAAATCAAAAGGCGATCAAAGGCCGCGCTCTACGGCGCCCCCCTCTGTCCTGCCGGACATCTCCCCCACAGGTGGGGAGATTGGCAGCGTCACCGCCTCAGCTGGCCTTCAACCTCGATCCTGTCAGCAGGCCGCGCTCTTCCAGGACGGGATAGGCCATCGACGCCAGCAGCGAGTTGATCTGCTTCAGGTCGCGGATGGTGTCGAGGTGGATCGAGCTGGTTTCGACGCTCTTGGCGGTACCCTCGCGCAGCCGCAGGAAATGGCTGGCGCTGGTTTCCTTCTCGCGGTCACGCAACTGGTCCTTTTCCAGCACCAACTGACGGGCGGTTTCGGGATCGCGCGACACCAGCACGTTGAAGGCAAGCCGGGCGTTGGCCAGCACCGAGCCGTGGAAGGCGCACAATTCGCTCCAGCCTTCGTCGGTGAATTCCAGGCCGCGATCGAACTTCTTCTTCACATGCACCAGCATGTTGCGCACGATGATGTCGCCGACCTGCTCCAGCTTGACGCAGGCGCCGATCAGCTCCTGGCAACGCAGCGCCTCGTCCTCGGTCAGCGGATTCTTGGTGACCTTGGCAAGATAGAGCTTTATGGCCGCGTGCTTGCGGTCGACGCGGTCGTCGAGCGCGGCCAGCGCCTTGATCTTGTCGGTGTCGGCGCTCTCGTAGAGCTCGATGATGCGCTTCAGCATGATCTCGACCGTCTCGCACACCCGCACCACCTCGCGCGTGGCGTTGGCCAGCGCCTGGCTGGGCACGTCGAGCGCGCTTTCGTTGAGCGCGGAAAGCTCGACGATGTCGAGGGAGGCGGCCGGCGCGGCTTTGGTGCCGAGCGCCACGATCTTCTCGGAAACGCGGTAGACGAAACGGGCCAGCGGCAGGCCGGCGAGCAGGATGATCACGTTGAACAGGATGTGAGCGTTGACGATCTGGTCCGACGCCGTCGCGCCGAGGAAGCCGACATGCGGCCTGAAGATCATGAACAGGACCAGCATGACCAGGGAGCCGAGCCCGCGCATCAGGAGATTGCCGATCGGCACGACGCGCACGGCGGGCCCGGCCGAGCGGGTCAGCATCGGTGCGATGATCGAGGAACCGAGATTGACGCCAAGGATGAGGACGACGCCGAGTTCTGGACTGATCAGGCCACGCCCGGCGAGCGTTGCCATCAGCAGCACTGCCGCGATGCTGGACTGGAACAGCCAGGTGATCAGCGCCGCCAGCAGATAGGCGGTGATGGAATCGCTGGAGAAGTAGTTGATGATGACCGGCATGAGCTGGCTGTTGCGCAGCGGCTCCGACGCCTGGCCGATCATTTCCAGCGACAGGATCAGAAGGCCGATGCCGACCAGGATGCGGCCGGTCTGGCGCCAGTCGCGCCGCTCGGTGGCCATGAACATCACCGTGCCGGTGATCAGGCAGAGTGGCACCAGCAGCGTCAGATCGAAGGTCAAAAGCTTGACCACGAGCGCCGAGCCGATCTCGGCGCCGCGCACCGCCAATTGGCCCGCGGCACCCGAGACGATGCCGGAACCGGCGAAGGAACCGACCAGCAGGGTGACCGCGGTCGAGCTTTGCAAGGCGATCGCAAGGCCAGTGCCGGCCAGCACCGCCATGATCGGATTGCGCATGGTGGCGCGCAATTTGTGGCGCAGCACATCGCCATAGGCGCGTTCGACGCCGGTCTTGACCATGCGGGTGGCAAACAGCATCAGCGCCACGGCGCCGGCCAGATGCAGAAGGACGACGGAACCGCTCATCGGGGCACTTGCACGCAGGAACGGGCCGCGACGCGGACAGCACGATGGGCAGGGCGGAAAGCTAGGGTGCGAATCATGGTCATGGCAGTCATCGATGGTAGCAGGGATAATAGCTGGAATATTTTAGCCGGATAATAAATTTTGTCGATTTCAAGGGCCCACGGGGGCGCGACGGGCCGTGTCGGAAAATGGACGGAGGCGAAATTGGTTGCATTTCCGGGCCACGGGCGGGACGGCAGTTCGGCCAGCTCTGCCGCACTTTTGGTGCCTGTCTTTGCATTACTGTTCAACTCATTGCGCTAAACCAGCAAATTCATTACATAATTGTAATGCTGGTGTTCAGTTTCAGTTCATCCATTGACCGCTACTCCTCGGACATCGACAGCCCAAGGAGACTTCCCATGAAACGCATCGTCCTTTCCGCGCTTGCTTTCTCGATGTTGGCCGCCACCTCGCTCACCGGCCACGCCGCGCCGATCGACGCGCCGGTCGCGCTGCGGTCGAATTACACCAAGGTCGACTGGCAGAAGCCGACTCACCGGGATGTTAGGAAGCGCGTCATCCAGAAGCGCGTCTTTCAGAAGAAAGTCATCGTGAAGCGGAACAACTGGCGCAACGGCCAGCGATATTCCGGCTGGAGGCAGCACCGGCCGGTTCGCGACTACGGCCGCTACGGCCTGCGCCGCCCGGGCCCCGGCCAGGAATGGATTCGCGTCGGCAACGACTACGTGCTGGTCGGCATCCTCTCCGGCGTCATCTTCGGCGCGCTTGCCGCACACTAAAGCACCCAGTGCTGGACTTGAAGGAAGGCGGCCCGCAACGGCCGCCTTCCTTTTTGCCCTGTGGAAACCGGGTATGGCCCGTATTGGGGGTCGTCGGATTTCGCCGGCATGATTATATGGTGGGGAAACGAGTTCCCTAAATGCGCTTTCCGCCCGCCTTTCTCGATGAGATCCGCGACCGCGTGCCGATTTCACAGGTCATCGGCCAGCGCGTCGCGTGGGATCGCAAGAAAACCAATACGTCGCGCGGCGACTATTGGGCCTGCTGCCCGTTCCATGGCGAGAAGAGCCCATCCTTCCACTGCGAGGACAAGAAGGGGCGCTACCACTGTTTCGGCTGCTCGGTCTCGGGCGACCATTTCAAGTTCCTCACCGAACTCGAGGGACTGAGCTTTCCCGAAGCGGTCGAGAAGATCGCCGACATGGCCGGCGTGCCGATGCCGGTCCGCGACGAACGGGAAGAACAGCGCGAGAAGGAACGCGCCAGCCTGACCGACGTCATGGAGATGGCGACAGCTTTTTTCCAAGAACGCCTACAGGGTCCTGAAGGCGCGAAAGCCCGCGCCTATCTGCGCGACCGTGGGCTGACGCCGGCGACGCAACATTCGTTCCGGCTCGGCTTCGCCCCTGACAGCCGCAATGCGCTGAAGGAGCATCTCGCCGCAAAGGGCGTGCCGAAGGCGGACATCGAGGCCTGCGGGCTGGTCCGCCACGGTGACGATATCCCGGTCTCCTATGACTGGTTCCGCGACCGCATCATGTTCCCGATCCCGGATTCGCGCGGCAAGATCATCGCCTTTGGCGGCCGCGCGCTCGCCGCCGATGCGGTGGCCAAATACATGAACTCGCCCGACACCGAACTCTTCCACAAGGGCAATGTGCTCTACAATTTCGCCCGCGCCCGCCAAGCGATGGCAAAGGGGGCGCTCGCCAAGGGCGGCACGGTCATCGCCGTCGAAGGCTATATGGACGTGATCGCGCTGGCGCAGGCCGGCTTCGAGAATGTCGTGGCGCCGCTCGGCACCGCGCTCACCGAAAACCAGCTCGAACTGTTGTGGCGCATGGCGCCGGAACCGATGCTGTGCTTCGACGGCGACAAGGCCGGGCTGAAGGCGGCATGGCGGGCCGCCGATCTCGCGCTACCATCGGTGCAGGCCGGGCGCTCGGCGCGCTTCGCTCTGCTGCCGGAGGGCAAGGATCCCGATGATCTGGTCAAGGCCGAGGGGCCGGATGCATTCCGCGCGGTGCTGGCCGACGCGCGGCCGCTGGTCGACCTTTTGTGGATGCGCGAGACGGCAGGCGGCGTCTTCGACACGCCGGAGCGGCGGGCCGAACTCGAGAAGACGCTGCGCGAACTGACCAGCCGCATCCGCGACGAAAGCCTGCGCTATCACTACAGCCAAGAGATGCGTGAGCGGGTGCTGAGTTTCTTCGGCTCCCAGCGCGGTGCCCGGCAAAACCGTCAGGACTGGAAACCCGGGCAGGGCAAGGCGGCCGCACCCGGCGGGCAGTTCGCCAAGGCTGGCAGCGGCCGCATGGCGATCACCGAAAGTCTCGGCCAGTCGGCGCTGGTCAAGCGCGGCGAGGGAATGTCGGTACGCGAGGCGACGATCATCGTCGCGCTGGTCAACCATCCGCCGCTGATCGACGAGAATTTCGCCCATGTCGAGTTCCTCGACCTCGCCAATGCCGATCTGCAGCGGCTGCATGGTGCCATCCTCGACGCCATGGCGCACGACATGGCCAATGACCGCCAAGCCGTGGTGGCGACGATCGAGCGTGCCGGCTGCGCCGAGATCTGGGAGCGTGCCGTCGGCCTGATCCGGCGGGCGCGGCAATGGCCGGCGCTGGAGACAGCGGCACTCGACGATGCCCGCGACGCTCTGAACCAGGCGTTGCACTTGCAGCGCAGCGCGCGCACCTTACATAAGGAGCTGAAACAGGCGGAGGCGGCGCTCGAAGCGGATCCCTCGGACGAAAACTTCCGCCATCTGATCGAAATTCAGGCGCAATTCAGGGATGTACAAGCGACGGAAGCGCTGATCGAAGGATTTGGCGTCTCGTCGGGCAGGGCTGGTCGAGCCTAAGTGCGTCTGAGTACGGGAATGAGAGCGCGGCCATGCCTCCTCAAGGGGCGGGGCGCGCTAAGTCGGGTAATTGATTCGCTTTTTTCATGCGAATCATGCGACAGGCGCTTGACCTTCGGACAGAATGGCGGAATCAGGACGATTCGAAACGTTAACCCGCACCCGCATCGACGGGAATGCAGCGATGTGAGGTACTGGTCACTGGACAGGCAGGCCGCCTGCCACAGATATCAGGGTTAATCTGGACTTAATGCATGTCGCCCAAGAGTGGTCGCCCAAGAGTGGATACCGGTTTTGGGACAACGGCATGCACCAAACAATAGAGTTGATGCGGTTCGTGGCCCGGTGAAGCGCGTTTAGAAAAACGAGCGTATCCGATTTGACTGGTCCGACAGCTTACGCGGCCCCGATGTCCGGCCGCTAGGAGAAGATAAAAACTATGGCGACTAAGGAAAAGGAAGAGGTCGAGACCGAACGCGAAGGCGCCACCGATGGCCCTCTGCTCGACCTTTCCGATGATGCTGTCAAGAAGATGATCAAGGCCGCCAAGAAGCGCGGCTATGTCACCATGGACGAGCTGAATTCGGTGCTGCCTTCCGAGGAAGTGACCTCCGAGCAGATCGAGGACACGATGGCGATGCTGTCCGACATGGGCATCAACGTCGTCGAGGATGACGAGCAGGGCGAAGAGGCCGAGGCCGGCGATACCGCGGCCGATGCCGAGGAAGACGCCAACGAGCTGGCCGAGCAGACCGGCACGGCGGTCGCCGCCACCACGACCAAGAAAGAGCCGACCGACCGCACCGACGATCCGGTGCGCATGTACCTGCGCGAGATGGGCTCGGTCGAGCTTCTGTCGCGCGAAGGCGAAATCGCCATCGCAAAGCGCATCGAGGCCGGCCGCGAGACGATGATCGCCGGCCTGTGCGAAAGCCCGCTGACCTTCCAGGCCATCATCATCTGGCGTGACGAGCTCAACGAATCCAAGATCCTGCTGCGCGAGATCATCGATCTGGAAGCCACCTATGCTGGGCCCGAAGCCAAGCAGGCTCCGGTGGTCGAACGCATCGAGGAGGCTCCCAAGGCCGAGGAAAAGCCGCGCCGCGGCCGCGACGAGGAAGAAGACATCACCAATGTCGGCGCCGATACGCGCGGCCTGACGGATGACGACGAGGAAGACGAGGACGAGGCGAGCCTGTCGCTGGCGGCGATGGAAGCCGAATTGCGCCCGCAGGTGATGGAGACGCTCGACGTCATCGCCGACACCTACAAGAAGCTGCGCAAGCTGCAGGACCAGCAGGTCGAGAACCGTCTGGCCGCGGCCGGCACGCTGTCGCCCAGCCAGGACCGCCGGCTGAAGGAGCTGAAGGACCAACTGATCAAGGCGGTGAAGTCGCTGTCGCTCAACACCGCGCGCATCGAGGCGCTGGTCGAGCAGCTCTACGACATCAACAAGCGCCTGGTGCAGAACGAAGGCAAGCTGTTGCGGCTCGCCGAAAGCTACGGCGTGCGGCGCGAGGAGTTCCTGAAGGAATATCAGGGTTCCGAGCTCGACCCGAACTGGACGCGCGCGATCGGCAATCTGACCTCGCGCGGCTGGAAGGAATTCACCAAGAACGAGAAGGATGCGATCAAGGAGCTGCGCGCCGAGATCCAGCATCTGGCCACCGAAACGGCGATCTCGATCCTGGAATTCCGCAAGATCGTCAACCAGGTGCAGAAGGGTGAGCGCGAGGCCGCGATCGCCAAGAAGGAAATGGTCGAGGCCAATCTGCGTCTCGTCATCTCCATCGCCAAGAAATACACCAATCGCGGCCTGCAGTTCCTCGACCTGATCCAGGAAGGCAATATCGGCCTGATGAAGGCGGTCGACAAATTCGAATACCGCCGCGGCTACAAGTTCTCGACCTACGCGACATGGTGGATCCGGCAGGCGATCACCCGTTCGATCGCCGACCAGGCGCGCACCATCCGCATCCCGGTGCACATGATCGAGACGATCAACAAGATCGTGCGCACCTCGCGCCAGATGCTGCACGAGATCGGCCGCGAGCCGACGCCGGAGGAACTGGCCGAAAAGCTCGCCATGCCGCTCGAAAAAGTGCGCAAGGTGTTGAAGATCGCCAAGGAGCCGATCTCGCTCGAAACGCCGGTCGGCGACGAAGAGGATTCGCATCTGGGCGATTTCATCGAGGACAAGATGGCGATCCTGCCGATCGACGCGGCGATCCAGGCCAACCTGCGCGAGACCACCACGCGGGTGCTCGCCTCGCTGACGCCGCGCGAGGAGCGTGTGCTCAGAATGCGCTTCGGCATCGGCATGAACACCGACCATACGCTGGAAGAAGTCGGCCAGCAGTTCTCGGTGACCCGCGAGCGTATCCGCCAGATCGAAGCCAAGGCGCTGCGCAAGCTCAAGCATCCGAGCAGGTCGCGCAAGCTGCGCAGCTTCCTCGACAGCTGAGTCGGGGATTCATCTCCGCGAAGAATTGAGGGCGCCGACTGGCGCCCTTTTTCGTTTCCGGCTGGAAATTGCTTCTTCAACGGCACGTTCAGCCGCGCTCCCTTGACGATGACGCTCCCCGGTCGGCGGCAGGTCTGTTTTCCCGCGCATGAAGCCCTCCGGCGGTGGACCGGTCTCGGATGTCAGATTGGGATTTCCGCCATGGCCGCGAAGGAGAATGCCGCAATCGGGCGGGTTTTGAACCGGCTTTCCGTGGTCGCCGCCGGCTGTCGCCTCAAGCCTGCAAATGATGGCATGAATACGTGCTTGCGGGACGGTCGTTGCGGGAGGATAATTTCGCGTCGGATGCAATTTCTGGGCGACAACCCGGATGCCCGCCCCGGCGAAGCCGCCGTGCTCCGTGGCCCCGGAGGGAGGTGTGCCATGACGACCTACATCATGCTGATGACCTGGACCGAGCAGGGCGCGAAAAACGTTCGCGACTCGCCCAAGCGGCTCGACGCCGCCAGGAAGCAGCTTGGCGAGATGGGCGGATCGTTCAAATCGTTCTACCTGACCATGGGCGAATACGACATGGTGGCGGTGGTCGAAGCGCCCGACGACGCGGTGCTGGCGCGTTTCGCGCTGATGTTGGCGGCGAGTGGCAATATCCGGACGCGAACGCTCAAGGCTTTCCCTGAATTCGCTTATCGCGAGATCATCACTTCGCTTGGATGAAGCGGCCGGCAGGGTTTCCGGAAGTCGACCTGGTGCTGGCTTGACGGCGCTTTGCCGCAGGACGGGACGCCTCGCCGTGATAGAATGCGGCGAGGGAGATCGCGATGAGCAATTCTTCGATGTTGGCTATCGGCCTTGCCGCGTTGTCCTTGATGCCGATCCATGCCAGCGCCGCCGCGCAAAAACCGGTCGGCCTAGCCAATCCAGCATCCGTCCATTGCGGGGAGGTTGGCGGGCGCCTGGCAATCAGGAAGGACAAGGCCGGCAACGAATATGGATTCTGCCGCTTGCCCAACGGGCGCCTGTGCGAGGAGTGGGCGCTGTTTCGCGACAACAAATGCGTCGGGCCGAAGGCGGCCGTACGCGGCAAATGACCATGATAGAACCACACCCTTGCTGACCGTCTGGTACAACACGCGCTGCCCGGTCTGCGATGCGGGCATCGTCAGGCAGAAGCGCCGGCTGATCGAAGCGGTCAAGGCCGGGCGGATCGAATTTCGCGACATCAACCTGGAACCGGCGGCGCTCAGCGGATTTGGGGCCTCGCTCGAGGATATCCGCCGGCGGCTGCACGCCACCGATGCTGATGGCCGCTTGCTGGTCGGCGCCGATGTGGCGATTGCCGTGTGGCAGGTGACGCCGGGCGAGGGCTGGCTGGCGGGCCTATTCGGCAACCGGTTGATCTTGCCGCTGACGCGGTTTGCCTACGACCGCTTCGCCGGCCTGCTCTATGCCTGGAACCGGCACAACGGGCGCTGGTAGTCAAATTTATCCATCGCATTGGTCTGAGATGACAGGCCCGGATCGGCAAACCCATGCGCTTGGCGTGCGATCAGATACATCGTAAGATATATCTTGACTCCACGAGGGCATGAGCCTAATTAAGATATATCGTAAGATAGAACTCAAGGAGCAATCAATGCACAAAGACAATCATTTCGGGCGCGGTCATTTCGGCGAACGCATGTTCATGCACATGGCCGGCAAATTTGGTGGCAGAGGGGGCGGCGGCTTTGGCCCGTTCGGCCATGGCGGTCGCGGTGGCGGGCGCGGCGGCCCGGGCGACATGTTCCGCGCCGGGCGCATGCTGGCCGACGGCGACCTTAAGCTGATCACGCTGTCGCTGCTGGCCGAGGCGCCGCGCCACGGCTACGACATCATCAAGGCGCTGGAAGAGCGCACCAGCGGCATCTACAGCCCGAGCCCGGGCGTGGTCTATCCGACCCTGACCTTCCTGGAAGAGGCCGGCTATGCCATCTCGTCGAGCGAAGGCAACAAGAAGGTGTTTTCCATCACCGAGGGCGGGCAGGCGCATCTTGCCGATAACCGCGAGATGATCGACGGCGTGCTCGACCATCTCGAGCGCTTCGGCCGCAAGATGGCCAAGGCGCGCGACTGGTTTGGCTGGAACGATGATAGCGAGGACCGTCGCGGCGGCCGCGGCGGCCGTGGCGAACGCTCGGAAACGCGCGATGAATTCCGTGCCATCCGTCACCGCCTGCGCGCGGCGCTCGGTGAGATCGTCGATGCCCCGGCTGAAAAGCAGGCCGAGGCGATCGCCATTCTCGAAGCCGCGGCCGAAGCGCTGGAGGCGCTGTCGCACAAGTGACGTAATCGGGCGCCATCGGGCGCCGACCGGGCGAGGATTGGGTTCCTCGCCCCCGCAAAGCGGGGGAGAGTTGGCTCGGCGAAGCCGAGACGGAGAGGGGCTCGACCTCTAATGAATTCTGAGGAAACTCGCCCACGCCGCAGCCCCCTCTCCGACCGCTTCGCGGCCACCTCTCCCCCATTACATGGGGGCGAGGAAACCAAGTTCTGCAAAGCCCCAAGAAAGCCCCGGTGACCGGGCTTTTTTCGTCAGGTGTGCCGGCATCATTCCTTGCCGACATATTCGCTGATCAGCTTTTCGTTGCGCGCCTTCTCGATCTTGGCGGTCATCTCGGCCGACAGGCGTTCGTCGGTGCGGTACTTGACCAGGTTCACCAGGCTGCCGGTGAGCAGCAGGATGCCCATGGCCCAGTAGCCCTTGGTCGCCAGGTCGACCGGCGCCAGCCACAGCGACAGGCCGAGCATGAAGTAGGCGGCACCGACCGAAGCGGTGTTGAACATGATGTAGGTCTGATTGGCGTTCACTGGAATTCTCCATTGGTTGGTGATGTCGATGGAAGCAAGGTCTGGAAGGCTAGTTTTCAGTTGATGGTCTTCAGGCGCTCGAGCACCTCCTTGGCACGCACCTTCACCGCCGGGCCGTGGCCGGCGTCGGCAAGGCGGTCGCGGATCGCTTCGTGGCGCAGCTCGCCGTCGATCTCGTCGAGGATGCCGGCCTCCTCGAACGGATCGCTGCCGGCCTTGATGCGGGCCAGAAGCTCCTCGGCGTCGTTGAGGCTCGCCGACTGACCGATCGACCTGACGAGGCGCGACTGCGCCTTGCGCTCGGCATCGATGGCTCGGGCCGAGATCATGCCCTGGTTGAGGTCGATGATGCGGCGATGCGCCCGCTCCACCGAAACGCGCATCCGCAAGATCCTTTCGCCAAGGCTCTGCACGGTGGCGCGACGGACCTCGCGTTCGTTCTCCAACTCGGCGACGGCCGCGGCACCGCTTTCGGCCAGCCCGTTGTTGCCGGCGGCGAGCGCGCTGACAGTGCGTGTTTCGAGATCGGCATGACGGCGGTCGATCTGGTCGAGACCGGCCTGTTCGGCACGCTGGCGCACGATCAGCGTGGCGAGTGTCTGCTTGGCGGCGGCAAGTCCCGCCTCGGCGTCGCGGATGCGCTGCGCCAGAAGGTCGATGGCGAAGCGATCCTTGAGGCCGTCCTCGGCCCGGACGCTGGCGCCGTCGAGCAATGTCCTGATCAGGCTAAGCATGATACTTCTCCCTTCGAATTGTGGCGTGAACATTGTTCACTAAGCCAACATAGCAGGAAATGAACATTGTTCAAGATACTTTTGAACGCTGTTCACAAAATCCCGAATATGGTAAACAGAGGGAAGGTCGGGGGTTCGAAACAACATGCCGCTTCCGCAAGGCAAGCGCATTCACAAGGACTGAAATGGCACTGGACAAGGAAGAGACGGGCGAGCGGGTGCTGGCCATTGCCGAGGCGCTGCTCAACGAAGGTGGCATGGACAATCTGAAGGCGAGGACCATCGCCGAGCAGGCGGGCATCTCGGTCGGCTCGGTCTACAATCTGTTTTCCGATCTCGACGGTGTGCACCGTGCCGTCAACATGCGGCTGCTCGACCGGCTGGGCGCCGCCGGGGCGGCGGCGATGGCCGATCTCGGCAAGCGCGGCATCACCGATGTGCGGCAACGCCTGCTGGCGCTGGCCAGCGCCTATGTGCGCTTTGTCGAGGCGCATCCCGGCAGTTGGCCTGCACTGCTCGCTTTCAACAGGCGCCGTCCGACGCTGAGCGAGCCGGATGCCTATGAAGCGCGGCTCGACCAGCTGTTCGAGATCATCGCCGGCGTGCTCGCCGGCGGCGACTTCGACCTCGACGACGATACGCGCCGGATTGCCGCGCGCACGCTATGGTCAAGCGTGCATGGCATCGTCACCAGCGGCTATGCGGCGAGATCCGTGCGAGGGCAGGCCGACGAGATCGACCGGCAGATCGAGCTCCTGGTCTCAGTCTTCATCAGGGGGCTGGAACGCGGCGGCACATTCGCGCATGCTGGGACAACAGCGCCGTGAATCGTGAACAAGCTGCGGTTTGCAGGGCGAACAAGGAGATTTGAGCGATGTCTTTTCTGAAACGTCTTTTCGGCGGCGGCGGCGAGGCGGCCGAGCCCGCGAATGCGGCACCGGCCAAGCAGGTCGAGCACAAGGGTTTCCTGATCAGCGCCACGCCGTACAAGGCCGAGGGCCAGTACCAGACCTGCGGCGTCGTCTCCAAGGAGGTCGACGGCGTGGTCAAGGAACACAAGTTCATCCGCGCCGACCGCTTTGCCGGGCTCGACGACGCCGTCGACATCTCGATCAAGAAGGGCATCCAACTGGTCGATGAACAGGGCGAGCGGATTTTCGGGTAGGAGTGAAGACCACGGCGTTGCCGGTCGAGTCAATGTCGGGCCAATCAGGGCGGACCTATCAAAACCCGGGCGCTGTGCGCTGATGGTCCCATCGGGGTCGGCGGAGCCGCGAATCTGTGCTAAGCCGCCGCCAAACCAACCAGAGGACGACACCCGTGAGCGAACTGACCGTGGCCGAGGCGACCGAAAATATCTATGCCTCGCTGCGGGCGGACAATGCCGAAATCGACGCGCATATCGCGACGCTCAAGGCAGCGCTGACACGAGAGGGGATAAAAGAGGCGGTGTTCGATCCGACCAAGTTGGCGCAGAGCAACCGCTCGGGCCGCAAGCTGATGCAAGCCTATTTCAGGCAGCGCGGCGTGAGCGTGAGGTTTTCGGAGTAGCCGCGCGGGCAGGGGCGACCACCACGGACGATGAGGGTCGATGACGGCCAGTCGGCGTGAGCGTCGAACATCATCACGCCCAGCCACAAATACACCGGCCGAGGTCTCATCCCGGCCGGTGCGCAGTCCAGACGGTTGCTATCCGTGCTTTTCGATGACCGCGTAGAGCACGTTGCGGTTCTCGCCGAAGAACACCCGCGCCTCGACCGTGTTGCGATCGACGCTGGCGTTGACGATGTTCCACATGTCGACCTCCGAACGCAGCAGCAGCACCCAGTCCATGAACATTTCCCGGTACCCGGCATCGGGGTTGCCTTCCGCGTAGTTGGCGAACAGGAACGTCCCGTTCGGCTTCAACATCTGAAGGCAGGTCTTGGTGAGTTTCACGGCGACGTTGTGCTGGAGGTAGTCGTAAAGGCCGGAGGCGTAGATGAAGTCGAATTTGCCCATCTTGTGGCCCCTGGTGAGCACGGTCCGCACCGAGCCGTCGACGGCTTCGATCGCGGTGCCCTGGAAGTCGCGTGCTATCAACCCGACGCTCTGGGGATCCTGATCGAGCGCAACCCAGCGCTTGAGGCGGCCCTCTGCCAGTGCGACGGAGCGATTGGCTTCACGCAAATGACCGGCCGCGATTGCCAGGACCTCGGTTTGCGGTCCGCTCTTGGCTGCAATCTCGTCGACATAGCGGGTCAAGAGATCGCGCCGTTCCCGTGCCGCGACGCATGACGGCACGTCCTGGGTATGGGTGTAGAGCGCCTTGCCGATCTCCGAGGCGTTGGCCACGCTCTCGGCCACGTGCGGATCACAATAGATGTAGTCGAGCAACTGCGCGTCGCCGGCATAGCCCCTGGGCTTGTTGAAGGACCACCGCGTCAGCGGGTCCTCGAGAAAATATTCCAGGATCGGATGGTTCTGCGCCACCGGTATCAAGGCTTGCCAGACGTCGGGATGGAGCCTGGAACGCATCGCTTCGAGAAGCGACATCAGACGGCGAATGATCTCGGCAGGATTTTTTCCCTGTTCGATCTGCTGATGCGCCGTGTGGAGAACGAGCGCCAGCTCGACGCGAGCGGTTTCGAACGCTTCGCCATGCTGCTCGGGCCTTCCGCGGCGCAGGCTCCCAGCGATCATTTCGGCAGTAATCAGGCTTTTGCCGTCAAACACAGTTTGCACACCAAGACTCCATAGTTAACAGTCAGTTAACTTATTGCGTAGAATGCTTGGTTTGCCAATGTCGGCTCGCGGGCATTTTATCGTTATGATTAATTTCCCGCTAACCATCTTGGGTCGTTAGGTGCCGTCCAAGTCGAATTTCGGGTTTGAGTTAACCGAAACTTGTGCTGCACGATTGCATGATTTTGTGCATCGCAATCGCTGTCGCGTCTTGAGGAGCCGGCCCGCGTGGGGGCAGAAACGAGAAGAGAGGCCGGAACGCTTGATCCCCTTTCCCTGGGGGGTATCGCGAGCGAACGCGTGTCGCCTGGATTGGCCGACATAGCGCATGCGGAGCCGTTCGAACCGCGCTACGAACTGGGACCCTATGAACTCCGAACCCTCTACCGCACCGAAGCCCAGGCGAAGCGAAGAAAGGAAGCCAGACCGGGGCTTTGGATCGCTGTTGCCATCTACGTCCTGTTCTCCGTATCGGATCTGCTGCTGATCCCGGATGTGGCTGCCCGTACGATCGCGGCTCGCTTCGCGGTTGGCTTGACGGCGCTCTTGATCCTGGAAGGACAACTTCGCCGGCGAGCCGCGACGGGATGGCTGGACGTGACTTGCGCCGCAGCCATCATCTTTGGCTATGTTGGCTGGTTGTGCCCGGCGGTCATGAGCGCAGACAAAGAAAGCGTCTCTTATTACATGGTCTTCGGCACCATATTCATGATGAGTGCCAATCTATTTTTTACGTTCAGATTCAAGATCTCCATCATAACCTCTACTATAATTCTATGTATATTGTATATTGTAAACTATTACATGCCCACTACACCTGTTTACAAAATGGTATTCGCGACTTTCTACATCTCGTGTTTCACCTTCACGTCATATGTGAACTGGAAGCTGAATGAGGAGCGCTACAACGTCTTCCTGAACGCGTTGGAAGCCAGAATTCAGCACAAGGAAGCCACCGAACGCGGCAAGGCCCTGCTGAGACTGTCGCGGACCGATCCGCTTACAGGCCTGGAGAACCGGCGGGCGATCGACGAGAAGCTGCGCGACTACTGGAACGATTGGCAAAAGCTTGGCGCCGGTTTTGTGGCGATCCTGATCGATGTGGACTTCTTCAAGAAATTCAACGACTGCTACGGCCATCAGGAGGGCGACCGCTGCCTGATCCAGGTCGCCAACGCCCTCAGCGACATGATCAAGCAATACAATGGTTCGATCGGCCGCTATGGCGGCGAAGAATTCATCGTGCTTGCCCGCATGGAGAAGAAAGACCAGGTCGCGGATCTTGCGGAAGCCATCTGCCGCACGGTTGAGAACCTGGCGATTGCCCACGAGCTGCGGCGAGACGGCATCTCGATCGTGACGGCGAGCGTTGGCGCCGCCTTCACCAGGAAGCAGACCGGCGCCAAGCTGGAGAAGATCATCCACGAGGCCGACCGCGCGCTCTATCTGGCAAAGGCCGGCGGTCGAAATTGTGCCCGGCTGTTCGATCCAACGGACCCCCAGAGCAGCGACGAGAGCGAGAACCTTGCGGCCTTGCTGAAGATCGCGATCGGGCAGGATCTCGTTTCACTCGTCTATCAACCGATCAAGGACGTCGCCTCAGGCCGGCTTGAAGCCGTGGAGGCGCTGATGCGCCTCAAGATGCTCGACGGCACATTAGTTCCGCCGAGCCTGTTCATTCCCGTCGCGGAACGGACCGGGTCGATCCTGGAACTCGGACGCTGGGCCATAAGGACGGTATGCGCCGAGCTCCTGGCGGGCGATCACGTCCGTCTCGTCAGTGTCAACGTCTCTCCGATCCAGCTCAAGACACCTGGCTTCGCCGCGTCCGTTGCGACCATTCTGGGCGAGACCGGCGTGACCGGAAACAGGCTGGCCTTCGAAATCACCGAAGGGCTGGAGATGGAGATGCACTCGGATATCCTTCGCTGCATCAGCGACCTGAAGCTGCTGGGGATCAAGATCTGGCTCGATGACTTCGGCACCGGCTTCGCCGGCCTTTCGTGGCTTCGCCTGATCGATTTCGACACTGTGAAGATCGACCGCTCGTTCCTTCACGACTGCGCCACGCCGAACGGCCGGGCGATGCTGCAGGACATTATCGCCCTGGTGCGAAATCGCGGCCACAAGATCCTGGTCGAGGGCGTGGAAACCGAGGAGCAGATGGCCCTCATGCGTGAATTCGGCATAGACAAGGTCCAGGGCTTCCATGTCGGCCGCCCCGTCCCCGCAGCGAATCTCCAGGCAAAGCGGGCCGTCCAAAGACGGCCATTCACGGTCCTCAAGTCGGCATAACAATGCCATAGGCCTTGGCGAAGACCGGCTTCGCCAAGCGCCCCCAAACGGTTGATGTCTATGCTGTCCGGAACTGCCTTTGCGGCAGCGGCGGGAAGGCGATCGCTATGCCCGCGGCACCGAGGCCGATAAGGGCCGAGCCGATGAACAGCCAGTGGTAGTTGGCATAGGCGTCGAACACCATGCCGCCGGCGAGCGGCCCCAGCGCCATGCCGAGGCTGGACAGCATGGTGGCGGCGCCGAACACGGTGCCGAGGATGCGCTGGCCGAAATATTCGCGCGCCAGCACGGCGTAGAGCGGCATGACCCCGCCATAGGTGGCGCCGAAGATGACCGCCAGCATGTAGAACTGGTCGAGTTGGCTGATCGAGAGATAGGCGGCAATGACGATCGCCTGGATCACGAGGCCCGCGATCAGCACCGGCTTGACGCCGAGCCTGTCGGCCAGCACGCCGTAGAGAAGCCGGCCGCCAAGCCCCGCGAGGCCCTCGACGCTGTAGATCGAGACCGCCGCCATCGGAGCGACGCCGCACAACGTGGCATAGCTCACCATGTGGAAGATCGGGCCTGAGTGGGCGGCACAGCAAGCAAAGAAGGTCAGCCCCAGCACGATGAATTGCGGTGAGCGCAGCGCCTGGCCGACCGTCAGGCCGGCGCCTTCGGCAACCGGCGTGGAGCCGACAGCGGCCGGGGCGGGTTTTGGCGGCTGGCGCACCAAAAGCACCGCCGGCAACAGCAGCACCCAGGCCATGATGCCGATGTCGAACATGGCGGTGCGCCATTCATAGGCCGAGATCAGCCAGCGGGCGAAGGGCGAGATCGTCATCGGTGCGACACCCATGCCGGCCGAGACCAGCGAAACCGCAAGGCCGCGATTGGTCTCGAACCAGCCTGTGGTCAGCGCGATCATTGGTGCGAAGAAGGCGCTCGCCGCGAGACCGACGAGCACGCCATAGGTGATCTGAAAGGCCATCAGCGACCCGGCGCGGCTGGCAAGCACCAGCGCCAGTCCGAGCAGCACGGCGCCGATCGTCACGACGATACGGGCGCCGAAGCGGTCCGACATGGCGCCCCAGGCGAAACCACCAAGGCCCATGACCAGGAAGTTGAGCGTCATGGCGCTCGAAATGCCGGCGCGCGACCAACTGGTGTCGATCGCCATCGGCTCGAGGAAAATCGCCAGCGAAAACATCGTACCGATGGCGACACAGGACATCAGCGCGCCAGCCGCGACGATGACCCAACGATAGGAAAGGCTCATTCAAATCTCCCATGCCAGAGGGCAGCGCCGTGCGCTGCTTGCGTCCGAAGGACGCTTCCGCCGGGGCCGATCCTACAATCTGGTTGCATTTTTTATCCAGTCTGGGAATGGCGCCGTTTCTGGCAGCCCTGCCGCCTTGCGGGGCACCTCAGATCGGCAGTTCCAACGTGTATTTGATGGTCTGGCTGGGGACGTCGGTCTTGACGTTCTGGACGCCCTTGATGCGGCTCAGATGCTCCGACTGGAAGCGGCGGTAGTCGTCGATGCTGTCCGCCACGATGCGCACCATGGCGTCGCAGTCGCCGAGCATCAGGTAACATTCCATGACCTGGGGCAGCCTGGCCACTTCGGTGGCGAAATGCTCGATCGTGTCCTCGTCCTGCGCCTTCAGCCAGATGCGGGTGAAGAAGGTGAGGCCCCTGCCGATGCTTGCGGGATTGAGCACGGCGACATAGCGGTCGATGACGCCGGCCTCCTCCAGGAGCTTCACGCGGCGCAGGCAAGGCGAGGGCGACAGGCCGACCTCATCGGCCAGATCGTTGTTGGCCATGCGGCCGTCGCGCTGCAAAGCCCGCAGGATGCGCTTGTCGATGTCATCGAGCCGCATGGCTCTGGATTCCATTTTTCCGATGATCTGTGACATCAGATGCCAAAAATCAACCAAAGGCAATCATCTTCGCAAGCAAATTGCGGGAAGGTGTGGGTATGTTTGCGGCCGACATCACGAGAGTTCAAACGCAGGGAGCGGCCGCCGCATGGCCGGCCGACGGCAAGATCATGGGCATTTCCGGGGCATGATCATTTCACAGGCAGTCGAGGCGGCGGGCGACGGTTCGGGATCGGAGTTCCGCCGGGGCGTGACATCCTGCGCGCCGGTGCTGCTCGGTACCATTCCCTATGCGCTGGTGCTCGGCGCGCAGGCGACGCAGAAAGGACTGAGCACGATCGAATTGTTCATGATGACGGGGCTGAACTTCGCCGGCG
Organism: Mesorhizobium sp. LNHC221B00; assembly: GCF_000502935.1. NCBI lineage: Bacteria > Pseudomonadati > Pseudomonadota > Alphaproteobacteria > Hyphomicrobiales > Phyllobacteriaceae > Mesorhizobium > Mesorhizobium sp. LNHC221B00. The sequence goes on along the minus strand of NZ_AYWR01000015.1, from coordinate 208,980 downwards.
GCTCGGAATTCGCGGCGATCCAGTTGTGGACGTCGCCGCCGCGTATCCTGCTCATCGTCGCCATCACCTTCCTGGTCAACAGCCGTCATCTGCTGATGGGGGCGGCGCTCGCGCCGTTCCTGCGGGACCTGCCGCGGCGCAAGGTTTTTCCGGCGCTGTTCTTCATGTGTGACGAAAGCTGGGCGCTGGGGCTTTCAGACGCCAAGCAGCGTGCAGGGGCGGGCATCACGCCGGCCCTCAGCCCGCGCTATTATATGGGCGCGGCACTGGCGATGTATCTGACCTGGGTGGCCTTCACCACGCTGGGCGCCTTGCTCGGCCCGATGCTCGGCCATATCGAGACCTACGGTTTCGACATGGCGTTTCCGGCGGTCTTCCTGGTGCTGATGCGCGGCATGTGGAAAGGAGTGGCGGCGGCACGGCCCTGGCTGGTCAGCCTGGTTGTCGCCGCACTCGTCTATCTCTTCGTTCCCGGCGCCTGGTACGTCGCGGCGGGTGCGGTGTCGGGACTGGTCGCGGCCTGGCTGATGGCAGGTGACGCATGATCGATGCGGCGACCCTTTTCACCATCGTGCTGATGGCCGGCGTCACCTATCTGACGCGGATCGGCGGCTATTTCGTGCTGCGCAACCGCACGCTTGGCGCGCGTGCCACGGCGGTGATGGAGGCGGCACCCGGTTGCGTGCTGATCTCGGTCATCGCGCCGGCCTTCGTGTCCCGAAATCCGGCCGATCTGCTGGCGCTGGCCATCACCTTCGTCGCCGCGACGCGGCTGTCCATGCTGCCGACCGTGCTGATCGGGGTCGCCGCGGCGGGTCTGCTCAGGTATTTCATCGGCTAGAAAAGCGGTGCGCTCACAGGGTTCGCGGCCACTGTTGGGCGGCGTGTATGACGGTCAGTATTTCGACGGCATCTCGGCTTACGCGATAGGGAACGATATAGGGAATATCGACCAAAACGAGTTCTCGCGTCGCCTTGATCCGCCCAACGCGGCCCATGGCCGGCTGTTCGATGAGCAACTCCGCCGCGGACAAGATGCGCGCAATCACACGAGCAGCGGCTTCGGGGTTGTCTTTCTCGATGTGCGCGCCGATTGCGTCAAGCCGACGCAATGCCCGCTTGGTCCAACGGATTGTCTTGCGGCTCATAATCAGCGCGCGGGCTTGACGTATTTCCCAATCACGGCAGCGAGTTCTTGATCATTAGCGAATTCACCGCGCTCGGCCTCGGCCAATCCGGCCTCTATCTCCGCGAGCTGCCACTCCTGTCGGGCTACAAAGTCTTCGATGGCCTGGGCTGCCATATAAGAGCGCGAGCGATCGAGCTTTTCGGCGAGCTGGTCCAGCCTATTTGCCGTGTCATCGGGGAGGCGTACGGTAAAAGCTGTCATGACAACGATCCACCTTGGTTCACATTGATTTTGAGCGAACCAAGGCGGTTCGTCAAGCCGCGCGCCAAGGATCGGGCGCTCCGCCCTGTCTCCGAAAAGCGAGCGAGAAGGGCTTCCATTGGACAGCGAGAAAGGGCAGGCGCCAAAGCGTCTGCCCTTCCATTCGAGCCTTCCCTTAGGCGGCTGTCGCGACGTCCCGGCTTGCCGCCACCACGGCATCGACCTTGGCGGTCGCCTTGGCCAAAGCGGCCGCGACCGCGTCGGGACCCATGCTGACGCCTTCGATGCGGATGACATCGACATCGGTCATGCCGAGGAAGCCGAGCACGCCGCGCAGATAGGGAATCGCGTGATCGAACTGCACGGCCGCACCTTCGGAATAAACGCCGCCCGAAGCCAATACGACATAGACCTTCTTGCCGGTGACGAGGCCCTTGGGCCCGTTTTCGCCATAGGCGAAGCTCCTGCCGGAGCGGGAAATATGGTCGACCCAGGACTTCAGCGTCGAGGAGATGTTGAAGTTGATGAAGCCGGTGGCCAGGATCACCGTGTCGGCGGCGAACAATTCGTCGAGCACGACGTCGGAGACGCCGACGACCTCGGCCTGGCGCTGGGTGCGGGCTTCAACGGGCGTGTAGATGCCGGTTGCATAGTCCGCATCGATGTGCGGCAGCGGCTTGGCGACGAGGTCGCGCACGACGAGCGTGTTCGATGGATCGGCGGCGACGAGCTTTTCAGCGAATTCGGTTGCGATGCGGGTCGAGTGCGAGGCAGCGCCGCGCGGGCTCGAAGTGACGAGAAGAATGGACATAGCGGGTCTCTCCAGTGGAATGAATTGTCCCGCCACATATGGAGCTATCGATCCATCGGATAAACTAGTATATTTTCTATACGATCGATCCACAAAATAGATATAGAGATGCAACCCAATCCGACACTCGACCAGCTGCAGATCCTTGTCGCCGTGGCCGACACCGGGAGTTTCTCGGCCGCCGGCCGCAAGCTCAACCGGGCTCAATCCGTCATCAGCTATGGCATCGCCAATCTCGAGGCGCAGCTTGGGCTCAAGCTGTTCGAGCGCGAGGGCACGCGCGAGCCGCAACTGACCGAGATCGGCCGGGCGATGCTGGAGGATGCAAGGCGCATGATCGGCGTGCTGCAGCGTATGCGTTCGCGCGCCGACGGCCATCATCACGGGCTGGAAGCCGAGGTGGCGCTCTCGGTCGATGCGTCGTTGCCCTCATCGGTACTGGTGCGGGTGCTGAAGGCGTTCGAGACGCAGTTTCCAACCGTGATGCTGCGCCTGCATATCGGCACGCTCGGCCTGATCCCCGATCATGTGGTCAGCGGCCAGGCCGACCTCGGCATTGGTGGCCTGCTGGGCGATGTCGACGTGCATCTCGTGCGCATCGGCTTCATGTCGATCGTGCTGGCCGCAGCCCCCAGCCACCCGCTGGCGCTGCTGCCGAAACCGCTGGCGCTCGAGGATGTGCGTGAACACACCCAGCTTGTCGTGACCGATCAGTCCGAACGCACCAAGGGACGCGATTTCGGGGTCTTCGCCTACCGGACCTGGCGTCTCACGGATATGCGCACCAAACACATGCTGATGCGCGAGGGCCTCGGCTGGGGCGGCCTGCCGCGCTGGCTGATATCAGACGATCTGGCAAGCGGCCGGCTGGTGGAACTCGACCTTGAACCCTTCAGCGAGGTGCGCTCGCCGCTGTTTGCCATGCATCGCAACGACACCAGCCCGAAGCCGGCGGCCGCCTGGCTGATCGAGCGGTTCAAGCGCGGGCTTGGCTGCTTCAACGAGTTCGAGCCGGGTGAGGTGCCCGCGGAAGAGCCGGAAACGTCCAGCGCGCAAGGGTGAGCTCGGCGATGGCCGAACGAGGACGTCAGGCCGCAACAAGGCATTGCCGTTCCCTTGTTGGCAGCCGGCTTGGCACCCGGCGCCTCAAATAGATTGCGGTCGAACTCTATCTCTGATATAGATGACGAACGAAATCTAAATCAGAGGTCGACATGAGAGTGAGCCGTGCGCAGGCGGAAGCAAATCGCGAAGCGGTGATCGACGCCGCGAGCCGGCTTTTTCGAGAGCATGGCTTCGATGGCATCGGGCTGAAGGACCTGATGAAGGGCGCCGGTCTTACTCAGGGTGGATTCTACAAGCAGTTCGAATCCAAGGACGATCTGGCCGCACGAGCATCGAGGCGGGCGATGGAGCACGCGACCCGGAGATGGTCGGCCGCAATCGCCGCAAGCCCTGACCCGCTCGAGGCCGTGATCGGTTTCTACCTTTCACCCGGACATCGCGAAACGAAGGGCGAGGGTTGTCCATTGGTGGCGCTTGGCTCGGACGCGGCGCGTCAAAGCGAGGAGGTGAGAGAGCCATTCCAGGATGGGATAGCAGCTCACCTCGAGATTCTCGACCAATTGATGCCTGGGGCGGAAGGAGCGGGAGACCATCGCAAAGCGATGGCGATGCTGTCGCTCATGGTGGGTGCCGTAACGATCTCCCGCATCCTGAAAGACGAGGAGATGTCGCGGCGTTTTCTCAGCGCTGCCGCTGGCGAGGTCAGGCAAATAGCGGCTTCGCGGGAATAGCTCCGATACGCACTGCGCATCTTTGACCACCTCGCGGCATGCCATTTGCCGAACATGCGGTGATCGAGATGTCGCCACGACGCTGTCGCGCGAAGGAATCCAACAGAATGACAACCGGAGTACGCATGCGTCGTATCGTTATCACAGGCATGGGAGCAGTTAGCCCGCTCGGAGCCAACGTGCCGACTTCCTGGTCCCGCCTCTTGGCTGGCCGCTCGGGCATCCGGAGGCTTGCGGACGATGTCGTGGGAGACTTGCCGGCAAAGATCGGCGCAACGGTTCCTTCCCTGCAGGAAGACCCCGAAGCCGGCTTCGATCCAGACACCGTCCTGGCCCCGAAGGAACAGCGCAGGGCAGACCGCTTCATCCTCTTCGCACTGGCGGCGGCGGAAGAGGCGCTGTCCCAGGCGAAGTGGAAACCAGTCTCGAACGATGACAAGGCCCGTACCGCGACGATCATCGCTTCGGGTGTCGGAGGATTTCCGGCGATAACCGAAGCTGTGAGAACCGTCGATCAGCGCGGTGTTCGGCGTCTGTCGCCATTCACCGTGCCATCGTTCCTGGTGAACATGGCCGCGGGACAGATTTCCATCCGATACGGCTTCAAGGGACCGCTTGGCGCTCCGGTGACGGCGTGCGCGGCCGGCATTCAGGCGATCGGCGACGCGGCGCGTCTTATCCGCGCCAATGAAGCCGACATCGCGGTGTGCGGCGGAACCGAAGCCTGCATGAACGCGGTCAGTCTCGGCGGTTTCGCCGCGGCACGCTCCCTCTCGACGTCCTTCAATCACCGTCCCGATCAGGCCTCCCGTCCGTTCGACATGTTGCGTGACGGCTTCGTCATGGGTGAGGGGGCCGGTGTCCTGGTCGTCGAGGCATTGAGCCACGCGCTCGCGCGTGGGGCCAAGCCGCTCGCCGAGCTCGTCGGTTACGGCACGACGGCGGACGCTTATCACATCACATCGGGTCCCGAGGATGGCGACGGTGCCCGCCGAGCCATGGAGATCGCGATCAGCCAAGCCGGCATTTCGGCACGGGACGTCCGCCATCTCAATGCGCACGCAACCTCCACGCCGGTCGGCGATGCCGGGGAGATCGAGGCGATCAAAAGGGTCTTTGGCACGGATTTCGGCATAGCTGTCAGCGGGACAAAGGCGGCGACCGGACATCTGCTGGGAGCGGCCGGCGGGCTTGGCGCCATCTTCACGATCCTTGCGCTCAGGGATCAGGTCGCGCCGCCGACACTCAACCTGACGGCCCCCGATCCGGCCGGCGACGGGATCGATTTCGTCGCAAACCAGGCCCGGCCATTGGAGATGGACTACGCGATCTCCAATGGCTTCGGCTTTGGAGGGGTCAATGCCAGTGCGTTGTTCCGGCGCTGGACGGACACGTCATCGAGCGCGAGCGCGGAAGGATCCTCCGGCTGAGATTGCCCCTGACCGCGCCCGCGCATGCCGCATTTCAAGAACACAAATCCGGCTCAGAGAAAGAAGCGAATTCCATGAACAAGATCAATCCCGGCGTCGCCCTCGTGACAGGCGCATCTTCCGGCATTGGCCGCGCTACGGCTGATGCCTTGCTAAGCGCGGGCTATCGCGTATTCGGAACCAGCCGTCGCACGGCCTCCAAGCAATCCGACGGCGTTACCATGCTGACCTGCGACGTGACCGATGATGCGTCTGTCGCGAAACTCGTCGATGACGTCCTGGCCAAGGCCGGACGCATCGACCTGCTCGTCAACAATGCCGGCATGGGTCTGTTTGGCGGTGCGGAGGAGTCCTCGACCGCCCAGGCCCAGGCGCTGTTCGACGTGAACGTCTTCGGCGTCTTCCGCGTGACCAACGCGGTGTTGCCGGCAATGCGGCGCCAGGGGAAGGGCAGAATCGTCAATTTGAGTTCGGTACAGGGGTTCATCCCCGCCCCCTATTTCGCGCTCTACGCGTCGACCAAACATGCCATCGAGGGGTATTCCGAATCGCTCGATCACGAATTGCGCCCGTTCGGCATTCGCGTTTCGTTGGTGGAGCCGGCCTACACCCGTACTTCATTCGAGGACAATCTCGCCGCCCCCGATCAGTTGCTCGATATCTATGACTCCGCGCGCTCCGGCATGACCATGGCCGTGCGGAAATCGATGGAAAAAGGCGATGCGCCCGAAATGGTAGCGGCGACGGTTCTGGCCGCTGCGATCGATCCCGCTCCGAAGAAGCGCTATGCGGCGGGAAAGATGGCGCGCCAGGTCAGTTTGCTGCGCCGCTTCGTCCCCGCATCCGCATTCGACAAAAGCCTGCGAAGACAACTCGGGCTGCCGGTCTGAGACGGGCGTTGGTTTACCGCTGTTTGGGGGGAAACGATGAATCGCGTCAGGCGCGGGACAGTCCGTCGATCAGCGCCATGAGAACTGCGCGATAGTCCTCGGCCGAGGCGCCTGCCTCGATGGCAAGTGCCGCGCGGTCGAACGCAGCAGCAAGCAGCGCGGTCAGTGCTTCCGCCGGCAGTCGTGTCATCATGTTGGCGCGCATCGCCGCGACCAGGCCCTCGCGCAGCGCGCGGTTGCCGTGGCGGTTGTCGATCGCGTCCATGGCGGCGCGGCCGAGGACGGCAGGACCATCAAGCAGCAGCAACCGTGTGCGGCCGGGCGCGCGCATGGCGGCGAGATAGGCGTCCGAGCCGGCGATCAACGCATCGCGGGCTTCGAGCGAGGAAGGGGAGGCGCGATCGATCTCGTCGGCCACTGCCTGCGCCTCCTGCTCGACCACGGCGGCAAACAGCGCCTGCTTGTCGGCGAAGTGGTGATAGAGCGCGCCACGCGTCACGCCGGCGGCGGCTGCGATTTCCGGCGTGCCCGTCTCGGCATAGGATTTTTCCGTGAACAGTTTTCGCGACGCCGCGATCAGGTCGGCGCGCGTGGCCTCGGTACGGTCGCGGTTGGAGCGGCGCGCGGATTCTCGTTGCATACATACAGCCTGTATGTTAATTCAATTTACATGCAGACTGTATGTTGGTTGACGGGAGAAGGAAAGATGAAGACCACGAGCTATTATCCGGTGCTGATGACCGGCGATGTCGCCGGCACGGCGGGCTTCTATGTCGAGCATTTCAGCTTCAAGCCGCTGTTTAAAAGCGACTGGTACGTGCACCTCCAATCGGTGGAAAGCAGCAGGGTCAATCTCGGCATCGTCCGGGGCGACCATGAGACGATCCCGGAAGAGGGACGCGGACGCACATCGGGCCTGCTGATCAATTTCGAAGTGCGCGATCCCGATGCGGTCTACGAACGGATTCTTGCCGCCGGGCTGCCGATCCTGCGAACGCTCCGCGACGAACCTTTCGGCCAGCGCCATTTCATCACCAAAGACCCCAATGGCGTGCTGATCGACGTGATCAAGCCGATCCCGCCCAGCGAAGAATTCCTGGCACAGTACGCGCAGGGCGCGGCGGGAGCATAGCGCTGCCTAGCAGTACTTCTCGGGAGGCGGGACGCAGGAGCCGTGGCCATCCGCGAAGCAAAGCGCCGGATGCCATGAGATCGTTTGTGATTTTCAAGTCACGGATGATGTTGCCGCTGCCTCGACTTCTCCAGCGGCAATAATCCTTGCAGAGAACCTTCTTTGCCTGTTGTATTGTTCCAATAATGGCTGCGTCGGGGGAGGCCATGGCCAAGGACTTCGAGACGGTTCTGCAGTTGGAGCATCGTTCGATCATCCGTCGCCGCAAGGCGCTTGGTGTAAATGTCGTTCCAAGAGATGTAACCGGGGGCAAGCCTGATTCCGTCGCCAAGGGGAATCCGGCGTGGCTGTTCGGTGTCGCACTTTCGGGTGGCGGGATAAGATCGGCTTCGTTCTGCCTCGGCGCACTTCAAGCACTCGACCAATACAAGCTCACGCCCCGGATCGACTATCTGTCGACGGTCTCGGGGGGTGGCTATATCGGATCGGCAATGGTCGCCGATATGACACGTCAGGAGATCGAGCAGGCGAAAACGGGCAAGGACGAGCCGCTCGATTTTCCCTTCGCGTCGGGCGACGATGTGCACGACAATCCGCTCGTCGGCCATATCCGCGACAACAGCCGTTTCCTGGCGCCGCGCGGCTTTCGCGACATCACGCTGTCGATCGGCATCCTGATGCGCGGCTGGATGGTGAATTTCCTCCTGCTTCTGACACTGGTCCTGCCCCTGGCGACGTTCGTCATCCTGACGAACCCGACCACCGACCACCTCGGGCACAGCATCGTTCTCGATGTCGCCAACTGGATGTTCGGAGACGATTGGGGCGAGACGGGATGGACCGCCAGCCTGCGATCCATCGTGGCCAATCCTTTCGTGCTGTCGCGCTCGGGCCTGGTCGTTTTTGCAGTCTGGCTGGTTGCCTGGGGGCTGCGGCGCTCCTACTCCGATAGCTACGCCGCCGCGCGCAAAGGCGAGCATCTCGAACAGGACAGCCTCTGGGCCAAGGATGGCCGTACTCTGCTGCTGGTAACAGGCGGTCTCTTCCTGATCGAAGTTCAACCCAAAATCATCCTCTGGCTGATCGAGGTGACCTCACCGAAATTCGGCCATCGGCAGACGACATTGGAAACGCTCAAGGCTCTGATCACGGCTGCCGCGGCGGTGGTCACAGCCACGGCGGCCTTCAGGGGTATGCTGATTTCCTGGGTGCAGAAAGCCCTCAACTCGCCGAAGATCGGCCACCAGATCCGTGGTTATCTGGCGCGCGCGGCATTCCTGGCGCTCGGCCTTGCCTTGCCTTTGCTCATCTATGGTTTCTTTCTGCTCATTACCCTTTGGGGCATCAAGATATCTCCGATCACATTTTATGGGTTCCATGTATCGTGGATATTTGGCCGTGCCACCGGCTATGCCTATGGCCCAGACTGGCTAACGGCCAACAACCATATCTTGTTTACCGTGCTTGCCCTTTGCATGGCGCTGTTTCTTGCGGGGCGAACCTTTGCGGTTCGCTATCTCGTCGACGACCTGGAGCCTGGCCGGCTCAGCAGCTTCTTTGCCGCGATGGTTCATGACTATAGCGGGTCGATGGTCGCCAAAATATTGGCGGTCGTGGCGGGTTCCGTCGTTTTCGCGGTGGCCGCGAGAATGGTTAAAGATGTCTGGCAGGCGGACGAATTCACAGTGCTGCTCAACTATCTGGCCATCACCGTTATCGTCATAATGGTGGCCTTCAATTTCACCGAGAACGCCAACGGCCTGCACCGCCTCTACCGCGACCGGCTCCGCTGGGCGTTCCGCCTTGGCGGCAGTGAAGATCAGGCTGACATCGCGTTGAAGGACCTCGGTGTGAAGGCGCCCTATCTGCTGATAAATGGCACATTGAACGTCCGCCGCGCCAGGCAGGCCGCCGATCCGCCGAGAAAGTCTTTTGTCGCCGGCGCGACCCGCTGGGTGGGAAGAAAGATCGCTGCTGCCATAAGGCTGCGAGCTTGGTGGGGCGGCCCGGACATCGTCCTAGCGGGCCGCCGTCCTCCAGCGCCGGCCCCTGTCAGCCCGACAGCAGTCGACCCGAGCAAGCGAGGACGCAATGCCGAGTTCTTTCTGTTCTCAAAACATTTCGTCGGCAGTGAATCGACCGGCTATGCGACCTCCGCCGCGATGGCCAGGGAAGAGGGGCAGCTGGATCTCGCGGCGGCGGCAGCGATTTCGGGCGCCGCCATCTCCTCGAGCATGGGTCGCATCAGTCTCGGCCTGCTCGGACCAACCCTGGCCCTGCTCAACCTGCGGCTGGGGTTCTGGCTTCCTAATCCGAGTGGGACCGCGTTTGAGGACGAGCGCGAAAGACCGGTCTGGCGTGCGACCGAGGAGGATACTTCCCGGCGAAGCTGGGAGGACATATTGCGGCTGTATCTTCTCGCCGAGGCGACGGGGCAGCTGAGGTCGGACAGTTCGCGCGTCTACATCACCGATGGCGGCCATATCGACAATATCGGCCTGTACCAACTGCTCAAGCGCAAGTGCAAGCTGATCATCGTGGTCGATGCCGAAGCCGATGCCGGCATGAATTTTGGTGCGTTCACCGATGTCCAACGCTTCGCCAGGATCGATCTCGGCGTGCGCATCTCGCTCGACTGGCGGCCAGTCAGGGATGCGGCGCTGATGCGCGACGCCAACCGCAACAAGATTATCCCGCCGGAATCGGAGCTGCATCTCAGGCATTTCGCGGTCGGCAAGATCCTCTACGAGAATGATCCTGTCGAAGGGATCCTTCTCTATGTCAAGGCGTCGGTGACCGGCGACGAACCCGACTATGTTCTCGACTACGAGCGCCGTTATCCGCTTTTCCCAAATGAGCCGACGAGCGATCAGTTCTTTTCGGAAGAGCAGATGGAAGCTTACCGCGCGCTTGGATTCCACGCCATGCGCGTGGCCCTTCGCGAACGGCCGCAAACCGCTTTCATCAAGAGCCTCGACAGCATGCAGGCAGGTCTGGTCACCCTGCTGAAGGCCCGTCTGGGCAATCAGGGGGAGGAAATCAAATAGCGACCGGTGGGCAGTTTCGGGGTCGTTTCCGTTAATGCTCCAGCGGCCCGCGTCGCTAGCCAGCCCGCGCCACCGGCGTCACCGTCAGCTGGCTGACGCCGGTGCGGCGCACCACGGTGCATAGCGTCTCGCGGCCGATGCGCTCGGCGTCGAGCATGCGCACGAGATCATCGACACCGGTGACCGGGCGGCCGTCGATGGCGGCGATGATGTCGCCTTCCTTGAGGCCTGCCTTGGCCGCCGGGCCGTCCTTCTCGATGCTGCGCAGGCGCACCGCCGTCTTGCTCGACACTTGCGACAGCAGTGCCGCGCGGCGCGGCAGGTTGACGGTGTCGGCCGAGATGCCGATGAAGGCGCGGCGCACGCGGCCGAAGCGGATGATCTCCGAAATGACGAACCTGGCGGTGTTGGAGGCGACCGCGAAGGCGATGCCTTGCGCACCGTGGATCATGGCGGTGTTGACGCCGATGACCTCACCGGCCGACGACACCAGCGGCCCGCCGGAATTGCCGGGATTGAGTGCCGCGTCGGTCTGGATGACATCGTCGATCAGCCGGCCGGTCGAGGCCCGCATCGAGCGGCCGAGCGCGGAGACGACGCCCGAGGTGACGGTCCATTCGAAGCCCAGGGGGTTGCCGATGGCAACGGCGATCTGGCCGCGCCGCAGCCGCTTGGAATCGCCAAGCGGCGCGACATCGACGAAGCTGCCGTCGGCACGCACCAGCGCGATGTCGGTGTCGGGGTCGCGGCCAAGCACGCGGCCTTCGCTGGAGGCGCCGTCGGGCATCGAGACGCGCACCGTTCTGGCGTCGCCGACAACGTGGAAGTTGGTGACGACCAGCCCATCCGGCGCAATGACGAAGCCGGAGCCATGGCCGCCCTGGCCGCCCACCCGCTCGATGCGGCAGACGGCAGGACCGATGCGGTCGACGGCGTCCGCCACCGTCGTCGAATAGGCGTCGAGCAATGTATCGTCGGATTCGAATTTGGCGGCGGCGAGGGCCATGCAAGGGCTCCGTGTTTTCAGGCGTGGCGATGGCTTTTTCCTGTAGGTGCCGTTCTCCCGAAACCGCTGAGCACTTTTGGGCGACACGCACTATATGTGCGGAGCGGCTGGAAGCGCCGCGACCTGACCAGATGGCCAGTCAAACCGGCAACTAGCCGTCAGGCGAGTACCTTCCAGCGTGCTGCCGCGCGATATCTGGGACATGCGAGAAACCCAGGAGACCCCTATGAGCGACTTCAATCTGAGTGCGTTTTCCCAAGCCATTGCCGATCTCGCCGCCAAGGCGGCGCCGGCAATGGCGAGCTTCGCCACGCACGATCACCGCACGGCAAGCGCCTTCCATTGGGGCGACGGCTATTTCGTCACCGCCGAGGAGGCCGTCGAGGCGGGCGAGGAGATCGAGCTGACGCTGGCCTCTGGGGGGACGGTGAAGGCCGAGCTGGTTGGCCGCGATCCTTCGACGGGCGTTGCGCTGCTGAGGCCCGCAGATACCGCCACGACGCCTGTACTTGCGAGGGCCGATGCCGTTCGGCCTGGGAACATCGCCATAGCCATCGGCAGCAGCCAGGGCTCGGCGCTCGCCGTATCGGGCTCGGTCGGCGAAGTCGGTCCGGCCTGGCGCTCGATGCGCGGCGGCACGATCGACCGGCGCATCAATCTGGCCGTCGGCGCCGGCGGCCGCTTCGAGGGTGGCCCGGTGCTGGACGCCAAGGGCGCGCTGATCGGCATGCTGTTGTTCGGTCCGCGCGGCCGCGCGCTGGTCATGCCTTACGAGACGATCGAGCGAGCCGTTGCCACCTTGCGCGAAAAGGGGCATGTCGCGCGCGGCTATCTCGGCGCCGGCCTGCATCCGGTGCGTGACCGCGATGCCAAGGGCGCGATGGTGATGAGCCTCGACGACAGTGGCCCCGCCAAGGCCGCAGGCCTGTCCCTGGGCGACATCATCGTGGCATGGAACGGCGAGACCGTGCACGGCCCGCGCGACCTGATCCGCAGGCTCGGGCCCGACAGCGCCGGGGTTTCTGTAACCCTTGGCGTGGTGCGTGGCGGCGAACAGCGCGATGTGACATTGACCATTGGCGAAAAACCGCTGAGCTGAGAGGATCGATGGAAACGCTCGCCGGCGACCGGATCATGGCTGACGGCGCCGCCTCGCGGCGGCTGGTGGTGCTGATCGCGCTTGCCGATGCCGCGCGTGCCGAGCATCTGGCCGCCTCGCTTGCCGCCTCCGATGACCTGCTGCCGGTGGTGGCTGGCGGCGGCACGGCCGGTGTCGCCATCGTCGACGAGAGCAGCGGAGATGCCGTGCCGGCCTCCATGCCGCGCGTGCTGCTGTCGGGACGCGCCGGCGGCGAACGGCCCGCCGGCGAGGTGTTTGCCGTCATGCCAATGGACGCGGACGATTTGCTGATCGCCGCGGCGGCACGGCTGGCGGCGGCCGGTTATCGCGTCTCGGGCGATGGCAGGGGCGGACGCCATGAGGATTTCCATGCCGGCGACGGCGAGCCGTTCGAGGATGAAGCGGACGAGCACGCCGCCCGCCCGGCACTGTCTCCCCGCGAGGCGGAAGTGCTGGCGCTGCTTGCCGAAGGCGCGCCCAACAAGGTGATCGCACGCCGGCTCAACATTTCCGTGCACACGGCGAAGTTCCATGTCGCCGCGATCCTGATCAAACTCGGTGCGGCCAACCGCACTGACGCCATCGCCATTGCGATGCGGCAGGGGCTGGTGCTGGTCTAGGAGCGATGTTTCCGGCGGATTTGGCGATCATCGGAAGCGTCAGTACTGCCCCTTGCACTATACGGGGACGAAGTGCCTGCAGGTGAGGGGCAGCGCGACGCCGCGAACGAGGTGTTCATCATCTGGTCGGAATTCCGAGTTCGTCGTAACCGAGTATCTCATCTTCCGTCATTGGGTGATCGCGCTTTGGTATCCGACTTGCTTGTTCTGAAATTTCCAAAAGCCTCATCAACTCAGACTCCTTTCGCCGGAACATCGGGCTTTCACGAGTAATTTCGTTTTCGAGGCTCTGCCGGATCGCCTCCGTCACGGACACGCCGCGGCTGCTGGCAAGCTCTCGCGCCAGTTGCTCCACTTCGCTATTCTCAATCAACAAAGCCATTTGATGATCTGCCATTCGGTGGGAAATAATATGCCAAATTTGTTGTAGCGCCACCGTTTGCAGCCAACAGTGCATAGGACCCTCCGCAGCGTCATCATCGCCTTCCGTGGCAAGCACTTGTATCCCGCCGCGCCACAGGCAAGGATCGCGCAAAGAACCAGTTCAGGCGGAGGAAAAATGTCGCTCAAGGGAAAGACGCTGTTCATCTCCGGCGGGTCGCGCGGCATCGGCCTGGCGATCGCGCTGCGCGCCGCGCGCGACGGCGCCAATGTGACGATCGCCGCCAAGACCGCCGAGCCGCATCCGAAGCTGCCGGGCACGATCTACACCGCGGCTGAAGAAATCGAGCAGGCCGGCGGCAAGGCGCTGCCAATGCTGTGCGACATCCGCGAGGAGGCGCAGGTCGCCGAAGCCGTCGCGAAGACCGTGGAGAAATTCGGCGGCATCGATATCTGCGTCAACAATGCCAGCGCCATCCAGCTCACCGGCACGCTGGAGACCGATATGAAGCGCTACGACCTGATGCATGAGATCAACACGCGCGGCACCTTCCTGGTGTCTAAAATGTGCATTCCGCACCTGAAGTTAGCCAGCAATCCTCACATCCTGAATCTGGCGCCGCCGCTCGACATGAAGGCTAAATGGTTCAAGAACCACGTCGCCTACACCATGGCCAAGTTCGGCATGTCGATGTGCACGCTGGGCATGAGCGCCGAATTCGCCAAGGACGGCATCGCGGTCAATTCGCTGTGGCCGATCTCGACCATCGACACGGCGGCGGTGCGCAATCTTCTGGGCGGCGCGACGGTGGCGGCAATGAGCCGTTCGCCAGACATCATGGCCGATGCCGCGCATGCCATCTTCATGCGGTCGTCACGCGACACGTCAGGCAATTTCTATATCGACGAAGAGGTGCTGCGCGCCGAGGGGATCAGCGACTTTTCGGTTTACGCGCCCGGCGCGACCGGGCCGCTGGCCGGCGACTTTTTTGTGCCGGACGAGGTGTTTGCGAATTCCAATACGAAGATCAGGACGACCTTCTAAAGATGCCTTGGGTAGTCCATTCGCTGATGCAAAATGCGTACAACGTCGATTGATCGATCGGCAATTCGCAAAAAAAGTACGTGAGAGCCAACGGCATATTTCAACAGACCAGGCCGAAATATTCTCCGCGTTTTTTTGCCATCGCCGGAAATTGGTCTATCAAATTTATGATTGAGCGAATGGTGCGGATATAGACCTCCGCCCGCTCGGCCCCCCATTCTTTCAGGGAGTGATCCCAAATCTGGTCCAGATCTGCTTTCGCTTTCGGCGAGAACCTGACGGTTCGCTTCATCCACGCTTCTTCGACTCTAGAAATGCGTCGAAGTCGAATGGCTCTGGACCGCCTGACATATCCCCTTCATCTATGGCGGAGCGGAGTTGCTCCAGCTTTAGCTCTTGCTCTTCCAAAAGACCAAGGCCGGCTCGAACGGTTTCGCTTGCCGACCCAAAACGGCCATTCGCTATCTGCCGCTGGATAAAGGCGTCGTACTGGTCGCCTAGGGTGACGGAGGTGTTCTTGGGCATGGTGGGTCTCCAATACCAATAGATGGTATCAACTTACCCGAATGCCAGCAAGCGCTCGGATGAGCGAGGCTTCACGCCACGTCCTTCTTGCCGCTTCATGGGCTGGTTGCGGTGATTTCTCTCGTCGATGCTGGACCCGTATTTCGGTCAGCTCGCCGCGGTTTGCAAGGCGAATTGCGGAAGCAAAAAACCCCGCCGGAGAGGGCCGGCGGGGCTCAGTGCGTCCCGCTGGAGTCGGGACGGGGCAGGGAACGCCCAGTCCTGAATCTGGGGTAGGCCACCTCACGCTTCAATGAGCCGGACCTGATGCCCGGACAATTCTTGTTGAACCCGGGCTGTCGTCCGCATTTCCGCCCATCCCGGTTCTCCGGGATGGGGCCTTGTTGCCGATCTGATTCCAGAAGCCGGCTCAAGCTCCTGGAAATACAGATTTAATGGACCATGATCTTTCCGGATCAGGGTCAGTTGTTGCTGGCCACCGGCGCCACCAGCGGGGTGATGCGGCGGATCGCGACACGCCGGTTCTCGCGGTTGGGCGCCGAGGTGTCGACCTTCAGATACTCCTCGCCATAGCCCTGCGTCGTCAGGTTCTCCGCCGGGATGCCGAAGGCGTTGGTCAGTGCTTCGGCAACCGCTTCGGCGCGGCGATCCGACAAGGCCAGGTTTGCCTCCGGCGTGCCGACGGCGTCGGTATGGCCTTCGATCAGGAAGGTTTCGGCCGGGTTCTTCTTCAAAAGCTTCTCCATGGCGTCGGCGACGCCCTGCAGCTTCTGCACCTCGGTATCGGAAATCGAGGACGAACCGAATTCGAAGTTCAGCGTGTCAAGGTCGATGCGCCGCGCAATGTCACGCACGCGCGCCGAACGCTTGACCTCGTTGATCGAATAGAGACGCTGGACCCGCTCTACCGGCGGCTGTTCGAGGAAGGTGTAGTAGTCGTCGTCGCTTTCGACATCCTCGGAATCCAGGATGTAGTCCCGGCGCGGAATGGTCAGCCGCATCGGCGGCAGGTCGTCGCCGGGATCGCGCCAGTCGTTTTCATCCTCATAGTGCCGCTCGTCGACATAGCTCAGCACATATTCGCGTCCATCCGGCGCAATGCGCGAACGCTGGATGACGTCGCCATAACGGTTGCGGATGGTGACGATCCGGACACCGTTGTCACGTTCGACGACTTCCCGGGTGCGATCGCCCGACAGATCCTCATAGTACACGTTCCTGGCGCCGCGGGTCATGCGCGGGGCATCATTGCTTTGGACGAATGTCTGGTTGTTGAACTGCAGGATGACGCGATCGCCGAGTTCCCTGACGACATTGACGCCTTTCGGACGCTGGCGGTCGCGGACGTTCTCATCGGGTGCTCGCTCTACGCGCTTGCCCTTTTCCTCCGTCACCGGGGCGATTTTTTCAGGCTGGATTGCCTGCTGGGCCGACTTGTCGTCGGTGGGTGGCGGACCCTGGTCGACAGGAGCGACCACGGGCTTGCGGCCCTGATCGGTGCCTTGCTGAGCGTTTTGGCCACCATTCTGCTGATCACCGTTCTGCTCGCCATTCTGGTTGGCCGGCTTCCTGCCGCCCTGGCCGTTCTCGCCGCGACCCTTGCGCCGGGCATCCTTCTGGCTGTCGAGAATAGGGGCGGCGTTCTTGTCAGCGGGTGCCTCGCCCTGCACGGGGGTTTCGCCTTGGACAGGCGCGGCCTTGCCGCCGGTGGCAGGCTGTTCACCCGTTGCCGGCTGCTCGCCAGTCTGCTGCTGTTGCCCGTTTGCAGGCTGCTCGCCGTTTGCAGGCTGCTCGCCGGCCGGCTTCCTGCCGTGCTTCTTCGTCTTGTCCTGGGGCTGTTCGCCCTGGGCGGGAGCCTGTTCGCCGGCAGGGGCCTGCTCCGCCTTGGGTGTCGGCTGTTCGGCCGGAGCTTCCTTTGGGGTGGGCACGGGCGCGGCCTCTTGCTGGCCCTGCTTGTGCTTCTTGCGCGGGTTCTCGCCTGGCTGGTTGTCGTTGGCGGGGGCTGCCTCGCCGGCCGGCGCCTGCTCGGTCTGCTGTTGCTGCTGATCGCGCTTTTTCCTGCGTGGCTGCTGCTCGTCCGTGGCGGGAGCGGCTTCGCCGGCCGGCGCTTGCTCGGTCTGCTGTTGCTGCTGGTCGCGCTTTTTCCTGCGCGGCTGCTGCTCGTCCGTGGCGGGAGCGGCTTCGCCGGCGGGTGCCTGTTCAACCTGTTGCTGCTGGTCGCGCTTCTTCCTGCGCGGCTGCTGCTCGTCGGTGGCGGGAGCTTCGCCGGCGGGTGCCTGTTCGACCTGTTGCTGCTGGTCGCGCTTCTTCCTGCGCGGCTGCTGCTCATCCGTGGCGGGAGCGGCTTCGCCGGCGGGTGCCTGTTCGGCCTGTTGCTGCTGGTCGCGCTTCTTNGGTCGCGCTTTTTCCTGCGCGGCTGCTGCTCGTCCGTGGCGGGAGCGGCTTCGCCGGCGGGTGCCTGTTCGGCCTGTTGCTGCTGGTCGCGCTTCTTTCTCCGCGGCTGCTGCTCGTCGGTGGCGGGAGCGGCTTCGCCGGCGGGTGCCTGTTCGGCCTGCTGCTGCTGGTCGCGTTTTTTCCTGCGCGGCTGCTGTTCGTCGGTGGCGGGAGCAGCCTCGCCGGCGGGTGCCTGTTCGGTCTGCTGCTGCTCGCGCTTCTTGCGCTCAGGCTTCTGTTCCCCTTGCTGTGCGCAGGCTTCGGCCGATTCGCCCTCGGCGCAAGCCGCCTGGGCCAGAACCAACGGTGCGGTGCCGCGTTGCATGGAGCCGAACGCGGCACTTCCCTGAAGCGGGGATGCGCCCAACGGCGCGGATGCCATCAACAGGCCAAGTGCTGTGCCTGCCAGAATCCGTGGTTGGCGTTTCATCGAAATTTCTCCTTGTGGGGTCCCATCCCTGCCCAAACCTTCATCATCCATATTGGTTCCGGTTTGCGGGCATTACCGGCAACGAAGGACGATTGACCGGCGTTTTGAAGGCAACTTCATGTTTTTCCTATGGTGGAGCGGCTTTGGCGGCGATTGCGGTGCTTGACCTCGGCCTCCGCCGGGGCCACATCCCCAAAATGGAAACGCCGTTCTGGAAAACAAAGACGCTGGAAGAGATGAGTCCGGCCGAGTGGGAATCGCTCTGCGACGGCTGCGGCAAATGCTGCCTGTCGAAGCTCGAGGACGAGGATACCGGTGAGATCTACTGGACCAGCGTCGGCTGCCGGCTGTTCGACGCGCAGACTTGCCGCTGCGCCGACTATGCCAACCGGCTGGCGCGCGTTCCCGATTGCGTCGGCCTGACGTCGCAGAACGTGCGCACCATCAGTTGGCTGCCCAGCACCTGCGCCTACCGGCTGGTGGCAGAGGGCCGCGACCTCTATTGGTGGCACCGGCTGGNTCAGTTGGCTGCCCAGCACCTGCGCCTACCGGCTGGTGGCAGAGGGCCGCGACCTCTATTGGTGGCACCGGCTGGTGTCGGGCAGTGCCGAGACCGTGCACGAGGCCGGCATCTCGATGCGCGGCCGCGTTAAGGCGAGCGAGACCGAGCTCGCCGAGCCCGAGGATTATTTTGACTATATGCTCGACGAGGAGCCTTGAGGCTCATAACCGCAAGGCGCGCCGGAAGCATGAACCGGGGCAGGGCGTTTGGGGGGCATATTGGTGGAGAACCGGCCAAGCTTTCCCTTTCCCGCCACATGAACCGCAGATGAACGGCGAGTTCGTAAATAGTTCAGACAGGCTAGTGCATTCTCCCACCATCGGTTTCACGAGGACGGGCGCAAGCCCGCAACAAGGAGAGAGAACCATGTACACCACGATCAAGACGGCGGCCCTTTCGGCCCTGGTCGGCCTCGGCACGCTGGCGGCCATTCCCGCCCATGCCGACAGCCTCTATCTCGGCTTCGGCAACAACAACGATCCGCGCTTTGGCGTCTACGCCGGCGACGACGGATACCGGCATCGCCGTGACGAGCGCCGCGACGACTGGCGCGGCGACGGCTGGCGCCGTGGCTGTTCGCCGGACCGGGCCCTCGACAAGGCCGAGCGTATGGGACTGCATCGCGCCCGCATCGTCGACGCCAACCGCCGTGTCGTCAAGGTCATGGGACGCCAGTATGGGGACCGCGTCGTCATCGTATTCGCCAACGAGCGCGGTTGCCCGATCATCAACCGCTGAGCGGGAGGTCTGGTCGTAGCGGCATGATCCTAGCGGAGCCCCTTTCCCAATCGGACGGGTGCGGCTCGAAAAAACCCCGCGGGAGCGATCCCGCGGGGTTTTTCATGCGCCGGCGGACAATCCCACGGCCGGGCGTGGGCTCGGCCAATGGAATCACCAGACCGGGTTACTTCAGTTCAAAGGTAACGGTGACCTGGACGTTGTAGGCGTTTTCGCCGGCCTGTACCGGAGCCGCGCCGGCCGCGGCATCGAAGGCCTTGGCGTTGATCGGCACTGGTGCCGGCCTGATGTTCTGATCCGTGATCTCGAGCACCCGGCCGAGGCTGACGCCGGCCGCCTCGGCGAGCGTCTTGGCCTTGGCCATGGCGTCGGCGACCGCCTTCTTGCGCGCTTCGGTGACGGTGGCCGCCGGATTGTCGTTGGTGAAGGCGATGCCGCCGCCCTGGTTGACGCCGAGCGACACCGCCTTGTCGAGGATCTCGCCGGTCTTGTCGACGTCGCGTACGCGCACCGACAGCGTGTTCGTCACCTGATAGGCGACGAGTTCGGCCTCCTGGCTGCCGTCCGGCTTGTTGGTGTAGTTGTAACGCGGATTGATCTGGATGCCCGCGGTCTGGAGATCGCGGTCCTTGATGCCGGCCGCCTTCATCGCGGCGATCACGGCGGCCATGGCGTCGTTGTTGGCGTCGAGTGCCGCGCGCGCGGTCTTGGCCTCGCGCATGACGCTTAGCGTCAAAAGGGCCAGGTCGGGAGCAATGGTTGCTTCGCCTTCACCCGACACGATGATACGGGGCGGCGTCGGCAAATCGGTGGCTCCAGCCATCGCCGGGAAAGCGACTGCAGCGGCGAGCGCGAGGGGCAAAAAATGTCTGGTCATGAAAATCTCCTTGGTCTGCGATCAGGTCGCAAGCGTCGCGTAGAGCGCGATTATGGGTTGATTTGGGCGATCTGCGGAAGCCCGTCGGGAAAGCCTTGTGCCGCGATGCGAAAAACATTAATCCAGCGCGCGTGGGGCCTGTAGCTCAATGGTTAGAGCCGGCGGCTCATAACCGCTTGGTTGGGGGTTCGAGTCCCTCCGGGCCCACCATCCAGTCCCCCCGTTTTTTGGGGTTTTCGACCGTCTCGGAATAACTCCGACATTTCCGTGGGTTAGCGCCGAGTAGTGGGCAACACTTGGCTGAGACGCCGTAGTGAACGCCCAAAACACCTGACTTTTAGTCGTCCGTCTCTGTCGGCGAATTCCGTAGCCAAGTGTTTGCCAAAGCGATGGTCGACTGATCAGCGAGATGCTCGCCGGATGGTTAGAAGCCAAGGAGTGAAGCCTGGTCAGCCCAGGCAAGGGGGAGGTCCGACAATCGGGACAGCCGGTGCGCCGTTAATTCAACAGGCAGATCACCTGCAACGATGTTGGCCGCAATTTTAGGAGCGAGGAAAGCGAAAGGCAGGAGGCGGCTGACCTCGGATGTATCGGTGCCGTTTAGCATGGCAACGTCGGTGAGGCTTCGGTGGGCTCCGTCGGTAATCTGACCGAGGTATAAGTGCGCTCGACGCAGAAGGTCGATCAAAGCACCATCGGGTTCTCGGCTTATGTTAGATCCGTCTGTAAGCAAGATCCGCGTTTCGACGCCGCGCCGCTTCATACCGATTGGGCATTCGATGGAAGCTAGCTGGGCGCCCTCGTTTGGTGGCAGTGTCCGGTCGAGAAGCAATTCCGAGAGCGAGCGGTGATCCACTTCGATGGTCAATGATCCCGGTTTGAGGGTGATCTTGCGAACGATCTTTTGAAGCATGGATCGCTTCGCGTATGCACTGTCTGAAACCCAACACGACCGCATCTCATCGGCTCGCCGCATCGCCGACAGGATTTCGCCAGCGCCGGCCCATTGCCGAATCCAATCAGACAGTTGGGCATGGTCGCTCAGAATCCGATTCAGGCGATGCTCAACAACTGATTCAAGTGCCTGCGCTGCAAGACGCCAGCCATCGGACCCGTTTCGGCGCTGGTCGACGAATTGCTTTGAGACATAGTAGCGGTAGCGAACACCTTGCTTGTTGGCATGAACCGATCGCAGTTTCTCGCCGGCTTCATCGAAGAGCAAACCGGTAAGCAAATGCGCTTGCGTGACATTCGCCTGGCTTCGCCGCCGCGGCGCCTGAGAGACAAGGAGTGTCTGGACCGCCTCGAACGTTGCGGACGTGACAATCCGCTCGTGCTCTCCATCGTAGACTTGTTCCTTATGCCTGATCTTGCCGATGTAGATCGGGTTTGAAAGAAGGTGGTAAAGGTTGCCTCGACCAAAGGGCATGGTGACGGCAACTGATCCGTCTTCGCGTTGTCGCGTCCGTTTCGAAAGCCCATCGGCCGCAACCTCGTCGACAAGATCTCGGACCGACTTCAGGGCGAGATAGCGGTCGAACAGGTGTCTGACTGTCTGCGCTTCGGTTTCGTCGATCACCAGCTTGCGGTACTCGACGCGGTAGCCCAAGGGCACCACGCCACCCATCCACATGCCTTTCTTCTTCGATGCAGCGATCTTGTCCCGGATACGCTCGGCCGTGACCTCCCGCTCGAACTGAGCAAAGGACAGAAGCACGTTGAGCGTAAGCCTGCCCATAGAGGTGGTGGTGTTGAACTGCTGCGTTACCGAGACAAACGAGACGGAGCTGGCATCGAAGATCTCGACGATCTTGGAGAAGTCCATCAGCGAACGGGTAAGGCGATCGATCTTGTAGACCACCACAACATCGACCTTTTTGTCCCGGATGTCTTGCAGCAGACGCTGCAGGGCAGGGCGCTCCATCGTGCCGCCCGAGATGCCGCCATCGCCATAGTGGTCTGGCACCAGCTTCCAGCCGAGACCGACCTGAGATGCGATGAAGGCGACGCAGGCTTCGCGTTGGGCATCGAGCGAATTGAATTCCTGCTCCAATCCCTCTTCCGTCGACTTTCGCGTGTAGATGGCACAGTTGAGGCGAGGAATTGCTGTCATAGCCCAAAGAACCTCGGGCCAGACCAATGGGCGCCGGTGATGCGGCGGGCGACTGCCGACAGCGATGCGTACGTCGTGCCGTCAAGCACGAAGCCGTCGTCGACAACCTCGACGATATGCATCTGGCCATTCCATTCCCGCATCAGGCGGGAGCCGGCTTTTGGCGGAAGAGATCGTGGCAGCGAGATTGATGCCCTATCCGATGATGCGGGGCGGAGCGATGGAACTTCATCCTGGCTATCCGGCCCAGTTTTGCTCGCCTGGGCAGCATTCACGTTGGTCCGGCCTGCGTTGCCTGTCCCCAGTGTTTTCTTGACGGTCGAAGTCAAACCACCCAAACGCTTTGCCTGGAGGTGCCAGGCAGTCGATCGTTCAAGCAAACCGCGTTTGACCCCTTTGGGTGGGAGACAGCCGTAGGCGGTTGCCCAGGCCGCAGATAGTTCGTCGCGCGTGAGATCGCCGACTCCGGCGATCTCACTATCTAGATCGAGCCGCTTGCGCATCGAGGTCAACCGGCGGTCTTCGCTTCGACAATGCGATATCGCCGTTGTCCGTCCTTGCCGGTTTCGCTGAGGATTTCGTGGCCTAGCTTCTTCTTGACGGTGCCGGAGAGGAAGCCCCGCATGGAGTGCGCCTGCCACCCCGTCGCATCGATCAAGGACTGGATGGTAACGCCTTTGGCCGACTTCAGCTTCTTGATGACGATGTCGGTTTTGGTTGGCCCTGCGGGCGCTACGTCCTTTGCCTGCTTTACGATCACCGAGACGGTCACACCGGACTTCTCGCGCAGCTTCCGGTTTGGGGTGCTGTTGTCGACGCTGGACGCCGTTTCGCCTGCTTCGGTGTTGTCGGCCTTGGCGGTGGTGTTATTGAGCATAGCCATTTGAAAGCTCCATCAGTGCAAACCCGGACCATTCCGGCGCTTGTACTGGCTGAAGCCCGCTGTCCTGGCGGGCTGGAGATCTTGCTCGGTCTTATTCGCCGCTTTCTGGTGCGCTGGGAACACCAATGCTTCGTTGCCGTATGAAGTCCAGTCGAATGTCGCTCCCGCGCGGTTATGCGACGCAGTTCCCGGCGGAGGGAGGGAGGGCTGCTTTGCGCCTCATGTCGGTCATTCGCGTTCCCGCTAGTATTGCCAGAAGCGGACATTGCCGATGATCCCGGCCTAGTTTGAGGTTGATCATTAAACGACCATACCGGCCTCGTTCAGGGGGCTGATCCCTACTGTCCCAGTTCGCTGCGCTAGCCCGATGCTGCAAGCAGCCGTTTCGGCCGCTTTTCGATCCGCAGTTTCGACCCCTCCGCAAATTGCTCGAGCACTGGGTGCAGCAGTGCTTTCGCTTCGTCAGGATGTCCTCGTCCCTAGTAAAATCATCACCTATAGCCGCCAAAAACGGTTTAGCGCTACCGACCGGCGTCAGCATCAACGCGGAAATCGATCTGTCCATAGCCAACGAAATCCACACCTTTGCGTAATCGAGCAGGGGCGAGTGGGATGGAAGTCACGCTCGAGTTTCCATATTCGAATGCGGCGATGGGATTTGGCGACGGCTGCCTAAGATTGAAGATATCTTGACCAATTCTGGAAGCGACCTGGCTTTCATTTTTCGCATCGCCTGGCCTCGATGCACCTTAACCGTAATCTCGCTGATGCCGAGCTCG
This sequence comes from Mesorhizobium sp. LNHC221B00, assembly GCF_000502935.1. Lineage (NCBI taxonomy): Bacteria > Pseudomonadati > Pseudomonadota > Alphaproteobacteria > Hyphomicrobiales > Phyllobacteriaceae > Mesorhizobium > Mesorhizobium sp. LNHC221B00. Next base: position 184,972 of record NZ_AYWR01000015.1, on the reverse strand, counting down.
TATCCTATCTGCTTGTTCATTAGACCCACGACAACCAGATCCATGACCTCCTTTTCACGTCGGCTAAGCGACCCGTAGCAATCACTGGCCGCTCGCATGCTCGAGGCAAGCGCGAGCGCTTCCTTGCTCCGCTCGAGTGCCTGCTCGACTGCCTGCAACAGTGCCTCTTCACTGAATGGCTTGGTCAAGAAATCGACGGCACCGCCCTTCATCGCTTTGACAGCCAGCGGCACATCGGCATGTCCAGTCACGAAAATGATTGGCATTTCAATTCGCTCTACCGAGAAAAGTGCCTGCAGATCCAATCCATTAAAATCGGGGAGGGTGATATCCAAGATCAGGCAGTTTGGAACAAGGGCCTTCGCTCGATAAAGAAAAGCTTCCGCCGTTTCGAACGTCTCTGGCATCCAGCCACCTGAGCGGACAAGCAAGTCCAACGATTCACGCACAGACAAGTCGTCATCTAATACGAATACGACCGGCTTTTCGCAGTTGCAAAGATCATCAGGCGTGGAAGTTCCAAGCATTATCAGGTCCTCCATGGTCATAACGTTGTTTGACACGCAGCCCACCAGTCGCAAGGATTTTCCTTAGATGCGATTGGGTGGCTATTGGTGGAGTGCCTCTATCCGTGTTCGGGCGGCATCCGCCGGGTACAACGGGACGTTTGCTCAAACGGCGCTGGATAGCTTGTTATACGTTGTTAAAATCTGTACGCCGCTGTTGCGGGTACGGGCACCGTTGAGCCTCGGAAATCGAGCAATTGTCCAGAGCGCGAGGCTTGTTCTCTTGCGCAATATATGGGTACGCCCTATGAGCAATCATAAAACCTATACGCAGGTATAGTCGAAACCTTCGTACAATAGATGCGCGTCGACTTACGGTTGATCGTCGTCTCGTACCTGAAATGGTTCAGGTAGCTATGGAGGACATCATGTCATCATTGTCACGACGCGAAATACTTGCAGCCACGGCCGCCGCAGGAGTTATCAGTGCACTTCCGAGCAGACTCAACGCAGCGGCAGGCGGCGAGTCCATCCGCCCCTTCAGCATGACTTTCCCGGACAAGGATTTGGTTGAACTCCGCCGCCGCGTTTCCGAGACGCGCTGGCCCGAAGCGGAGACGGTCACGGACGCATCGCAAGGTGTGCAGCTCGCGACGATCCAGAAGCTCGCCCACTACTGGGCGAACGAGTACGACTGGCGCAAGATCGAAGCACGGCTGAATGCCTTGCCGAATTTCATCACGGAGATCGATGGACTCGACATCCATTTCATCCATGTTCGTTCAAAGCACGAGAATGCGCTCCCGATCATCGTCACCCATGGATGGCCAGGTTCGATCATCGAGCAGTTAAAGATCATCGATCCGTTGGTCAATCCAACCGCCCATGGCGGCAGTGCGGCGGAGGCCTTCGATGTGGTCATCCCGTCTATGCCAGGATATGGCTATTCCGCCAGACCGAGTTCGACAGGCTGGGATACCGCCCGCATCGGGCATGCCTGGACTGAGCTGATGAAACGCCTCGGGTACAGCAAATTCGTCGCGCAGGGCGGCGACTGGGGGTCTGTGGTGACCGAACAGATGGGGCTCCAGGCGCCGCCGGAATTGCTCGGCATCCACGTCAATATGCCAGGGGCAGTACCGCCGGAAGTCGACAAAGCGGCAGCCACCGGCGGGCCGGCGCCAGACGGCCTGTCGGCAGAAGAGATGCACGCCTTTGAGCGTCTGAAGTTCGTCTACAGCAAGGGCGTTGCCTACGGCTACCAAATGGGATTGCGTCCGCAGACTCTCTACGGCATTGCGGATTCTCCAGTTGGGCTGGCAGCTTACTTCCTTGATCATGACGCATGGAGCTATGCGCTGATCTCACGGGTGTTCGCCGGCGAGAGTGCGGGCCTGACCCGGGACGATGTTCTCGACAACGTCACAATCGCTTGGCTAACGAACACAGCGATATCCGGAGCCCGTCTCTATTGGGAAAACAAGGCCACGTACTTTGGTATCAAAGGCGTTACAATCCCGGTCGCGATCAGTTCATTCCCTGACGAGATCGATCTCTGCCCGCGCAACTGGGCCGAGAAGGCCTATCCCAAGCTGATCTACTACAACAAGCTTGAGGTTGGGGGGCACTTTGCGGCGTGGGAACAGCCGAAGATCTTCTCTGCTGAACTCAGGGCGGCATTCAAGCCGCTGCGGCAGCTCATTTGACAGGAGCAGGGGCGGTTCGCCGCCCCGCTTTCCTCCCAGGACAACTCGTCAGCGCGACATGTTTGCGGATCTCGCGGTCAATTGTGCGAGAAGGCCGGTCGCTGCCATCACATCAGCTGTCCCGAGCCCCTCCGAGAAACGCTCCAAGAGCCTGCCAAGTAGATCCTCGGCGCGGGCTGCTTGCCCTTGCTTCTCCCACAGCCGGGCCAGTGATACGGCTGCCCTCAGTTCCCAGCCCACTGCGGCTTGCTTGCTGGCCCAGTAGAGTGCTTGCAGTAACGTATCCTCTGCCGCTCTCACCTCCGCCGGCGATCGTGCCAGGTGAATCTCGCCTCTGACGCGCAGCAGATCTGGGCGGTCATATGTCTCGCCGGCCTGCTCCGCCAAGACAAGCGCTCGGTCAATCAGTGAGGCGGCCTCATCCACCTTCCCACATCTAAGCATGCCCTCGGCAAGCGCTCGCAAGAAAGTCGTTGCAAGAATGTGATGGCGCTCCGCGGCCAGTGTTTCTAATGCGCCCCTCAGCAGGTCGATGCCCTCCGCTGTCTCGCCCTTCAAGACCATCAGTTCGCCCTTTAGCCCGAGGCCAAGAGCCTGATAGGGAGCTAGGGAATACTTGGTGGCGTGAACCAGGACACGCTCAATGCATTCAGTCGCTCGGTCAAAGTCGCCACTCCAGAGATAAACTGGAACTGTGTAGCTCAGTGACATGCAGATCGTCACAGGATGTTCGCGCTTCATGGCCTCTTTAACTGCCATGTCGGCGATGAGGATGGCTTTCTCCGGCATGCCCAGCAACCATAAGGCTCTTGCGTAGGCCACAAGTCCACGTGCCCTGTGATCGTAACCAAAAAAGTCGATCTGCGCGGCGCCCGAGATAGCTTCCAGCTCAAGCCCGCGCTCGCAATGTAGCCGCGCCGCGGCTTGGTTCCCGACCAGATGGTGGCCTACACCCAGCATCCACTCAGCCATTACCAGACCGGGCGGCTCACCAAGCTCGCCCGCCACGAGCATGCTCCGCTCCGCGGACGTAACCGCTCCACGAAAATCGCCGATCCGCGTGAGAAAGACGTTTAGTCCGGCGAGCAGATGCAATTTGTATTTTTCGTCACGAAGCGCCTCTGCAAGACCGATACCCCGCTCAATGGCCCGTCTTACGTCGTCACTATTTCCTCGGGTGAACATCGAAGACATTGCCAGTGCAGCTTGGAGCGCCAGCTCGGTGATTGTTCCGCGATCTGCCTCTTGTAGCGCTGATAAGCCGCGTTCGCACCAAAGCTCACACTCTCCCAAGAGGGAGAACCCCAAAAACAATGGCGCGGCACCGGCTGCAAGTTGTACGCCGATTTGCACCTCACCGAACTCCGAGAAGCTCCAGACAAGCGCAGCCCGAATATTGCCCATATGCGGTTCGTACGCGGAGACGTCTCTGCTTCCGAAGGCGGTCGATCTTGTCGCGTCGGACTTCAATCGGTTGGCAAAGTAGAGGGCGTGTCGTCTCGACAACGTCTCCTTTTCGACAGTTTCGGTGAGCCTCGTTGCTGCGTATGCTCGCGTTGTGTCCAGCAGCCGATGGTAGGTGGCTCCGCCCAGTTGAGACGTCCTGACAAGCGACTTGTCGACCAAGCCCGCGATGGCATCGGCCAGCATGGCCGCGTCGTCTCCACTTTCTGCTGCGACGGCCAATGCGTCTTCAAGGGTAAAGGCGCCCACGAAGACCGATAGCCTCAGCAGGACGGCCTTCTCGTACTGGGAGAGCAGGTTGTAGCTCCAATCCAGCATTGCCTGAAGCGTTTGATGCCGGGGTGGCGCACTCCGCCTCCCGTGCCAAAGAAGCTTGAAGCGATTATCGAGCAGATCGGCAGTTCCTCGAATTCCGTAGACGCCCACACGGCCGGCTGCAAGTTCGATAGCAAGTGCTATCCCATCAAGGCGGCGGCATATCGCTGCCAGTACCGGAGCGTCCGCATCACTAAGCTCGACTCCCAGCCCTCCGGCTGAAGCACGCTCCATAAAGAGCTGCACTGCAGGTGAGGCAAGCGCTTGTGCAGCGGTCAAGCCAGCCTCTTCCACAGGACTTTCGAGCGGCGTTAAAAGATGTACATTTTCGCCCTCTACACGCAGTGCCTCTCGACTGGTGGTCAGCAGGTGCACAAGCTGAGTTTCCGTAAAAAGCATCTCAGCAAGCTCGGCAACAGCGTCGATCACGTGCTCGCAACTATCAAAAACGAGAAGAACCGGCTTGTCTGCCAACAAAGCGACCAAGCCGGCCAGCGGGTCTTGCGCCGACTGACCGATCAGTCCGAGCGTCGATGCCACGGCGCCGGCAACGAGCGATGGTTCACCAACCGAGCCAAGGTCGAGGAAATAGATCTTATCGGCGAACTCGTCGCGCAGGGCGTGAGCGATAGCCACTGCGACAGTCGTTTTTCCCATCCCTCCTGGTCCCACGACACTGACGAACCGGCGGCTTGAAAGGAGTGAACACAAATCGGCGACCGTTCCGTCGCGACCAATCATTCTCTCCAATCGTGGGGGGAGTCTCTGAGTCCTTTTTGCGGCGCCAGCATGCGCAGCGGAGCGCCTACGATCAGTGCGTTGCACCGCCGCTACAAAGCTGTAGCCGCGACCTGGGACGTTAGCGATGTAGCGCGCACCGTCTTTTCCGTCCCCTAAAGCCTTGCGAAGGTTGGAGAGGTGTACCCGAAGACCCGCTTCCTCCACGGTTACATCGGGCCACACATGATCAATCAATTCCCTGGTACTCAGTACCTGACCGGCGTGCCCTACAAGGTAGACTAAGATATCTAACGCGCGTCCGCCGATCGCAATGGGCTTCTCGTCTTTCAGCAGGGATCTTTCGGCCGCGCTTAAACGAAATGGGCCGAAAGACGCGACCACGTCGTGAAGCCCCCCCTCGATCAGCAATGCGCTTTCCATGCTCACTGCCTCCCTTTTTTTTAGGGTTTCGCTGGCTGGATCGTAGAGCAAATGTCGTTTTCGTACAACGTCAACGCATTTCGGGGTGTGGCGATCTGCACAATAGGACGGTGGAAAGTTGCTCGCTTGGATGTGGCCCTAACCAGGTTGACAGTGGTCGCAGGACAAAGTGGAGCGTTTTCGGCGTCATCCCATACACGCGACGTTGAGAGTCACCCATGCGGTGCTTTCCAACGCTTCGCGGCGGGATTGGCGCCTGTCGGTCACCTATACACAGGTGTCGCCTACACCATCGTTCAATGGATTTAGCGTTTCCCTTAGTCGATCCTTTTGCGGACGAATGCTGAAGGAGAGCTACCATGACGAGTTCTGGAAAAGGCATCGCTCTCGTCACGGGCGCTTCGTCGGGGATTGGTGCGATCTATGCCGACCGGCTTGCACACCGCGGTTATGACTTGATCCTTGTGGCTCGCAACCAGACGAAACTGGACGACGTTGCGAAGCGCATCGCCGGCTCGACCGGCCGCGGTGTCAATGCCGTCGCAGTCGACCTCAATAGAAAGATGGATCTAGCTCGGCTCGAAACGCTACTCGAAAGCGATCCCGGCATCACTATGCTTGTCAACAATGCTGGCATGGGCGCGGTATCGCCGCTTCTGGAGACCAACGTCGGCAGAATGGCCGCCATGATTGAGCTGAACGTGACGGCGCTGACTCGATTAACTTATGCTGCGGTTCCGGCATTCGTTGCGCGGGGGGGCGGCACTATTATTAACGTCTCCTCAGCGGTGTCCATTGCGCCAGAAAAGCTGAACGGTGTCTACGGCGCGACGAAAGCCTTTGTCCTGGCTTTCAGCGTTTCGCTTCACAAGGAGCTTGCCGGCAAAAACCTACGCATCCAGGCGATTTTGCCCGGGGTAATCGCGACCAACTTCTGGGATGTCTCGGGAGGGTCGCTCGACCAACTGCCGAATAAGACACTTGAGGTTATGCAGCCAGACGATCTAGTCGATGCTGCACTTGCCGGCTTGGACCAGGGCGAGTTGGTAACCATCCCTTCACTGCCAGACGCAGGTGATTGGCACGCATATGAAGCGGCACGCCAGAAGCTCGTTCCGAACCTATCGCTCAGTGCTAATCCGGCTCGTTATCGCGTCGCCGCGGTGGCCTGACGGAATGAAGACGCCTTTCTAAAATAGTCAAATTAAAGGAGGTGAATATGAACGTTGCTCAACTGCCCAGCGAAACTGCGATCGCAACGCCGACAGCGCGAGGCGTAGACATAAGGCTCGAGGTCGCGGTCATTTCCGTTGCGGACATCGACCGTGCCAAACACTTCTATAGCGGCTTGGGCTGGCGACTGGACGCCGACCTCACAGGCGACGGATTTCGCGTCATCCAGTTTACGCCTCCTGGTTCGCCGTGTTCCGTAGTCTTCGGCTCAGGGACCAGAACGGAACCCTATGCCCAGCTCGAACTCGATGTCCTCAGAAGCTGTGGCGAGCTCGTCGTGTCGGACATCGAAGTAGCACGCGCCGAACTCGCCGATCGCGGCGTCGACGTGAGCGAAGTGTTCCACTATGCCGGCAGTGAAGGCCGCGTCATCGGTCCAGACCCTGAACGGCGCAGCTACTTGTCGTGGGCATCCTTTAGCGATCCGGCCGGAAATATCTGGATGTTGCAGGAGGTCACTGCGCGAGCGCCCGGCCGCGTCGACACTGGAGAAACCACATTTGCCTCGTCGACCGAGCTCGCGGCCGCGCTCCGGCGTGCGTCTGTGACCCATGGCGAGCACGAGAAGCGGACAGGCGGCCAGCGTGATGAGAATTGGCCGGACTGGTACGCGCAGTACATGGCGGCGGAGAAGGCGGGCAAAGCGCTGCCGATCTAAGAACGACGGCACGAAACGAGACGGTCATCTCAGAAGGCGTGCGAAGAGCTGGAAATGACTATATCCAGAACCCCGAGTTCGTGGCGCAGGGAGACCGGGTTCTGGTGGTCCGCGTGGTTGGGGGGAAGATCAAAGCCACGAATGAGACGTTCAAGGACGATTGGGGCTTCGCCATTACCGTTCGAGGTGGCAAAGTGAAGAACATCCGGGAGCTATGTCGACACGCAAGCACTAGCAGGCTTCCGAGATGGCCTTGTTCCGGCGGGCGTAAAGCTGGCCATCTGCTGCGAGCGCTCGTCGAATGCCCAACCGTAAGGAAATTCCGATGTACGACCAATCGAAGCTATCCGAGTTGATCCGGTTCGCACGTATCGATGCTGGTTCCACCGTGATCGACGTGTATCCTGGCGACGGAGACTCGACACGCCTCTTCTCCGACATCGTCGGACCAGAGGGGCGGGTCTTCAGCTTCGTGTCGGCCGAAGTCGCCCACTTTAAGAACGATCCGGTCGGCCGCAACCAGACGCTCTCGAAGGAGCCGGGCCGAGGGAACGTCGAGGCTGCCTCAGCGGACCTCGTGACGATGCCGGAGGTCACGCAGCCAGCAGATGTGCTGTGGCTGCACCTATTCTACCACGATCTCCACACCGCGCTGATCCAGGCGAGGGGCGCGACGGCGGCCGACTTCAATCGAGCCGTCTATGAGCATCTGAAGCCCGGTGGGTCCTACGTCATCGTAGACCACGCCGCCGCCGTCGGGGGGGCACGAGCGACGCGCATGTTCGGGAGGAGGTTGAGGCGGCTGGCTTTGTACTGGATGCGGACAGCACCATCCTCGCAAACAAGGACGATTCGCACTCGATCAAGGTTTTCGATCACTCGATCGAGGGCGAGACCGATCGCTTCGCTTATCGATTTTTGAAGGTATAGGACCGAGCCATTGGCTAACGATGACGCCGACTGCGGCTTTGACCGGCGCTACGACTGATTCTGCGTCGGTTTCGTCAACGACAGCTTACCGCAGAAGTTGGTTGAAACCGGACCGTCCGGTGTCGGCCCACAAAATTGTCAGTCTGAAAAGCGCCTCAAGCTGGACGTTCGAGTTCTCAATTCCGTTCGCTGTAAGCAGCCCTTCGAAGAAATGATGTCAGGTTCGCTCGACCAGATCGATGAGCCGCAAGTAGCGAGGGTCTGAGGTTAGCGCTGGATTTGTCTCGGCAATTACAGCCAGCACTTTCGGCAACTCGTAGGATGGCCGAGTGATGACCTGGGGCGTGACGGCGTTCATCAGGTCGAGAGTCGCTTCGGGGAAGCGCGTCGTGATCGGTTCTTCATCGTTGATCTCTCGGGTGAACCGATGGAACGGATGGTCATTCGTCTCCACAGGTACCAAGAACTTCTTCACGGCTCCATACACGGCTGGAAAGCTGTCGCCTGTGTCATCGAGAAGGCCAATCCAAGCTCTCATCGACGCCGAGGTGCGGAACCTGCGTTCCCTAGGCCAGACCTCCTCGATGAACGGGACGACAAGCTCGGTCCAGCCATTTTCGTTCTTCTGGCCAACCTCGCCAAGCCAGAAGATGAACCGGTTCCGAGACTCATCAGCCATGGACCGCAGCACCGTACGCATCTCTCGTTTGGTCAAGCCGTCGGGCTGATCAGGGTGAAAGACACGCATGAAGCCGAGCCACTGCGCCGCAACATTCGAGAGGTCACGATCCCAAGAAAATCCGTCGATCCATGGGAAGAGGTCAATCAGCAGAGGCTTGATGAGCTCGGCCAAGGGCGGCCATGGGACTTGCCCGCCATGAAGGAACCCGTTCCATGCCGGTTCCGAGCCAGGGTGATCGAACGCCAACATCGGGATGAGCCGTTCCTGAGCCCAAATAGGATCGACGTATATGAGCCAGTTCAGTTTCCTCATCGCAATCGAGACAGCGTGATCCGAACCCTCGCCAGGTGCTGCAAAGAGGCGCTCGACGCGAGTCTTGATGTACTCGGGAGTCAATGACCCTGCTTGTTGAGTTTCTCCAGGCACAGCATGGAAAAGCGCCTCTGTACACATTCCCACAGGGCCGTTGATTGCATGACTGAGGGTTCGTCTAGACCGTTCGACGATTTCGTCGCCTTGGCGAACCTCACCAAGACCACTCTCTGCGGCGTCCTCTCCACCGCTCAGAATGCCGTCAACGATGTGATCGTAGACGGACCAACCAAGACCATCGTCGAATTCAAGCACCGACACGAGTTTCTGTTCGAGCCAGCGCCCCAGAGTGTGTCGCAACTCCGCGATCACGCTATGCGGCAGTCGGGCCAGCCTGTGGAGGAAAACACGTCTCAGCCGAGGTGAGATATCCTCGGGCAGATCGTCAATCATGGACGACCAGAACGCCTGCGGGTATTCGCCCGCCTTTCCGGCGACGGTCAGCGCGGACAGCGCCGTCTTCGGTTTGGTTTTCACAAGTCCGGTGAAAGAGCGCTTCTCGGTGAAGGTGGCGAAGTCGCGCGTCAGATCATCCATTGCTCGTGGCACGATCTCGTTTACTGGAAGGTCCAGAAGGGCGTCCGGCGTCTCATCTGTCCCGACCCAGCCAACATGCGAGCCTCTCTGCGTCACCATCGAGATCGCCCACCCATCGTTCCATCGTGGAATGCCTTCTATGATATCTACGAGCCGAGCCATATGGTCGGCTGAAAGAACGCACCCCTTTAGTTCAAGGTATCTCCCGTACCGTGCTGCAAACCCGTCTCGTACTGCGGGATACGCTTCATCTGACCAATGGGAGAGTTGATCAGGACCGGCCAGAATGCGCTCGGTCAGTCGATCCTGGTGCTCCGGCGAAAATTCGTGCCACCTGTCCGCAAGTAGGAACAGAAACTCCCGGACGACATCGATGTCCCAGAACAATGCCTGCTCGAAGGCCAGCACGGCCTCGGCAACGTAGTCGGCATCGAAGACGTGACCTTTGGCGAAAGCATACAGCTTCAGTTTGCGGAAGAAGTACCTGTCCGATTCAGGCCAGGTCGTGGCGTGGGCATTGGCCAAATCTGGTCGACGGTCAGCGATCCGATTGAATAGCTGAATGAACATCGTCACGGCTTCCGACGCTTTCGCAACGTGTTCTCGGCCATTGACCTCTCGTTCTGGGTAACAGGTGGGCGTCTGAAAGTGGACCGTCTCGATGTCCGCGAGCAGGCCGGAGGCAACGGTAAGCTGGTCTTCCAGGATGCCGAACACTCGAGGCAATGCCTCGTCAGGCACCTCTAGGTGCTCGTTGTGCCGTTCAAGAAACTTGATCTCGAACTGGCCAAGATCACTGAGACGGATGTCGTCCCAGGCTGCCGTCGGCGGTCTGGAACTGCCGACGCCAAACGGAGGTCTGATATCGACCCTAGGAGTGGAGACTTGTCGAAGATCGCGCAGAACGCTGGACGTCCAGCCTTCGATGGCAATCCTTTTCTTAAGGTCGAACCAGCTGCCGTCCCAATGGCGGTTACGAGGGTCGCGATGGTGCTCCAGAATCAAATGCCAGACATGGCGAGTACGCTCATGGGGGGCCGCGGAACCTTCAATAAGCCATTCGATTTGTTGCAGCAGTCGCGGATGCAGCCCGTTTTGGCGAATGGCCCACCACGCCAACACGGGGCTGTTGATAGACTTAACTATCCATGTGATGAGATGCCATAGTCTGGCTGGGGTTGCCTCAAAGCCATCGGCTTGCCTTCCACCGAGGCGATGGAACTCGTGCGGATTGTCATCCCCTGGACGCCAAACAAGAAGGTTGTCGTTGCTGACGCCTTGCCGACGATCCTCTTCTGAGAAGTTTTCCAGATCGTCATCGAGCCCATAGGCGAGTCTTGGATCGAACGTTTCAGCGTCTTTTCCGTAGCCACTGCTGTGCTTAGCAGACCTAACGTTCGCATCCATTACGCATACCCATTCCGGATGGGGTGCGGGTTCGCTTTCTGCGAATAATCTTGTGCCCTGCACGGAACGAAGCACATGGGCAACTTGACCGCGTTGGTAAGGAGCTATCTCCTTCGGGTCTTGTCGCCCGACCGCTATCACGGATGCCCGCCATTGACGGGGATCGTCGGCGCGGTCTGCCCAAGCTTCCATCGTTGTCCACAGATGGGCATGATCAATATACGCTATGGCCGTTACGCCTCGATCAAGCCACTTGGCTTCGATATCTTCAGGCAACCCGCGATCAAACGCAAAGAGACGAGAGCGATCATAAAGCCCATCGTGGTTGAGCCCCTGGAGCAGATATCTGACCGGCGGGTCCTCGGCCTGATAGCCAACAAGGACTACGGTGTAGCGGCTCAGTAAATTTCTGATGAAATTGGTTGCCCATCCTTCAGAAAGATAGGCGCGACCGAAGTCTGCGCTACTTAACACGTATGGATGATGTGCGGAACTTCCGTCTGATAACCTGCCATGCAGGTAAGTGATACCCTCTATCGTCGTTCCGAAGGCAAGGTCAGGGAATGCGGGAGGAACGTGGTAGATCATCTCTCCGGCGGGCGTTCCTGCTTCGAACAAAAAGATCGAAATTGGTTGTCACGATCTGCGGCGCGCCGCTCTGGTTCGAGGATATCCGTTTGATTAGACGGTGCTCTCGTCCAACCTCATTGCCTATTGGGGGAGCACTGAGCCGTTCAGTGACTAGAGCGTTCACCTCGTCCTTGCCGTACTCCTGGTGTAGCAGGTTGAAGATTTGATCCAGCGGCACATTCGCGCCCGACGGGTCATCCAGCCACGGCTGGAAAGCGGACATGATCTCTGTGTCTTCGGAAGGATCGAAGAATTCGATTACATGTCGGGTGAGACCGATGAAACTGGGCATACCCGAGGGCAATGAAACACCAGCCCCGCAAAGGAACACGACGCGACCAGCGTCAGCTCGTTCTAAAAGGATGTCAGGTATGGCGGGTCCGTCGGAATGGAATCTCATGGCTCCACAATATCGACGGCAGTTGTGGCTGCCAAATGTTCAGATGCACATCCGCTGCCGCAAGCTGCCTGTCAGCTGCCGGCCCCTTCTCGTCGAGTATCGGCCCGACGGCAACGCGCCCCAGAGTCGGCCGTTGAAGTCCGGTTCGACGCTCCCGGAAGGCCGCCGTTTAGCGAGAAATATTGCAAATGAGAGCTTGCGAATACACTTGGATGCCTGGCCATTCTCGATTGTCAGGTCGAACCCTACACACGGATTGAGAGGGCTTTTTCGCGGATTGCGTTTCTTGGAGGTCAGGCTACCGTCGCATGACGTTCTCGATCGATCTCGGTTTCGAATTGCGCCGAACGCGTCAGGTGAACGTGTTCAATATGTTTTGCACTTGCAGCTGGCGCACAGCCGACCATGAAATCGAACTCGGCGCAGTCTGCGGCGGTGTCAGCGGATTAACGAGGACCTGGAGATCGCCACCGGACGTCACGAGGACATCGAGCACGGCGATATCACCATTCGTCGCGTTCGCGAATGTCGGAACATTGGCCACGAATATAGCACCCGATGGTACCTCGGGGTGAGCGGGATCATGCGGCTCGGGGTTGGACCCGTAAAATGTGTCCGTGATTGCTGAATCGACAGAGGCATAAACCTGCGCCAAGGCAAGCCCGCCATCGTGCCCGACGTTCAGATATTCCAGAATCGCGATCAGCGTCTTTTGCGTCGGCTCGGTGAAGGATCCAAATGCCCAGGTCAGTTCAAGACGCAGCTTCATCTCGATAGTGAAGTTGGTGTCCGGCGCGAGTCCATTGTCGTGAAAGCCGCGCAGCTTGAATCCGACTGACCGAGATTTGCTTGCCCAGAACCCGTATTGCCAACCGCTCACGCCCGTCAGTTCCACGCCCGGCCGCAAGGCAACGTTATCGGGCGATGCCTTGAACTGCTCGTTGATGCGATTCGCGAACAGATTGCCAAGGTCAGCGTACTTTAGCAGGGCAGGCTCGGCAAAGCGTCCCCCGGTTTCGGCTGGGGTTTGCAATATGAACGGAGACGGGAGGCCACCCCGGACATCGCCGGCAATTAATCCGTTCTCGAACCGGCACCACTCGATCAGCGGCAAAGGACCCTGCAGAGCCATGCGATGCTGATCCTGGACCGGATAGCCCAATGGCCCCCGTTCCCATCCCGATGCCGCCCAGCGGTCTCTGACCGCGCCGCGAACCATGAAGGGACCGGTATGGCCCGTCCAGTAGATCGAACCGCCTTCGAAATGATTGAAGGCCCCAATCCCATCGGGGGTCGGCGTCTCGTTGGTAGTTGGAAGCCCTAGCGGGCCGGCAGCGCCACCCAAAGCATTGTATTTTGCGCGTATGTCCCCGTGGACTTCGAAGGCGTTACCGGGCGGAGGCATAGATATCGTTCCCTCCAAAACGCCCGACAAACCCGCCTGGAACTGCAGTGATCTCTACGGTGTTGGCTGTAGGACCATATCCAAGACTGGCGGCCTTGGCACGAATCGCCCGCGATGCCGCATTGAACTTCAGAATGTCGCTGTACCGGTTCGAATCGAACTCCGCGGAGCCGTGCTCGATAAAGGCCTGCACCAACGCCTCGCGACGCGCCGCCTGAGCGCTACGTTCATCAGACAATGACGTCGAAACGAGCCATTCTGCGCTGTACAGTGCGAGAGTATGAAATTGATGGGCGGCGATGACGGATTCGAGGCGCGTCGCCGCTATCGACAGGGTCGGCATCGATCCCAATGATGGTGTGTCGCTGGCGTGCGAGCCTTCGCTCTCGCGGTACTGACCGTTGTCGGAATCTGGGCCGTTACCTTGCATATTCGCCTCCAAGCGATCAAACATTATTGGACGTCAGTTGGGGCATTGCTCTCCCTGCGGAACCGAATCGAAGGTGTAGCTGGGCTCGTATCGCCCCGTTTGGCCGTTCCACTCCTTGGTAACACGAGGCGGACAGTTCTTGCCCGTGGCGGTCCCGATCGCTACGATGACGACGACCGCAACCGCGAAGGCGGTGCCGATGATCTGGACGATTTCGCCGAAGGTTGTGTCGACGTCCATGTGCGTCTGCATTCCGGCGAACCGAATGTGTTCCCAGTTGTCGCGGATGAAGGAATCTTGAATCCCCACCTGGTTCCAGTCGTCGCTGCGATCGTTACCGAACGACGTGGTCCCGTCGAGATGCCGCTCGACGTTGAACACCATAATGTTTCCGGCCGCATCCTGGAAATTGAGCGTCGAGGCGACGGTTACGTTGAAGCCGAAAAAGCCGCTGTCACGCATGTCGCCCTTGTAGTTCCAGTCCCCCGCACTGTTCATCCACAGCTCGACATTGCAATGCACGCCGCTCGTGGCGAGGCTCGCCTTTAGCACCACGCTTGAATTGGATACCAGCGGCCGTCCGTCGGACCGGATCGCGATATTGCCCGCCTGGAAATATGAGACCCTGCCGCCGGCCGCTCCGGTCGTCGGATCAATCCAGACTTCTTCGTCAGACACCGGGAAACCCAAATGACCGCGCTCGCCATCGAGCTGCCACCAGTTGTCGCGTATGGCGCCGCCGATCGCATGGGTACCAAGCTCAGGCGTCCAGTAGATCGATCCGCCCTGGAAGTGGTTGAATCGCCCGGTATTAAAGGTCGTGCTCTGTTCGTCCGTCTGCGGATATCCGAGGAACCCGCCGACGCCGCCAAGTTCGATATATTTTCGGTAGATGTCGCCATGGACTTCGTGGATCGACCCATTTGGCGCAAGGTAGATCGCACCGCCCTCGTAATTGCGAAAGTAGCTGTCCTTGGGGCCAAAATCCATCGGGCCGATGGGGCCGCCGAGCAGGCCGTTCAGCGAATTGAATTTGGCATCGACTGCCTTGCGCGCGGCTGCGATCTCTTTCAGCAGATCGGACAGCGTGGGCAATACGCGGCTGTCAAAATAAGTATGGTCGCGACTGAGATCCGCCACACGCGTCGTCGGCGTTAGGATGATCGTTCCGTTCAGAAAGGGCGCCACTTGGCGAAGGTATTGGTCCGATGCCCGAGTCGTCAGTTGCACCCCGTCGGTCATGGCCACCTGTCTTGTCAGCAATCCGTGAACGAGCAGGCTACGCACCGAAGCATGATCGACGGTGTCCGGGGCGATCGGACCGTCTGTGCCGATGACATCGGGCGTGCTGAACACCAGAACCGGCGCGGCGCGCTCCTTTGTCGCGCCATTTTCTACTGGAACTGTCGCTTGCCCCGGTGTCGTCGCTCCGTTAAGAGGTCGCGACCGCTTGGCCTGCTTGATGGATTTCTCGGCCAGGCTTTCCTGTTGCATTTGATTGACCTTTCCTGGCCAAGTCGGAGCGCTCGTCATCGGTTCACCGGCTCTCCAAGAAAACAATTTTCTGGCCAATTGTTCATGTTGAAAATGAGGCTCACGCGCTCAAACATCGAGAATATCAAAGAGTCTCAACATCGGGCACTCTGCTCTTCGAATCCGAATTCATCAAGTCGCTTATAGCGCGCAATCAATCACAGTTAACTTTGAATTTAGGGCTTCTCATGCGTAGTAGAGGATTAACCCTCATTTCATCAGTTCGGTCTGCGGTTTTTCTTCAAATGTGAGGTTTCGGGTCCGCTCAGCGCTCGATCGCATCTTACTCCAAGCTTCCCGCCTCAAACCGTATGTGCCGGACGGGGTGCAAGGCTCGCGGTCGGACGAACACTTCGCCAAGCGCCAGATCCTAGTGGTGGCCGGTCAGGGCGTTGACGAAGGCGAAGCGACACTGGTCCCCAACCCGACGCACTCAAACGGCAAGGCGGTCCGACTAGTCGCTCGATTCAGTTAAATCGCAGGGTAAAGATGCTTGAGTTTGACACGTGCGTTTTTGGTTGCGAACTGCCAATCGGCTTTGGCGTAGTTGGCATTTCGGTCAGCCTCCCAAGCTGCGATTTCATCGATCAGGGTTTGTTTGTCCCGGATGCGACGATCGAGATACTGGGACGATAGGACCCCAAGTTCGGACTCGGCCATATCGAGCCATCTGCCATCTTTGGGCGTATAGTGCCATTCGAAAGTCGCGCTGGGTCTCTTCTCTCAGGCCGCGCATGGCCATGTCTTCGAGCACGCGCAGCGCGCTCAAACTCTCACCGCCGCCTGTTGGCGCTCGACACCTCAACACGGGCGCCAATCCCGCGCGAGCGGGTTCGTGCTTGGGTCGACTTCGGTCAGACGGCAATAAATTCGGCGAACGGCAGCTTCCTTGGCGTTGCTACCTGAAACCAGTCAGTCAGCAATCGGCCCCATTGCTGACATTCAGTCAGGGTTCTAATCTAGGAGGACTCCGAGTTCTGGCGAAAGCACTGTTGGCGCAAATCTGCCCGCTGTCTTCAGCGTTCATAATTTTTTGAAATGATGACATCAGGTGAATAAATTTTCCTAATGCAGGTCTGAACAGTAGCTTCCCCGCATCAATTTGCAGGGAGCACCGAAATGACTGACGACATGCTGCACGTGGTGAAATGGCACAACGGAGAGAAGGACTATTCTCCCTTCTCGGAAGCTGAGATGAAGCGCCGCCAAAACGACGTACGTCGCTGGATGGCCGACAACAACGTCGACGCGGCCCTGTTCACCTCCTATCATTGCATCAACTACTATTCCGGTTGGCTCTACTGCTACTTCGGCCGCAAGTACGGCATGGTCATCGACCAGGACAACGCCACGACCATCTCGGCCGGCATTGATGGCGGCCAGCCCTATCGCCGCAGCTTCGGCGACAACATTACCTACACGGACTGGCGCCGCGACAACTACTATCGCGCCGTGCGCCAGTTGACGGCGGGCGCCAAGCGCGTCGGCATCGAGTTCGATCATGTCAATCTCGATTTCCGCCGGCAACTCGAAGAGGCGCTGCCGGGCGTCGAATTCATCGATATTGCCCAACCCTCGATGTGGATGCGCTCGATCAAATCGGTGGAGGAGCACACCTTGATCCGCGAGGGGGCGCGCGTCAGCGACGTCGGCGGCGCAGCGTGCGTGGCGGCGGTAAAGGCCGGCGTTCCGGAGCACGAGGTGGCGATCGCCACCACCGATGCAATGATCCGCGAAATCGCGAAATCGCACCCCTTCGTCGAACTGATGGACACCTGGACCTGGTTCCAGTCGGGCATCAACACCGATGGCGCGCACAATCCGGTCACGAACCGCGTCGTGCGGGCTGGAGACATCCTGTCGCTCAACACCTTTCCGATGATCTTCGGCTACTACACCGCACTCGAACGGACGCTGTTCTGCGACCACGCCGACGATGCCAGCCTGGACGTATGGCAGAAGAATGTCGCCGTGCATCGCCGTGGTCTCGAGCTGATCAAGCCTGGCGTCCGTTGCAAGGACATCGCAATCGAGCTCAACGAGATGTACCGCGAGTGGGATCTCCTGAAATACCGGTCCTTCGGGTATGGCCACTCCTTCGGTGTGCTCTGCCACTATTATGGCCGCGAGGCTGGCGTCGAGTTGCGTGAGGACATCGAAACAGTGCTGGAGCCCGGCATGGTGGTGTCGATGGAGCCGATGGTCATGTTGCCGGAAGGCACGCCAGGCGCCGGCGGCTACCGCGAGCATGACATCCTGATCGTCAAGGACGACGGCGCCGAAAACATCACCGGTTTCCCCTTCGGGCCGGAACACAACATCATCAGGAATTGAGGGGTGTTCCACATCCCGCATGATTGGCATCGGGGAGGGCCGGCCCGCGACCGGCCCGCTCCCTTTTTGGCGTCGCTCGTCTACGGCTTCTTGCGTGAGTTTGCGACATCTGTGATCAGATGCTTCACGGCCGATACCCTCTTGGATATCGACGATACCTCACCGCAGGGCAATGAAGCTGCGGAAAGAGGGACCGCTCCTCCAAATTGGCCCTATCCGTTCTGATATCCGTGAACGTTCTCTAGGTTTGACGTAGTACGTGATCGTGGCGTTGAGGTTCACGCGTCGTCGGCAATAGAACTGCACATCCCGGGCTTCCCACCCTCACACGCTATTTGCGTCGATGCGGCATGTCAGGAAAATTCCACGCCGAATGCCTTTATGATGCCGTTGACGCACACATCCAGTAGGATCTCCCCCTTCGCCTTGGATGCTTCCTTGGGCGACGAAAGCGTGCCGCTCTTTGGCGTCCATTCCGGCCTCGGCGGGTAAACATCATAGGGTGGGAAACTGGCCGGTGGATGGTCAACGGCTCGCTCGAGGTGGACAAGGTCCGGGTACAGCGCCAACATCAACGAGGTCTCCAGCACACCGCCATGTTCCAGATCCCAGCCGGTGAAGCCGTTCGGATAAAGCCGTGCGATCGTCGCCTTGTCGACGAAGTCCCAATACGAGAGCACCACGATCTTCATGTCGTCGATGCCGCCCCAGCGCAATTCGCGCAACGCAAGATCGATACCTTCGACGATAAACCATGAATTCTCAAAGTGGCCATTCATCAGGCAAAGCCGCCGCACGCCATGGCGGGCGAATTCCTTGATGACGTCTCGCAATGCCGCGACCAGAGTCGCGCCATCGAGACTGGTGGTGCCGGGGAGATGGTTGCCGCCGCCCGATTTCTGGTGCGACTTGTAGCCGTAGGTAAAGGGCGGTGCGACGAGGGCGCCGGTCTGGACGGCAACACGACGTGAGAACTCGGTGGGCAAAAGCACATCGACATGCATCGGCATGTGGCACCCATGCTGCTCCATAGAACCGATCGGAATCAGGATAGGCACCGAACCGTCACGCACTTTGGCGTCGTAGTCTGGCCAGGTCAGTTCGGCAGCAAACACCGTATCATTTTGCATTTTCTTCCCCATTTTCGAACGTTTGGGTTGGTGATTTCGACCCATTTGTGCGATATGGGAAATTTATAATTGTCATCGTTCCATAAGGAATGGAAATCAGTGGGAAACATCGTCAACTTCCAGACCGACCTGTTGCGGACCTTCGTCTCGGTCATTGATCTGGGCGCCTACACCAAGGCCGGCGAGGCGCTCGGCCGAACCCAGCCGGCCATTTCGCTACAGATTCGCCGTCTGGAGGAATTGGTCGGCGCTCCAATTATCAGGCAGGTCGGCCGCACGCTTCTGTTGACCGGCGAAGGTGAAATGCTTTTGAGCTATGCGCGAGAAATGCTGCGTCTCAACGACCAGGCAGCGTCCTATTTCAACCGCTCGAAGATTGCCGGCGTCCTGCGGGTCGGATTGCCCAACGATTACGCTGTCTCATTCCTGCAGGGGGTAATCACCGAGTATACGCGGGAGCACCAAGGTATTTCCCTCGAAATCCATTGCGGCTGGAGCGCCGAAATCCTTGATCGGCTGCGTGCCGACGAACTCGACCTGGCGGTGGCGATGGTTAACAATGAGCGCGCCCAATATCTATCCCGCTCCTGGATCGAGCGGCCGATCTGGGCAGCAGCTGACTCCGGCGAACTCGACCTCGCCAAAGGCATAGCGCTCGCTGCACATCCGGAAGGATGCGCCTATCGCGCGCGCATGATTCAGGCGCTCGACGCCGCGCAAATCCGCTGGCGGGTCGCCTACACGGGGTCTGGCATTGGCGGCTTGCAGAATGCGGTCGTTAACGGGCTCGGCATCAGCGCGCTGACCCGATACACCATGCTACCCGGCATGCGAGCGCTTGACGATAGCGACGGCCTGCCGCCGCTCGCAGAAATCCGCGTCGGGCTATTCTATAAACACCCGCGTCTGTCCGACGCCGGCATCCGACTGGTCAACCACATTATAGCGCGACTGGACGAAGCCGGCGTGTCCGGCGACCCGGTACGCCGTCCCATCGAACTCGATCGACAATAAGGTTTTCAAATGCATTTATTATGAGAATTAATTTTTCAAATACATGGCAGCTTCCTACCTTGCTGGAAACCAAGCGCGAAGGGGAACTCCATGACCATAGGTAAGACCTTGTCCGGCGTGCATACGCGTCGCGACCTTTTGAAAGGTGTAAGCGTTCTCGCCGGCGGCGCTCTCGCTCTGCCCTATCTGAGCCGGCTGGCCTTTGCCGAACCTGTCGAGATCAACATGCTCGCCTGGTACGGCCACGCCGAACCCGACGTTGTGGCGGAGTTCGAGGCGGCCAACAACGTCAAGTTCAAGCCGAAATACTACACCGGTGGCGACAACATGCTGGGTCTGATTTCGCAATCGCCTCCGGGCACGTTCGATGTCATCCTGTCGGATGCCGAATATGTGCAGCAGCTGAACGCTGCGGGCTACATCGAAAAGCTCGATCCGGCTGACTATCCGTTTGGCGATTTCTTTCCCGAATTCCAGCATTTCCCCGGCCACTGGCAGGGCAACGACCTCTATTCCGTCATCACCCGCTTCGGCTTCCTGGGGGTCGCCTACAACACCGAGGCTATTACCGAAAAGGAAGCCTCGACCTACAACGTCTATTGGGAGGACAAGCTGAAGGGAAAGGTGGGTCATTTCGACTGGCACCTGCCCAATCTCGGCCAGATCAGCTTGCTCAATGGCAACGCCAAGCCCTACGATATTGATGGTGCAGCTTGGGGCGCGGTGCAGGAAAAAACGAAGTCGCTGCGTCCGCAGATCGGCGGCTTCTTCGACTATGGCGGCACGTTCTCCTCACTCCAGAATGGTCAGATGTTGGCTATGGCCGGCATCGGCGACTGGATCACCGGCGCCTTGGAGAAGGGCGGGGCCAAAGTCCGCACCGCCATTCCAGAGGAGGGTGGCCTGCAATTCACCGAATCCTTCTCCATCGGCAAGGGTTCCACCAAGGCCGATCTGGCCAAGAAGTGGATCCAGTACATCACCTCGGCAAAAGGCCAGGTGAAGTCGGCCAATATGGCCGCCTATCCCTGTCTCATACCCAACAAGAAGGGCTGGGAACTGCTGGCCAAGGAAACGCCTGCGGAGGCCAAACGTCAGGGTATGCTGCTCAACGAGAGCAACGCCATGGATCTGATCCGCGCCGGTCGCATCAAGTACCGGCAGCTACCGGTCCAGCAGAGCCTTGAGGACTGGAACGATTTCTGGTCCGATTACAAGGGCGCCTAAACCCGCGGTTCGGATAAGTTCGTCAAGCAGCAGGGGCGGGCCAATGCGCCCGCCCTTCACATTGCGGCCTGTTGACCGCCCAGTCGGACCAGCCATCTCCAATCGGTAAAGCTCGCTCTCATGCGCAAATCGATCACCCTCTATGGCTTGACATTCTCACTGCCGATGCTGGTCTGGCAGGTGCTCTTCTTCCTTGCGCCGCTTGTCTTCCTGGTCGCGCTCAGCTTCTGGACGGTCAAGAACTTCCGCATGGAACCGGATTTCAATCCGGACAATTGGGTGAGGATGCTCGGCCGCGGTGTCTTCTGGGATGCCTATTTCCGCACGCTGTGGCTGTCCGCAGCGGCCGCGATCGTCACCAGTGCTCTGGCATTCCCTTGCGCCTACGGCATCGCCTTTAAGCTGTCGGAAACGGCACGGCGCTGGGCAGTGTTTCTGATGGTGATTCCGTTCTTCACGTCCTATCTGGTTCGCGTCTATTCCTGGCAGATATTCCTGTCCGACAACGGCATCTTCAACGCGCTCCTCGCCCATGCCGGCATCGGGCCGTTCGGCATGCTGAACACGACTTTGGGCACGATGGTCGGTTACCTGACCTTGAGCTTTCCTCTGGTCGTGCTGCTGCAGTTGTTCAGCCTCGTGTTCGTCGACAGAACGCTGATCGAGGCCGCCCACAATCTGCGCTGCGGGCGGCTGCGCACCGTTTTCGAGATCGTCGTGCCGGCGGCAAGGGTCGGGCTGGTGATCGCAGCCCTGTTCTGCTTCATTCTCACATTCGGCGATTTCGTCAGCCCGCTTTATCTCGGCGGCGGCGATCCGCCAACGCTCTCGATCCTGATCACTGATACGACCAAGTCGGGCCAGCAATGGCCGCGTGCTGCCGTCATCGCCCTGACGATGATTGCGACCTTGCTTACGGTGGCCTTCGCGGCCGTGAGCTACGCCTACAAGGAGCGCGGACGATGAGCGACTTGAACCGCAGCTGGCTGGTCGATTGGGCGTTGAGGCTCTACATCGTCCTGTCATTGGCCTTCATCTTCGCGCCGATCGCGGCAAGCTTCGTCTTTTCGCTCAATGTAGACCGCTTCCCGTCACTGCCGCTTGGTGGCTTCTCGACCATCTGGTACGAGGCCGTCTATGCCGACCCGCTAGTCTGGGAAGGCTTGCGCAACACCTTGATCGTCGGCGCCATCGTCTCGGTGCTGGCCACTGCGATCGGCTTCGGCGCGGCCTATACGGATTTCCGCTACAAATTCTTCGGCAAGCCGCTTTATGTGGCATTGGCTCTGCTGCCGCCAACCATTCCGGTGGTCATCCTCGGCCTCGCGATGCTGGCTTTCCTGTCGAATGTCAGTCTGTCGGGTGAAATCCACTCCGTCATCATCGCCCATGTGGTGATGTGCGCCCCTTTCGCCATGGCGATCTGCCGGCTGCGCCTGTCACAGATGGACCCCTCTCTGGAAGCAGCGGCCTGGAACCTCGGCGCTTCCGAATGGATGGCCATGCGGCATGTCATCGTCCCCTTCTGCCGGCCCGCGATCTTCGCCGCATTGTTCATCACCATGGCGGTGTCGTTCGACGAATTTGCCGTCGCCTGGTTCGTATCCGGCCTGCACGAAACGCTGCCGGTGAAGGTCCTCGGCTTCCTGCAAGGCCAGGTGAGCCCGCGCATCAATGTCATCGGCACTTTCGTCTTCCTCGCTTCAATGACGCTGGTGGTCCTCGCCCAGCTCCTCCTCATGAAACGCAATCCCGCCCAGACCGGCGGCGGCAAAGCGGAGTCAAAGGCATGACCGAAGAAGCTCTTGTTGTCTTTGACGGCGTGGTCAAAAAGTTCGGCAACTTCGTCGCGGTCGAACCTATGGACCTCGACATCCGCAAGGGCGAATTCCTGGCCATCATGGGCTCGAGCGGATGCGGCAAGACGACGACGCTCAGGATGCTGGCCGGCCTCGAGGCACCAACCGAGGGCGAAATCCGCCTGGCCGGCAAGCGTATCAACGACCTGCCGACCTGGCGTCGCGACACGCCGATGGTGTGGCAAAGCCTCGCGCTGTTTCCTTTCCTGACCGTGCGCGAGAATGTCGAGTTCAGCTTGCGAATGCGCGGCATCGGCAAGACCGAGCGTGGCAGACGCGTCGACAAATGGTTGGAGCGAATGCAGATCATAGAATTTGCCCAGCGCAACGTTGCGCATCTTTCCGGCGGGCAGCGCCAGCGCGTGGCTCTCGCCCGTTCGCTGGTGACTGAGCCGGAGATCCTGCTGCTCGACGAGCCGCTGTCGGCGCTCGATGCACATCTCAAGGTGCGCATGCAGACGGTGTTGTCGAACCTGCAGAAGGAACTTGGCATTACCTTCGTCTATGTCACCCATAGCCAATCCGAGGCCTTCTCGATGGCCGACCGGGTCGTGATCATGAGCCGTGGCCGAATCGAGCAGATCGGCAATCCGCAGGAAATCTATCGGGCCCCGCGCACGCGTTTCGTCGCGGAATTCCTCGGCTCTTCGAACGTCTTCGCTGGCAAGGTGTCTGAGATCACCAGCAACGTCGTCAGGATCGCCACGTCGGCCGGACAGTTTGACGTCGCGCCAAACACGGCGAAGGTGCTGGCGAAGGGCGACAAGGCGACCTTCGTCGTGTCGGGCGATCGCGTGCAGCTGAGCAACAGCCAGCCGGACGCCAGCAACGCGATGCGCGCCTCAGTGGTTGGCGAGGAATTTGTCGGCGCCACCGCCGTCATCCATCTGGAGGGCGACGACGGCCTGGAACTCAAGGCGCAGAAGAGCCACGACGAGTTGGAGCAACTGAATCTGACGCCCGGTGCCACGATCTGGGTCTCCTGGCGCCCAGACGCGAGCCACATCCTGCCCGGGGAATAGGAGGCTGGCATTGCGCTTCGGATTCCTGCTCGCCCGAAATTTTACACTTTCGCCAATGTCGCTGTTCGTCGACACATTGCGCCTTGCTGGCGATGATGGCGACCGCAGCCGACGAGGTCGATTCGACTGGCAAATACTCGGTGACAAAGGCCTTCCGATCCGCTCGAGTTGTGGTCTGGAGTTACTGCCGACCAAGCAAATCACCGATCCACAGGAATACGACAACATCGTTGTGGTCGGAGGACTCCTCCAAGGCCCCCCGAGCCTCAGTGCGGAAAAAGAGGCATTCCTGCGACGAGCGGCGCAGCGCGACATCCCTCTCACAGCTTTATGCACCGGAAGTTTCATACTGGCGCACTATGGTCTGCTCGACAACTATCGAGCCTGCCTAAGCTGGTTTCACATCAAGGAATTTCGGCATGCTTTCCCAGACGTTCGGGCGCACGCGGACACTTTGTTTTCGATCGACGGAAATCGCGCCACTTGCGCTGGCGGCGCCGGAGCAGCCGATCTGGCCAGCCATTTCGTGTCCAAGCATGTGGACAACAAAGCCGCAGAGAAAGCTGCAAAAATATTGGTTCTCGACAGAATCAGAACCGGCCGGGACGTGCAGCCAAACGGCGAGCTGTTCCCCAAGGCCAGAAGCCGCCACATAAGGCGCGCCTTGCTTCTGATGGAGAGCAATCTGCAGGAGAAAATCACAGTTGAAAGCTTGGCGGACAAGCTCGGGATCTCGCGCCGCCAACTGGAGAGGCTGTTCGCGACTGAGGTGCACACCAGCCCTATGGTGGCATATCTCGCGATACGTCTGCAGTACGCCAGAACGCTCTTGGAGACCAGCGATCTCCAAATTGGGGATATCGCTTACAGATGCGGATTTCCGAATGCCGGCCATTTCAGCCGGGTATATCGTCAGTACAAGGGGGTTGCGCCGTCAGAGCTTCGACGAGCATAGCCAACCACAACTATGCGACTGCCTTCGGGCCAAGGCGGGCGACTGTATTGCAACATCACTAAAACTCAGCAGTTGGATCCGCCCTGTGTCGCACCGCGGCCCGAGGCCGCTCGGGATGGTTCATTTGCGGTGTACTGAAAAACCATTTCCTCATAGGGCATTCCTGACTACTAGTCTGATCAAGCTTCGCCAATGGCGGCTTTGCGCCCAATCGAGTCATTCCTGCAATACCGTCCACTGCCCAAAAGTGCACGTGGCATGCCTAACACCGCGCGGTCATCATGTCGACGCGGGCTTCTGCGCGGGCTCGGCGAAGCATGTTAGCCAGAGCGATCGTGGGGAATGGCTCATTTTGTGATGAAGCAACCTACACGGTTGCACGGGTTCCGCTCACAAAACCATTGCCGGGCAAGCGTCTGGATATTTGCGACCCTCTCGCTAGGCACATAGTGATGCATCAAAGGGTTGCTTATCCCTTGCACCGCCTAGAAAGCCTAGCGTTGCTCCCTTGCATGTGGGATTGTGTGGCGAACCGCCCTCGCGCCCGATCTTAGTCGCGCGCATCACGTCCTACACGGGCGCGGATCAATGACGGCCGGGAGGCGCCCCCACGGGGACGGCGCGCGTGCCAGATATTTGCACCAAATATTCCAAACCATTAATGTGATTTGGTTTTCAGCATGGGCCTGCATTCCCATAGTTTTAGTAAAATCTTGTCATTGTCCTAGATGCAAAGGACACTATGCCGCCTGAATATCCTGTCTATTCGGCAACGAAGTGGCACCTTAGCTCGTACTAATGTGAGTAGCAGGCCCTGCGCTTGCTGCACTTAGTTAGACAACCGCAGGAGAGTGTCATGGCCAGTATCCTTGCGAGAACCGCCAAAGCATTGGCGAGTGGTGCAATGATTGCAGTTATGTGCATGCCGGCGTATGCGGGCGGGATAGGCGTCGGAGCCGGAGCCTCGGTCGGTGGGAGCGGCGGCGTGAATGCCGGGGTGGGTGCTTCCATCGGCGGTTCGGGCGGAGTGAACGCTGGCGTCGGCGCCTCGGTCGGTAGCGCGGGCGGCGTCAATGCCGGTGCTGGTGTTTCGGTTGCAGGGGCAGGCGGCGTGAACGCCGGCCTCGGAACATCAGTTGGTGGCACCAATGGCATCAGTGCCGGAGCCGCTGCGACGGTGGGCAGCCCGAAGGTTTTGAAGGCTAGAATTGGCGCAAAGATCGGTGGCCCCAATACATTGCGGGCAGGGGCTTCGGTCGGTGGCTCAAGCGGCGTCAATGCCGGTCTCGGGGCGTCGGTCGGCGGCTCCAGCGGTATTAATGCCGGAGCCGGTGCGCGGGTAGGCGGAACGAACGGTGTGACGGCCGGATTGGGTACAACCGTGGGCGGCACGAGCGGCGTTGGTACTGGGGCGGGCGTAGGCATTGGCAACGGCGTCAATATGGCTCTCGGCATCGGCGTCGGAAACAGTCCGAGCAGCCCAAGGAACCCGAGCAATCCGACCGGTCCCAAATTGGCCAGTGCCGTCGCTAATATGTCGGATGGCAAGTTGGCTCGCATGAAGAAGCGGTGCGTAGACGTGCTTGGCAGCCAAGAGACTTATGACCGCGACCTGCGCCAGCTCTGCCTGCTGATCGGCGGCCGTTGACCTGGACAGCCGGAACGGAAGTGCGAACCAGCCGTAAGGCGGTATGACACTCTGGTAGTGTCTCAGTTTGAATTTGGCGCTGAGCGCGTGTTCAACGCGGTTGCACTTGCGCGAGCAGCGCCTCAACCATGGGGAGCATGTTTCTGGCGATGATCGCATCACCTGCCGCGTTTGGGTGGTCCTTGTCCGCTTGCAGCAACTCCGGATGCCCAGTCACGCCAGTCTTGAAGTCGGCGTAGAGCAAGTCTCCATGTTTGGTCGCCAGCTCCGAGAACATCTTTGAAAACAGCTCGGCATAGTCAGCCCCGAGCCTAGACGAGCAATAGTCATAGGCCGCGGTTCCAACCACAAGCACTGGAACGCGCTTCTGGGCGAGGATACTCAGAATCTGGTCGAGGTTCGCTTGCGTGTCCTTCAGGTCGATACGAGCGCAATCGTTCTGACCCAATTGAATGATGACAACGTGGTTTGCAGGGTTCGCCTGCAGGCCAAGGCCATCCTTGGATTCCGCTAGCCAAGCGAGACCCCGTTCGCTGGTATCTCTGTACCCCACCTCGAAAATCGTCACCGGGTGCCCGGCAGCGGTCAGCCCAGACTTTAGCCTGGCCGCAAAGGTCTCAGTGGCTGCAAGTACTCCATAGCTGTTGATGTAGCTGTCGCCGAGGGTAACGATTGCCGGAGGTGCATCCTCGGCATCCACGTTGCCTGCTAACCCCAACATTGCTGAAAGTGCGGCAAGGGCCAGAAACGAAACGTCACGCACATTTGTGATGGTCTACCTCCCAGCGGCGCCATTCGGGATTATCCTGGCCCAAAGCCTCAGAGCCGCGATGGAACATAACAGCACATTCTCATATGCCGTTGGCAAATTTCAAACTGAGACACTACCTGAGCCCAACGCAGCTTGTATGACTCCAAGCTAATATGCTACCTTGAGTGATGCGCGGACTGCTGGCACATATGATGCTGGTATTGGTGGCTACAAGGGTAGCCGCAGGTGAACTGTTGTTCGATTCCATCGCTGCCGGCGACAAGGCTGCCGTAGAGCAAGCATTGGCAGGCGGCGCCGACGTCGACAGTCGGGCGCGCGACCAGGCAACCCTCCTTATCGCTGCGGCGCTCGACAACCAGGCGGAAATCGCCAAATTCCTGCTGAGCAAGGGTGCCGATGTCATGGCGCGGAACTCGGGCGGCTTCACCCCGCTTCATGCGGCGGCCTTCTCGGGCAGCCTGCCGATCGCCAAGCTGCTCTTGGAAAAAGGCGCGGTGCTCGACGATACCGCCAACAAGGCGGGTGCTACGCCGCTGTTGGTGGCCGGCGAGGAAAACCACATTGAACTGGCCGAATTCCTTATTGCGAAAGGTGCCGATGTGAACCATCCCGAGGGACATGGCTACATGCCGACAACGCGCGCATTCTGGAAGGGCAACACGGATATCATACGACTGTTCAAGCGCCATGGAGCCATCTGCCAAGCCAAAATCCTTGGCGAGGCGAACGCGGCGAAGTGCGCCGAGATCCACGATTAACGGAGGATGCAGATGAGCACGATGATTAAGTCACGACCGGTTCGAAATTTGGGAGCGGCTGCCCTAGTCGCGGTAGCTGTGTTCGCCGGCGCGGGATCGGCCTTGGCCGACGGCTCGGTAAACACCGGCTATTTTGGCGGTGTGGCGATCATGGGCTACGACACGGTCGCTTACTTCACTGACGGCAAGGCCGTGAAGGGTTCCGAAGAATTCACTTATGACTGGCTGGGGACACCCTGGCATTTCGCCAGCAAGAAACACCGGGAAATGTTCATGAGTGAACCGGTCAAGTACGCTCCTCAATATGGCGGCTACTGTGCTGGCGAAGTCGTGGGCGGAGGGGTCACGATTAATGTCGATCCGGAAGCATTCAAGATTATCGACGGCAAACTCTACCTGATCTACGACGTCGGCAATGCGGACAGTTTCGCCGCGCATGCAGATGAAGAAATACCGAAAGCCGATACCAACTGGCCAAAGGTCGCGGCCAACCTGAAGCTCGATCATTATCACTGAGACCCCGCCCGCCTACTGGACGACGGTGAAGTGAAACACTTTGCTTGAATTGACAAAGGAATAGCCGTTGCCGGCATCGTCGTGGCGTTTGTAGACAGGTCCGCAGTCGGGGCGCCCGAACATATTCTCGCTCAGCTCGCACAAAAGGTCGCCATCGAGACGGATGGTCTCGGTGACCAGCCGCGTCGTGGAACGGAAGGCTGCCTTGCCGTCGCCCCCGATCTGGAGGAAGGCTGGCTGGAGACCGGGTTCAAGCTGGCCCTGCAGCGTATGACCCAGCACCAGCGAGGCTATCTCCTCGCCCTTCAAGCGGTTGTGCTCGTCGCCGGTGAAGCCGAACGGCCATTCGGGCAAGCCCGCCTGCTGTAACGCGTCGATGATGAGAGCCAAATCCTGCGGGTTACGATACTGGGCACCGTTGAGCCGGTATGCGGACAATGAATCAGATCCCGGTGTCGACATGGCACCCATTCCCTCGGCGACCGCTGCCCTCGCATCCTGCAGGCGGCCGGCGCGGGCGTAGGCGGCACCAAGCGTCATCGTGAAATCTCCGACTGACGGCGCGTCGGCGCGGGTGCGTTCGAGCGCCTCGATCGCCTTGTCGTTACTACCTTGAATGAGAAAGACCAGACCGGCAATTTGCCGGTTGATGGGTGAAAGGTTGGGATCGAGCCTGAGCGCTGTCTCGACCGCTGCGGCTGCCTCGGCATGATTCCCGGCGAACAGTTGCACATATCCCAGAGCTATTTGCGTCTCCGCATCGCCGGGGCCGAGAGCGGTGGCTCGCTCGGCCGAAGCGATGGCTTCCTCGTAGCGGCGATCCACGACTTGCATGATACCAAGAATCGCATAAGGCGACGAAAGGTCCGGGTCCAGTTGCAGCGCACGGCTAGCCTTTTCATAGGCGCGCTTGCGCGCCGGCGCGCTCTGCATGATGTCGTCGAACGATTCGCGCCAGATATAGACTGTCGTGCTTGCATCCGCCGCGAAGGCTTCGGCAAAAGTCGGGTCGAGCTCCTCCACCTTATCGTAAAGCGTGAGCGCCTCCCGCAGCCCGTTGCGCCGGCCGGTCCGTGCTGTCTGCTCGGCCCGAAGGTAGAAGTCGTAGGCTTCAAGGTTTTCGGTCGGCGGCCGTGCCATGCGTTCGCTCTCCGCTGCCGAAGCCCGGATGCCGAGCGCTTTGGCGATCTCCCCGCTCATCTCTTCCTGGACAGCAAACACGCCGGCCATGCCACGGTCGAACCGGTTGGCCCACAGATTGTCGCCCGTTGCCGTATCGATGAGCTGGGCATTGAGGCGGATCTGCTCGCCGGTGCGGCGGACGCTTCCCTCGACGACGAAGCGGACACCAAGGTTGCGCGCGACGTCCGCCAGCGCTGCAGGCTTGTCCTTGTAGGCAAACACTGAATTGCGCGCGATGACGTCCAGACCGGAAAGCTTGGTGAGGTCGGTGATCAGATCTTCGGTGATGCCGTCAGCGAAATAGTCCTGGCCTGGATCGCCGTCGAGGTTTGCAAACGGCAGAACGGCGACCGATGGCCGCGATGGCACAGAGAACTTCTGCCACGCAAAAATGCCTGCAAGCACGGCAACTGCCAGGACTGCGACACTTGCCAGTATCATGACACGCAGGCCCGGCCGGTGTGGCGCAGCCACCACTTTGCCCGAAGCTGCGGGATCCAGCAGCAGTCGATAAGCGCGAACCGGATCAGCAATATTCTTGAGGCGCTGCTCGCCAAGACTGGCAAAGCCAACATCCACCTTGTGCACCGCGTGGTCGAACGCCGTGCCCGAGATGCAGATACCTCCGGGCTCCGCCATTGCCTCCAGCCGCGCGGCAATGTTCACGCCATCGCCGTAGATGTCGTTTTCCTCGACGATGACATCGCCAAGATTGACGCCGATGCGAAACCGGATGCGGTGGGGGTCGGAGGTACCTTGGTCTCGGACGGCCATCCGGCGCTGAATCGCAGCAGCGCACTGGACGGCATCGACGACACTCGCGAATTCGACCAGCGCCCCGTCGCCCATGAGTTTGACCATGCGGCCGCGGAATTCCCTGATCGCAGGGTCGATCAATTCGCGACGGTAACTTTTCAACCGCTCGAGCGTGCCGACCTCGTCCTCGCCCATGAGCGTGCTGTATCCGACCACGTCGGCAGCAAGGATTGCAGTGAGCCGTCGCTCCATGTGCTGGTGTCCTGCCTCCCTGGGTCAAAGCTTCGCCGACGAGCGTAATCTAGTACTACTTTGATTGCGAGCATGCTCGGCATCCTTGGGGTAACGGTCAATGCGACCACGTCGTTTTTGCGGCCGTTGCACAGATGGGACAGCTTGTGAGCGAAAAACGGATGCTGCCGCATGGCTGGCATGGTCAAGTCACGACATCGGACCTTGGAAAATTGAGGTCCGCTATCGTTCTTCCCCGCCACAAGCGGACCTACTGCACTCGGCCCCCCAAACTGCCAGTCAGCACGCGCCTATCTCGGCCGCACTGATCAGCTTTGCTGTTTCCTGAAAGCTGACCGGTGCTGGCGGGCGTGGTAGCGCTGGTCGGATATTGGTGCTGAAGAAATCTCTTGCCGATCGACGGATCGCGACAGCGACTATCCTTCAGCGGCTCGGTGCCTTTCCGCCACGCCGCGCCAGAATGTTGGCGACCAGCAAAAGCAGGATGGACAGCGCCATCATCAGGGTTGCCGCGGCGGTGATTGCCGGGCTCAATTTTTCCCGCAACCCGATGAACATCTCGAGCGGCATGGTGCGCTGGCTGGCGCTGGCCAGGAACTGCACGACGACCACTTCGTCGAAGGAAGTGACGAAGGCGAAAGCAGCGCCCGAAAGCACGCCGGGTAGTATCAGCGGCAGCATGACGCGGAAGAACGACGTCAGCGGCTTGGCGCCGGAAATCGACGCGGCGCGCATCAGGTTGCGGTCGAAGCCGGTGAGGCTGGCACCCACCGTCACCACCACGAAGGGGCTGGCCAGAGCGGTATGCGCCAGGATGATGCCGGCATAGGTGCTGGCGAGCCCGACGCGGGCGTAGAACAGATACGAGCCTACGGCCGTGATCACCACCGGCACGATCAGCGGCGACAACAGCAGCGACATGATGATGCGACGCCCCGGGAATTTCTCGTCGGAAAGCGCAATCGCCGTCAGTGTGCCGAGCGTCGTCGCAATCACCGTGGTCCCGAGGGCGACGATCAGGCTGTTGCCGATCGCCGACTGCCAGCGCTGCGTGCCGAGCACCACCTCGTACCAGCGCGTCGATATCCCCTCGAGCGGAAAGATGAAGAAAGCACCGCTGTTGAAGGAGAGCGGCACCGGGATGAGGATCGGCACAAGCAGGAACAGGATGACCAGCCCGCACCATATCCACAGCAGCGTGATGCGGATGCGTTCGCCGGTGGTTGGGTAAGGAGAAAGCAGCATGGCTACACCAGCTTCAGGCGATCGAGGCCGAGGACGCGGGCAAAGATGCCGAACAGCGCCAGCGTGAAGACGAGCAGGATGAAGGATAGCGCCGCCGCCATCTCCCAGTTCAGTTCCACATTGACGTAGTTGGCGATGAAATTGCTGATGAGCTGATCGCTTGCCCCGCCGATCAGCGCCGGCGTTATGTAATAGCCGAGGCACAGGATGAAGGTGAGCATGCAACCGGCCATCACACCCGGGAACACCTGCGGAATGTAGATACGGCGGAATGCGGTGAACGGCCTGGCACCCAGCGAATAGGCAGCCTTCATCTGCGACGGCGGGATGGTGCGCATGACGCTGTAGATCGGCAGCAGCGTGAACGGCAGCTGGATATGGGTCATCGCGATGATCAGGCCGATGCGGCTGTACATCAGATCGAGCCGGTCGCCGGCGATGCCGACAAACAGCAGGAAGTCGTTGACCAGTCCGAATTTCTGCAGCAGCACCGTCCAGGCGGCCGTGCGCACCAGGATCGAGGTCCAGAACGGCAGGAGCACCGCGACGATCAGGATAGCGGCCAGCCCCTTCGGCGCGTTGGCGATGAGATAAGCGAGCGGGAATCCGAGGATCAGTGTTGCCAGCGTCACCGCTGCCGCGACGAAGAAGGTGCGCAGGAACACCTGGATGAAGATCGCCTGCTCCGGCGGCACCCGTTCGATGCCGCCATCGGCGTTCCAGCGCAGGTCGAGCGCGCTGAGCAGATAAAACGAAGTAAGGCTGCGGGTACCGCTCTGGATCGTCGGCCAGGTCGACGGCGCCGACCAGAAGGGCACCGATTTCATTGCGTCGAGCGCGGCCTGACCGTCAGCGCTTTCAAGCTTGCGCACCGTCTTCAGCACCTGGCTGCGCGCGCCCGGCAGGCGGGCGTTGAGGCTTTTTGCCAGCTCATAGGCCGTGCCTTTGGCCTGATCGTCCTTGAGGTCCGCCGCCAGAGCGGACAACGCGTCGTCGCCGGGAAGGCCCTGGCCGTTCCAGCCGGCCAGGGCCGCGGTCGTCTTGGGCAAAGCATCTGCGATGGTCGGATCATAGACGGCGCGCGACAAAAGCAGCACGATCGGGATGCCGAAGCTCAGCGCCAGAAGGACGAGCAGCGGCGCAGCCAGAAGCAGCGAGCGCATCCGATCGCCGAATTCGGCGCGCCGCAGCGCCGCCGACACGGATTTGATATCCGTATCGGCGGCTGACCGGTCGCGGGCCAGCGTCGGCCGGTCGAGTTTGCTGGGCTGAAGCGCCGACATTTCGCCTTCCTACTGAGCAAGCCAGGCGTTGAAGCGCTTGACGAGATCCTCGCCATAGTCGCCCCAGAACTCGGTGTCGGCGACCAGATAAGCGCCGGCGAGATGATCGGGAGCGTTGGGCAGCTTCGGCAGCGCGTCGGGCGCGACGAAGGACGCCGCGTCGGTGCGCACCGGCCCGTAGGTGATATAGCTGGCGAGCTTGGCGTTGTTCTCCGGCTTGCTGATATAGGCGAGATATCTGTAGGCGAGTTCCGGATTGCGCGCGCCCTTCGGGATGGCGATCATGTCGTATTCGAGGATCTGGTTATTCCAGACGATCTTGAAAGGCTTGCCATCGGTGTCGATGGCGTTCTGAATGCGGCCGTTCCAGGCGGTGGTCATCACCACTTCCTTGGACGCCAGAAGGCTGCGCCGGCTGCGCGCCGGCATCCCACCAGACGATGTCCTTCTTGATCGTGTCGAGCTTCTTGAAAGCACGGTCGACTCCTTCCGGCGTCGCCAGCACCTTGTAGACATCGGCCGGCGCCACGCCGTCGGCCATCAACGCCCATTCGAGGTTCTGCGCGGGGAACTTGCGCATGGCGCGCTTGCCGGGGAATTTCGTTGTGTCGAAGAGGTCGAGCACCGAAGTCGGTGCTTCCTTGAGCACCGTCGGGTCATAGGCGAGGATGTCGCCGTAAGCGTCGAGACCGACACCGCAATCGAGCGCCGAGCCCTCGATGAACTTGTCGCGCGGCCCGATCTTGGAATAGTCGAGCCGCTCAAGGATGCCGGCGTCGCAACCTTGCAGCACGGTGGCGGTCTCGACCGTCACCAGGTCGATCGGCACATTGCCGGTCTCCACCATGGCTTTGACCTTGCCGAGATCGCCCAGATACTCCTGCTCCAGGATCTTGGCGCCGGATTCCTTCGCGAACGGCTCGAACCAGGCTTTGCGCTGTGCGTCCTGCCAGGCGCCGCCGCTCGCCATGATCGACAGCTCGTCGGCGAAGGCGGCGCCGGCGATGGTCACGCAGGCCGTGACGGCCGCGAGCGCAAGTAGGCGTGTTCTGATCTGTGTCATTTCGTTTTCCCCTGTTTTGGAATGGCGCCGCCCGTTCCGGCATCGGCCGGAAAGGCACGGCAATCGTTGGGCGCGCAGGAGACCGTCACGGTCTCGCCGTTTGCCATCGTCGCTTCGGGGCCGACCTTGACGGTCAGCACCTGGTCGTTGGCGAGCCGGGCCAGAAGGCGCAGATGGTCGCCGAGATAGATGCGTCCATCGACGGTCGCCGATAGCGCATTGCCGCCATTGGCGGCCGCAGATAGGCTAAGCCGCTCGGGCCGGACGGCGACATGGCACATGCTGCCTTGCGTCACGCCGACCGCCAGCGCGGTGATCTCGCCGCCGCCGTCCAGCCGGACGCGGCATTGCTCACCCGAGACACGGTCGACCACGCCTTCCAGCGTGTTGTTCTCGCCGATGAAGCTCGCCACGAATGAGCTTTGCGGGGTGTTGTAGAGATCGTCTGGGGAGCCGAGCTGCGCGATGCCGCCCTGGTTGAAGACCGCGACGCGGTCCGACATCGTCAGCGCCTCGCTCTGATCGTGCGTGACGTAGACGATGGTGACGCCGAGCATCGTATGGATCTGCTTGATCTCGAGCTGCATGTGCTCGCGCAGTTTCTTGTCGAGCGCGCCGAGCGGCTCGTCCATCAGCACTAGGCTCGGCTGGAACACCAGCGCGCGTGCCAGCGCCACGCGCTGCTGCTGGCCGCCGGAAAGCTGGGCCGGGCGGCGGTCGCCGAATTGCTTGAGCCGCACCATGTCGAGCGCGCGGCCGACGCGGGCCGCGATGCCGGCCTTGCTCACCTGACGAACAGAGAGCGGAAAACCGACATTCTCCTCGACCGTCATATGCGGGAACAGCGCATAATTCTGAAAGACCATGCCGATGTTGCGCTGGTAAGGGGGCAGACGGTCGACCGGCTGCCCTTCGAGGGTGATCGTGCCATGCGTCGGCCGCTCGAAGCCGGCGAGCATGTTGAGCGTCGTCGTCTTGCCCGAGCCGGAGGGGCCGAGCAGCGTCAGGAATTCGCCGCGCGCGACGGCAAGGTTCATCCGCGTCACCGCGAAGCTGCGCCCGTCATAGGATTTCTCGACGTCGGCGAACTCGACGAAACCTTGGCTCGCGGCCGCTTGCGCGGCGCGGGCAGTCGTGACCCCGCCAGCCTGCGTGATGGCCTGGCCGACAGTCATTGCCCACAATCCTGGTTGCGGTCGACCGATTCGAGCTGCGGCTTGCGATCCATGCTTCGTCCTCCCGGGTCGACTTTGCCTCCCGGCAGGTCACCCGACTTGTATGGTCACACAATTATGCTGAAATCGACCATAGATGCGGACAACTTTGTCCGTCAAGGTAGTTTTTGCATGATTGTGTGATAATTTTTATCGGAATTCCTACCAGACAAGATCTATTGTACGGATCGTTGTCTTATGCTAGATGCCCGACAAGAGAGACGTCAGCCAGTTCGAATCCCCCATGCTCGAAAACCTTCGCCTCGCCGAGGATGAAAGTCCGGTCTATCGCCGTCTTGCCGACGCGATCGCCGAACGCATTGCCGCTGGCACGCTGGCGGTCGGCGACCGGCTGCCGCCGCAGCGCGAGATCGCCCGCGCCCTTGGCATCAACGTCACGACCGTGACGCGGGCGCTGTCCACCTTGCAGGAGCAAGGCCTGATCGAGGCGCGCCCCGGACGCGGCACGACGGTTGCCGCCCGTGACGCCGTCGAGCGGCCGGGTTTCGTGTCCGCGCCGAGCGACCAGAGCGGCATCATCGATCTTTCCGTCAACCGGCCGGCCACGACGGCCTATCTCGATGCCGTCGCGGCGCTGATGCCGCGCCTCTCCAAGGATCGCCACTACGCCTCGCTGCAGGATTATCATCCGCCGGAAGGACCGCTCTGGGGACGCGTGGCGGTCGCCGATTGGTTCAAAGCGGTGGCCGGCGATGGCGACCCGGGCCGCGTCGTGCTCGCCGCCGGCGCCCAGCATGGTCTCGACTGCGTTCTAGGCGCCGTCACCAGGCAAGGTGAGGTGATACTTGCCGACGAGGTGACCTATCAGGGCATCAACGCGCTGTGCCGCGTTCATGGGCTCGACTTGCGCGGCGTCGCGATGGATCGCGGCGGCATGCGTCCGGACGCCTTCGAGGCCGCTTGCGCGCAGCTTCGCCCCCGTGCCGTTTTCCTGGTGCCAACGCTGCACAATCCGACGACGATCACACTGAGCGAGGAGCGCCGGCATGAATTGGCAGCGGTCGCCCGCCGCCACAACGTGTTGATCATCGAAGACGACGTCTACCGGCCGCTGGCCGACGATCCGCCTCCGTCGTTCGCCAGCCTCGAGCCTGAACTGACGATCCATCTCGGCGCGCTGTCGAAATGCCTGGCGCCGGGCCTGCGCCTTGGCTTCGTCATCGCCCCGCGCCCGATCGCCGGCCAGGTCGCGGCGGCGCTGCGCATCAATTGCTGGAGCATCAGTCCGCTGACGGCGCTGATCGGCGCCAGGCTGATCGAGGAACGGGCGGCGGCGCGCATCATCGACATCCAGAAGCAGGAATTGCGCCAGCGCCAGGCGATCCTCTCCGAAATCCTCGGCCGCTTCGACATCCAGAGCCATCCGACGTCGACACATGCCTGGCTGCGCCTGCCGGAGCCGTGGCGCGGCGCCGGCTTTGCCCGCACCTGCCTGGAGCGAGGCGTGGCCGTGCTGCCGGGCGACGCCTTCGCGGTCGGCCGCGAGCCGGTGCAGCACGGCGTACGCATCAATGTCGGCGCGGCGCGCTCGCAAGAGGATCTGCGCTCGGCGCTCACCACGATGGCCGAGCTGCTTGCCGCTGGTCACCTGCAATTGCCGGGCTTCGTCTAAGGTCATGACCTCCACAACTGTGCCGAAAACAGTCGAGATCGCCATCATCGGCGCCGGCGTCGTCGGCCTGGCGAGCGCCTTGCGCCTGGCCGGCGAGGGCCGCGAGGTCCTGCTCATCGATCCAAACGAGCCGGGCTCGGGCGCTTCGTTCGGTAATGCCGGGACGATCGCCGAATATGCCTGCATGCCGGTCGGAAATCCCGGCGTGCTGCGCGCGCTGCCGAAGCTGCTGCTTGATCCCGACAGCCCTTTTTCGCTGCGCTGGGCAGCACTTTTCCAGCTCGCGCCATGGCTGGTTCGCTTTGTCCGGCAATCGCTCCCGGCGGCCACCCGTGCCAACGCGCTGGCGCTCGCAGGCCTGCTGACCGAAGCCCTGCCGGCCTGGGGGGAAATGGTGCAGGAGGCCGGCCTTCAGGATCTGATGCGCCGCAACGGCTGCCTCTATGTCTATCGCCGCGAGAGCGATTTTGCCGCCTCCGCGGGCGGACGGGCTTTGCGGGCCGAGCTTGGTGTCCATCAGCAGGTTCTGACCGCCGAGCAGGTGGCCGCGCTGGAGCCGCGGCTTGCGGAGGTCGAGGCCCGGGGCCTGTTTTTCCCCGATTCGATCAATGTCAGCGACCCCAAGACGGTGATGGCGCGGCTGGCGGCTGCCGCCACGGCTCGCGGTGTTCAATTCATGGGTGCGAGTGTGACCGGCCTCGCAACGGAAGCCGGTGGCGTGCGGTTGAGCGGGCCGGGCCTCGCGATCACGGCGCAAAAAGTGGTAGTCGCGGCAGGCGCGCTCTCGCGTGCGCTCGCCGCCCAAGCCGGCGACCGGATCCCGCTGGACACCGAGCGCGGCTATCATCTCGAGTTTCCGACGGCGGCACCTTTGCTCAACCGTCCGGTGTGTCCGGTCGATCTCGGTTTCTACATGACGCCAATGGAAGGCAGGCTGCGCGTTGCCGGCACGGTCGAGCTCGGCGGGTTCAAGGCGCCCCCCAATCCGCGCCGGCTGGCGCTGCTTGACCGTGGTGTGCGGCAGTTCTTTCCCGATCTCGGCCAGCCATCGTCGCAATGGCTGGGCTTCCGACCGTCGCTGCCGGACTCACGCCCGGTCATCGGACCTTCCGCCAGGTCGCCGGACGTGATCTATGCCTTCGGCCATGGCCATCTGGGCCTGACGCTCGCACCAATCACGGCCCGACTGGTAGCCGAGGTGGTCCACGGAACTAATAGGGCATTGCTCTCCGGTTTTAGGTCCGACCGGTTCTAAACTGCATTTCGGTGGCGAATTTCGAAATGTCGGCGAACCATGGCCAATCTTTCGACTCCCCCACGAAGGTTTCCGTGAAGGTCCACCATCAGATCACGTCGATACCCGCCTGAACCTCGATGTCCGTTCTCGGAGATTTGCAACCGAAGCTGCCAATCTGGTTACGGCCCCGATGCGGCCGCGCTCGTAGCGTTATGGTAAAAATGCATTGATTGACCTTCTTTGCGGATAGAACTGAGGCACCGCTCCGATAGAAACTAGTCGTCTTCCTGGTCCTTTGTTTCGCCAGGCCATCCGAGAGAATACGGGAGATATGCGTTGACGAACCAGCCGCTAACGTATTGATTTTCTGTCGAAAACGTTGACCCTCCGGGCCAACCATAATATTATATATCAATATGTTACGCTTAATTATTTGAAATCGAATTGAGCGTTAATGGATAAGTCTGCGAGTTTTGAAGGCAATGATTTTGGGCCTCCTCGTCAATTTTCTCGTTCTCGTTCATGGCACCTGTCACACGTAGCTCAACGCTTCCGGCTTCGAAAGATCCTTCAGCGATGCGTGGGTAATCGGCGGCAACGAACGGCAATTAGGCCGGTCACAGCCTTCGGCCGCTGCGTCGAGCAGCAAACGTTACGAAATACGCAATAACTCCTGCAAGCGGAGTGGCAGTTGCGGCGAGGCATCCAATTCCGTGCAGCTCTGTTCCCATCGCCGGAGATATTCCGCGATGGGAATACCGGTGCGCCCTGGCCAGCGGTTGAGCGCGCCCAACGCCTCGACGTAGTGCGGCGCGCGGTCGTATTCGGCAAGGATGGTTACCGACATCGCCTGTCCGTAAGGGACAAGCGCGGTGGCTTCCATCTCGCTGCGATGGTCGACGAACCACGCCGCGGCGTCGCGGGTGAGCCCCTGGCTGTCGGCGAGCGTGGTATAGCCCCGGATGATGTTCTCGCGATACTCGGCAATGGCATCGCCGAAGGCGTTGTCGCCGGCGAAGGGCGGGGCCTCCTTCCAGCTTTTCGCCAGACGCCCGAGTCCGCGCAGCGAGAAGGCTTCCACCATCGCTTCCTCGAGCCATTGGCAGGGTGCCGCCGGCTTGGCGTCGGCCCGCCAGCTGTTGGCCATGACATGGCCGAGCTCGTGTCCGAACTGATAGGCGAGCTTCGACCAATCACGCTCGCCGATGTCGACAATGATCCAGGCCATGCTGCTGCCGTCAAAGTGCAGCCAGATCGCCGGCGGTTCTGAGGTGTGTTCATCGATGCGCAGCCGCGTCGGCTGGCGGTCGGAGACTAGGCGCACGCCATCCAGGCAGGCATGGCGCATGCGCTCGATGACCTGATCAATTGAGCGTGGCAGCATGTGGCCCCAGTCACCGGCGAGCTCAACGGGAGCGGATAGGAGCGTAATAGGGGTGGTCGATGAAACTCGCTGCAGCATGGGGGCGTGGCTCCTATCTAAGCCAAACCAACGCGCCGGTGTGGCAATGGTTGCCCCCGTGGTCGCGAGGCCGAGTGCAATCGTCATAAAGTCTCGTCGCCGCACTTCATTCCCCATGTGAACGCCGCAACACCAGCCTAAACATAGTTAGCAGGGCTAGCAAGAAGAGCGCATCCCGGCGGCACCCAGAACGACACCAGCTTTAAAAAGTATTCCTCCAGTTGGCAAGGGCTCTGCAGCCCCATCGGGGTTTAGCTTCTTAAGCGTTCCCAAGTGCCGCAGACCTTACCGATCATGGACCGGTCAGTTCTGCTTACGAAGTACAGAAAAGGTGCTCCGGCATGATGGGGGGAAGGACCCGCAAGGACTTAGCTCCGCATTAGGTTACGCCAATTAGAATGCGCTACAGGGCCATGCTTTTCGCCAAAAAATGCCTTGTCAAATAAACTCTGTGTCTTGAAGACTTGATCGCTTTTAAGCATCGGAAATAGATCCCATAATTTATCTAAGCCGAAAGAAGTCAGAGTTAGAGCTTCCGATTCTCCAACGATCCGGTCGTAATTCTCCACCAGAACTCTATTTTCCCGATCGAGACCGGTGCACACGACCAATCCAGTGGGCGGGCAGTCGACGTAAGAAATATGCAATTCAGGCCGATACTTCGCAAGCAGAGGCACTATCTTCCAGACGTCACCGGTCCAAAAGCCGCCAATTTCCTTCGGCTCAGAGTCATCCCCGGAGTAGCGTTTTCTCTGCGCCATTCGCTCATTCAACGGCAAACAATCATGTAGAACGAACATGGATCGCGTATTCGCTAATTGTTCAGCATTGATAAAATCGCGTAACAAAACTTCGACTAGGTGAAGTCCATCTAAGAATGCCAGATCGATTCCTTCCGGAACCACACGGTTAACAGCCGTCAGATCGGAAAAAAACTCATCTGACGTGCCCTGATAAAAATGCGTATTTCTCCGACGCATCAGTACGTTAGTGGATTCCAAGAACGGGTGAACACACACCGCATCACACTGTATCGCCCTGATTGACTCACCCCCATTATTTCCGATCTCAAAATAAAGCTTGGCCTCGAGAGCTTGTGCCGCCTCTTTGAGCCATCTCGTATAGTGAATGCCAGTGTGTGCAAACACATTTGGCGGTCTTGAGGTCACCTCCGTCGCGCTCAAGTTCGAGGCTAGAACCAATTCCGGGAAAACTGCGGTGAACCAAGGCATCCACCAAAAATACTCTTCAAGACTTACAAGTTTTGAAGGAAACGCCTGCATGCACCAATCAGCGCTCCTTGGCACCCGAGACTCGTATTCGCCGTAACGATCCCCTATCAGTTCGTAAACAATTTGGGAGAAGGGCAAGGTTGTCTCGATTACCGTGTTGGCGAAACTTTCGACAGGCCTTTCAGACCATTTCCTATAAGTCTCAAGACCAGAGCCGGCGATTAACTGTATACCGCTCTCCGGTCTTTCATGCCGTTTGCACCACGGTGCTATCCATCCGTCCCTAAACCCGTTGACATAGTCACAGGCTGGGCTTGAGATCAAAAAGGCGTCAGCCTCAAGATGAACGATCTTTTGAAAATTATTTGTATCAGCGTAACGCGAAACGGAGAAGAAAGACCTGACCCAACCCGGAAAATCCGAAATATCCCGTCGGCCAAGGCGATGCTTGAAATGGTATAGCACCAAAGGTGCACTACAACGCAGGTCATCCCCTTCGTTTATTATCGTAAGGTCGGGCCATTCTGGAAGAATGTCGGATCCGTCATCGACAAGAAGGATTTGATCAACCCGAATCCCCAGGCGGCGTACCGCCTCCACCCAGATACGATAACGAATATTCCACGTATAGTATTGATCGCCCTCTATCGGTACAAAGGCTGTGCAAAATACAATCGTTTTTTCCGGGTCAGGAATTCTCATTTGTCCCCCTCTCGCGTTCTTTCGAAGTGGCGTCCTCAAGCCGCTCTAAAATAGCGCGGAAATCATGGCGCTGAAGGTGTGGAATGAGGCCGTACCGATTTGCGACCTCTTGTTTGTTCGAACCAGATAGAAAGAATTCGGCCACCGGTCTGCCCCATTTTTCGACAAAGTGACGTTGATACGTGGCATCGGCAGACCGCGTTTCCTCAAAGGGCTCGCCGCTTCGCCAAGTTGACTTTCCCATGAAATGCAGAAGGTAAGACCGGCGTGAATGTAACACCTCCACTCCGGCTCTGAGTGCGCGAAGTCTGTAGTCAACGTCCTCGCCACCCCCCCGTCCGAACCGCTCGTCAAAATACCCGACTGCTGTCGAGACTTTCCACGGAATGTAGACACAGAAGAAGCTCATTAATATGCCGGCGTCGTAGTCTGGTCCATCGACCAATTCTCGTTGGTGAATACGAGATATTTCTTCGAGATCCTCCTC
Organism: Mesorhizobium sp. LNHC221B00; assembly: GCF_000502935.1. Classification (NCBI taxonomy): domain Bacteria; kingdom Pseudomonadati; phylum Pseudomonadota; class Alphaproteobacteria; order Hyphomicrobiales; family Phyllobacteriaceae; genus Mesorhizobium; species Mesorhizobium sp. LNHC221B00. Next base: position 142,620 of record NZ_AYWR01000015.1, on the reverse strand, counting down.
ATGACCCGCATAGTCCTGATAGTCCATCGCGATCTTAAGATTTAGCAGGCCTGCTCTATATTGTACATTTTGATTACAATAAGGGATTACGATGCTATCTCTGCTATTTTCGGAAGCTAAAAGAAAATCAAGCCAATTTTTTGTATATATGATATCATTGTTCATTAAAATTAGATCGTCTTGAAGTATTTTGGAAATTCCGATAGCAAAATTGGCGTTCTCAGCGAAACTTCGCGGTCTCTCATTTCGAATAATAATGGAGCCGGAGAGATCCTGCAAAGACCCATCATTGTCTATTATAATAATCTTGTCACCAGATCGAAAATTGGTCTTCTTGAGCAAAGAATCGAGGGATGGCCCCGTGAAGGCGCGCGACTTGTGAGTGGAAATCATGACGAAAATCATTGAGCAGACCTACTGCACATCGCGATCGGCATCAGGAAGCACTCTCAGTCTCCTTGTGCAGCGAGCGATGGTTCCGCCCGCGATCAGTCAAATGTTCGATGAGCCGTGTCCACTCTTTGACACGCTCCTTCCAATCAAAAAACAGCTCGCAGTAATTCTGCTGTGTCAGAGACATTTCTGGAGCATCGAACCATGGGTTTTCGGCCTCTTTGGCCATGGCTGAGGCGAACAAGGCGGCGTGCTCAACTGCGTCGGAGCTCCATGGATATACGTGAGCGAAGCCGGATGTCGTCTCCGGTAAGGCACCAAGGGCGGGTACTATCACACGGCACCCTGCAGCCATCGCATCGATGACGGCGAGACAAGACGTTTCTTCGAACGTGCTGGGGTAGGCTAGGAAGTGAACGTCACGAAGAGCAGATTTAAGTTCTGGATTGGGGGCAATTCCATGATAGGTCACCCCCTCGAGTGCTTGGGCACGGGCGAATAACGGCTGATACTTCGAATCGTCGTGATGATATAGTCTCATCGACGACCATATGTGAAGCTCTGCCCTGTTTAGCCTCAGTTGTTCCCATGCATCCAGCAGTACGGAAAGTCCTCGGAATGGCGTGCTGGTATATGCGAACCGCAGTGGATCGCCTTTCGTCCAAATCCGCCGTTGCTGTGCGACTGTCGTTGCGTTGTGCAGAACTACACATCTGCTTGGTGAAATACCAAACTCGGATTGGTACCGTTCGCGCTGCCAGTGCGATACGAACGCAAAACATGTCACCCGGTCGACAAGTGCGGGGTTATGGCACCACTGAACGGCATTCTGATTCACATCGTGATGCATCCACATCACGAGTGGCTTTTCGTCCGACGAGTTGTCGGGGAACAAGTTGATATTGAGCTGAATCCGCGCGAGCATATCTGGAATGCGATCCTTGAGGCCCGCTATCATTAACTCCGTGCCTGCGGCTGGTGCGGGAGGTGTCCATGAAGAGTCTGATTGCACAAGCGCGGCCCCCTTCGAGATAGTAGCGAGGTTCGTGAATTCAGCATTCTTCTGAGCGCGCTCGCGCATTGCTGAGGGAATTCTAATTGCCAGCTTCGAGCTAGATTGCCCCGGCGCGTTGGAGGCATAGCGCTCCACTTCTTCGAGCAGCCCTCGCACCTCCGCCTCCTCCACGGTCGCGATCCACGACTCGCAGTCGTTGACGCCATAGGATATCAGCAGTTGCTTTGCGTCGGGATGCCAGGCCAGGCCAGCGGCGAATTCGACAGCCTTCCGGTTGAAGAAAAACGGCTGGCTGACCTTCGCCAGTCTGTTCAGCTTGTCGAACCAGACAAACCGGTGCTGATAATATCTCCGCGCTTCGCCGGGTCTGGTGCGTGCCTCATGGACGATTGCTAGCCACCCGCCGTTAAAGGCAATCGCCTGGGAGCCTCCGCTGAATTGCGGTGCGGAGATCGTCGGCGCCTGCTCGAAGATAGTCTGAGCGCGGTCATCGAGGATCCGGGTGGGGTCGCATAGGTAGATGAATTGCAGCTTCTCTCCGCCGGCCCCGGCCGTGGCAGGCTTGACTTGGGGCATCCAATTCTTTTCATGCACCCGCATTCCTGCCGGACGCAGCACGCGCCAGTCGGTCAACCGGCAGGAGCTGCTCTCGTCAATGCGCGCGATGACCTGTTCGCACCAACCTTCCGCAGTCAGTTCACGCACACAGGAGACGCCCCACAGCGCATCCCGCCAGGTGAACAGGCGCATATCCTCAAATCCGAGAATCCGGTCGCAAGCGGGTGCCGGCATGTCAACCGGCGGCAAAATCTCGCTTGCGGACTGGATGGCGAGTTCATCGCTTAATCGGAGCAGGAAATTGCGCGTATGGACCGGCACTCCGTCCGGCGTGTCGTATTGGAGGTTGTCTTCGGCCAAGGTGTAGTTCACCGTCCGCTGCAAGAGCAGGATCTGGTTGCCCCACCTCGTCACCGACGGGTTTGACGGCCGGTAGCCATCTGGCGCCGTGAAGCCTACCGGACGCGCGCTGAAAGACGGCATCACAGTCCTGGCGGGCTGCACGTAGTAGAACAGGTTCGACCACGCCAGTTCCCTCTGTCCGTCGCCGATCGTCCGGTTCAGCGCCAGCCAATTGCACGCCGCGAAGCCGCGGTCCTTGCGCACGAGATCGTGCGCGTAGTTTGCCGCGATCGCAAACTCCTCCAGCAGGCCTGTCGTGTAGACATGGTCCTCGATAAACAGGATGTCCTGTTCGGGTCGCTTGATCGCCAGCCCCGCTTCCGAAAACAGCACGCTGGCGTCATTCATCCCCTTCTCACGGTAGAACCGCGCCAGGTCGTAGAGCGGCTCGGCACGTTGCGGGCGTTGATTGAAGGCGGCAAGCGCCTGGCTTATGAAGCCAGCCTCGTCGCCGAGCTTACGCAGACAGCGCGCCTCCTGCAGGCGGGCGTTCCACGCCTCCTCGTCCCAGCCGCCCATCCCGGCACGCTTGGCGTAGGCCACCGCGGCCTCCGCCGTCCGCCCGGCGTCGCGGTAGGATTGCGCCAGGTAAAACCAGTAGCGCTGATTTTCCGGATCCTTCTCGAGGGCCTCCAGCAAAAGCCTCGCGTCACGCTCGAACTTGTCCACGCGGTTCGAGCCGCTGGCGTGATCCTTGTACCAGACGCTCCGCAATTCCTGCACGCCGCCGGGCACGTCCAGATATTCGTGGGTCACGCCATGGTAGCGCGCGCCGGCGTCGCGACGGACAAGGCGCGTGTTCCAATAGGCGAGGCCGGAATCCGCCCGCTGCAGTAGGCGATAGCCCGGACCGTCAAGCCGCTGGCGGAAATCGGTATCCTCGACCACCAGCTCCATGTCGGCGTCGTCGAACAGCAGATAGTCGTAAGCAAGGGGCGAGGCATAGGCGTGATCGAGCGCGGCGTTGCGCGCCTGCTCGAAATCATGGAATGGAAATTCGTGCAGCTCGCCCGGCAGGTTGCGGGCGGCGAAGAATGATTTGACGAAATCTTGTGTCCCATCGGTCGAGCCGGTATCGCCGATGACCCAGCAGTCGATGTGGTCGGCGACAGCCCCGAGACAGCGTTGAAGGTTCGCCATCTCGTTCTTGACGATCATGTTGAGGCAGAGGCGCTTGCCACTTGTCATATGCTGACTGTCCGCTCCCCGGATAACCGTAGGCTGAAGCGGTCATATTTGTGCCGTGGTGCCGCCTGGGACAGCGATCCCTCTCGACACGGATTTGTCTGACCTTCATGCCCCATGCGCACCCCCTGCCTCGGCCATTCGCACGACCTCTGTGCAAAGGACAGGTCGTCCCCTCCTTTGCAGACGCGACCCAGCGCCATCCATTGTTAGCTAGCGCTGTCCGCCGCCGCAAGGGTCTCGCCACCTCGCAGGAACGGCCGTTTGTGAACAGACGCTCCCTTCGGCTCAATCGCTCGCGCGCCAACGCCGCCGCGATATCGAGGTTTCGACGCGAACTAAAGAGGCGCCTTTAAGCCTCGGATTTTCAATTCGTTTGGCCTATGCGCCGATCTGGATGTCGTCCAGAGCGGGTTGCTTGTCCGTCCGAAATTAACGAATCGTTAACTTGGTTATTTACAACTTGCTAATTTTAGACTTTACTAATGTCTAATGTATTGGAGGGCAGCCGCGGACCGGGCAGAGGGCCTGCCGATCCGCGCAATCTGCGAAGCTTGGAGAGTATCTGGAGCAAGTCACTTGGTGCGTGAGCGCACCGAGAGTGTGTCATGCGTGAGAAGATGTCTGTTGTCTTGAACTCAAGGCCGGCGTTTTTTCCAACCTGATGTTTCCTCGCAAATCGTCGTTTCCCTGCAAGTCGTCGTCGAGAAATCGAGACATGTGTGACGGGAGTTGGCTGTGGTTGGTGTGATACCACATACGAAACGATGCGGCCGCGACGCAGGCCTCCGCTTCGATCAACCCTCAATTATCCGCATCTGGCCGCCAGCAAGGATTGCCCATCGATTGATGGGTCACTGCCCTGTCGATCGCCAGGCGTCCGCGGGCCCCACCCTACTGAAGACAAGCGCGTTGCGGCTCGATCGAGCCGCACGGAGAGCCCGTCAGGCCTCGCGCTCGTCTCGTCGCCCTGTCCCGTCACCGGTTTGTTGATGCGCCGATGCGCGCGGCGCCGACAACTGCAGCAACCGGTTTCCGCGAGCGGCAGCGCTCCGCGGCGATTGAAACCTAAGGGTACGAAACAAGAGAAGCAGCGGCGCAGCGGCCGCCGATCGAGGAGAACAATGATGAGCTACATAGCAGGGTTTGCGGTCATGGAAGTCGCCGTGAGAGGCGTTTTGCCCATCGGCGACACGACCGAAAATGTAACTTATTTTATCCTGGACACGGCCAAGAGCGCCATCGTCGGTCAGGTCATTCTTCCCAAGGCCGTCAAGCGAAGCCTCGCCGTCGCTGTCACCGTCAAGGTTCCGGCCGCGGCCGGCTCGTTTGCGATTGGCACGTTTGACGATGGCGGGAATTTCCAGGCCTGCGGCTTTCTCCGCGTAGAGAGCCCCGCTGTTGCACGTCCCGACGGCGCCGTCGGGCCGTCTGGACGATGACTGCGCCCATGCTCTTTCTCCCGACCGCTCGCCGGCCAAGCCGGTGGGCGGTTTCCCCTTGGAACCGAATTCGAAGCCAACAGGAGCCAGTCATGGCCCGTGCCTCTGAAATTCTCTTTGTGGATCCTTCAATCTCCGACCTCGAGACGGTTCTCGGCAAATTGCGACCGCAAGTCCAGCCTGTCGTGCTCGACGGCCGCCGGCCGGCTGCGCAACAGATCGTTGCCGCGCTCGCGGGGCACCGAGGCCTCGATGCTGTGCACGTCATCGCACACGGCGCACCTGGCCGGGTCAGCTTCACCGCAGGGGAGTGGTCATCAGCCACATTGAAGGAAGAGGCCGAGGATCTTGCCGCGATCGGCCGGGCGCTTGCCGCGGACGGCGAGCTGCGGCTGTGGAGCTGCGAAACGGCATCGGGGCATGCTGGCGAGACGTTCGTCGCGGCGCTGGAAGAGGCGGTCGGCGCGGACGTCCGCGCATCGAGGTCGCTGGTTGGCGCAGCCGCCCTGGGCGGCGCCTGGGAACTGTCCACAAGCGCGAGCGCGTCGGCGCCCCTGCCGCCACTGACCCCGGATGGTGTGGCAAGTTACACCGGGGTACTTGAAGCAGGCGATCTGACACTTACCGGTACTGTAGATACTGGATCAAGTAACAATATCAACACGTACTATTTGATTGATACAAATGGTACGCTAATACCTACGACAGACGATACGGTTGTAGGCAGCTTTCAGTTGCCATCCGCAGCCAATGGTATGGCTCCGAAATTCTCGGTAACAGTAACAGTTCCTGTGGTTGGAGATACCTATCTCATCTATGACTCGGGCTTCCGCCTATACGGTACACTTACTTATGTCGCCGACGCTGATCCCAACGTGGGGGGCGACCAACCGGGTTATAGCTTTGCTACCACGCCCATCAACAACGCGGGCGCCCCGGGCAACGATGGCGATCACTTTCTAGGTGGCCTGATAACCCTCGCCAGTGCTGGCGCCCCGGGAGCGACGGGCCCAGCGGGCCCGACCGGAGCCACGGGTGCGACTGGCGCGGGTGCGACGGGTGCGACCGGCGCGACAGGAGCGACAGGAGCGACAGGAGCCACAGGCTCTACTGGCGCGAGCGGCTCATCGGGTGCGACCGGCGCCACGGGTGCCACAGGTGCGACCGGCGCCACGGGTGCCACAGGTGCGACCGGCGCCACGGGTGCCACAGGTGCGACCGGCGCCACGGGTGCCACAGGTGCGACCGGCGCCACGGGTGCCACAGGTGCGACCGGCGCCACAGGTGCGACGGGTTCGACTGGCGCCACGGGTGCGACGGGTTCGACTGGCGCCACAGGTGCGACGGGTTCGACTGGCGCAAGCGGCTCGACCGGAGCCACCGGCTCTACGGGTGCGAGCGGCTCGACGGGAGCGACTGGCGCAACCGGCGCCACGGGTTCTACCGGCGCCACTGGCGCGACGGGCGACACCGGAGCCTCGGGTGCGACTGGTGCCACCGGTTCTACCGGTGCAACAGGTGATACCGGAGCAACTGGCTCGACCGGAGCAACCGGAGCCTCAGGTGCGACCGGCTCGACCGGCGCCACGGGTGATACCGGAGCGACTGGCGCGACCGGTGCCACAGGTGCAACTGGCGCAACCGGTTCGACCGGCGCAACCGGCGATACTGGAGCAACTGGCTCGACCGGAGCAACCGGAGCCACAGGTGCGACCGGCTCGACCGGCGCCACGGGTGATACCGGAGCGACTGGCGCGACCGGTGCCACGGGTTCGACGGGAGCCACAGGTTCAACTGGCGCCACCGGTTCGACCGGCGCAACAGGCGATACTGGAGCAACTGGCTCGACCGGAGCAACCGGAGCCACAGGTGCGACCGGCTCGACTGGCGCCACGGGTGATGCCGNCTGGAGCAACTGGCTCGACCGGAGCAACCGGAGCCACAGGTGCGACCGGCTCGACTGGCGCCACGGGTGATGCCGGAGCGACTGGCTCTACCGGTGCCACGGGTTCGACGGGAGCCACAGGTGCAACTGGCGCCACCGGTTCGACCGGCGCAACCGGCGATACTGGAGCGACTGGCTCGACCGGAGCAACCGGAGCCACAGGTGCGACCGGCTCGACTGGCGCCACGGGTGATACCGGANACTGGAGCAACTGGCTCGACCGGAGCAACCGGAGCCACAGGTGCGACCGGCTCGACTGGCGCCACGGGTGATACCGGAGCAACTGGTTCGACGGGTGCAACTGGCTCGACCGGTGCGACAGGCTCGACCGGAGCGACCGGTTCGACTGGTGCAACGGGCTCAACTGGTGCCACGGGTGATACCGGAGCGACTGGTTCGACCGGAGCTACAGGTTCGACTGGTGCAACAGGCTCGACCGGCGCCACCGGTTCGACCGGAGCAACTGGCTCGACCGGAGCGACTGGTGCGACTGGCTCTACCGGAGCGACTGGCTCCACCGGAGCAACCGGCTCGACTGGTGCGACAGGCTCGACCGGAGCGACCGGTTCGACCGGAGCAACCGGCTCGACTGGTGCAACCGGTTCGACCGGAGCGACCGGCTCGACTGGAGCAACTGGCTCGACCGGAGCAACCGGCTCGACGGGAGCAACCGGCTCGACCGGCGCCACCGGTTCGACCGGAGCAACTGGCTCGACGGGAGCAACTGGCTCGACCGGCGCCACAGGTTCGACCGGCGCCACCGGTTCGACTGGAGCAACTGGCTCGACCGGAGCAACCGGCTCGACTGGCGCGACTGGTTCGACCGGTGCGACTGGCTCTACCGGAGCAACCGGCGCGACTGGTTCGACTGGAGCAACCGGCTCGACTGGAGCGACTGGTTCGACCGGTGCGACTGGCCCCACCGGAGCAACCGGCTCGACTGGAGCTACTGGTTCGACCGGAGCAACCGGCCCGACCGGAGCAACCGGCTCGACCGGCGCGACCGGCTCGACCGGAGCGACTGGTTCGACTGGCGCCACCGGTTCGACTGGTGCAACCGGTTCGACCGGAGCAACCGGCTCGACNGCGACTGGTTCGACTGGCGCCACCGGTTCGACTGGTGCAACCGGTTCGACCGGAGCAACCGGCTCGACTGGTGCAACCGGTTCGACCGGCGCCACAGGTTCGACCGGCGCCACCGGTTCGACTGGAGCAACTGGCTCGACTGGAGCAACCGGCTCGACTGGAGCGACTGGTTCGACCGGTGCGACTGGCTCCACCGGAGCAACCGGCTCGACTGGCGCGACTGGTTCGACTGGCGCGACTGGTTCGACCGGCTCGACCGGAGCAACCGGCTCGACCGGCGCGACCGGCTCGACAGGCGCCACCGGCTCTACCGGTGCAACGGGCTCGACCGGAGCAACCGGCTCGACCGGTGCGACAGGCTCGACCGGAGCAACCGGTTCGACAGGTGCAACTGGCTCGACCGGAGCAACCGGCTCGACTGGCGCGACTGGTTCGACTGGCGCCACCGGTTCGACTGGTGCAACCGGTTCGACCGGAGCAACCGGCTCGACTGGAGCAACTGGCTCGACTGGCGCAACAGGCTCGGCTGGTCCAACAGGCCCGACAGGTTCGACCGGCTCGGGTGGTGGGACCGGTGACCATGAGCATGGCAATAACGGCTTTGGCAATGGAGATCAGGATGCACCTGGTGGTTCCGGGAACAATAACAATGGCGAAAACGGCCCTGGTCACAAAGCCAATGTCACGGCCAGCTCACTCGACCTCAAGGACACGACGCAATTCCTGAAGTCGGGCTCGACCGACGGCGGCGGTGATCATACGTCGTTCCGCAACCTGATCGGCCTGGCGGCCGCATCGGTGTCGACAGACCTGCTTAACGTCCTCAAGACGATTAGCGGATTTGGTCAGAACCAGAACAAGCCGTCGGGGGCGAGCACGGATCTCACCTCGGACCAGACAAAGCCCGGCGTCGGCTCCGCTAGCAACGACCACAGCGTCAAGACGACCCTGAAGGATCTCTTGAAGCCGCATGAGTGAGCATTGAATGGGACCAGGGACGGAGACTGGTCCAGATTTGAAAAACGCGCGGGCCTCGCTGGAAAGCGGGGCCCGCGTTCCTTCCATCGGATCGCATGGCATCGTCTTGCGTGAGACCGCGCTTTACCTTGCCCATCAGCCGGCCACCCGTCGGCAAGGGCAGCGGGTTGGCTTGGCGATGACGACTATTCGCAGATCGGCCGGGACAGAAATGAAGCCGCCAAGCCTGCGATTTTCAAAAGAATTTGCGCGGCTTCGAGCCTTCCATATTGAGCAAGTCGGCTAATCTTGTTCTTGGGAATTTACCAATTCCCCATTTAATAGTTTACAAATCGCTAATTTTCTAATTTACTAATGTATGGGTATGGAGGGTGCCTGCGGATCGCACGGCCGGGTGGCCGAAGATCTGTACAGGCGAGTTGGGCAGGGGTCTGGGTTAGCAAGGCAATTTCGCGGATGAAGAAGGTGCGTCTGTCGGGCGCGCCGTGAGGCACTGCGTCTATGTCTGTCTTTCGGTGGAAGGCAGACGTTTCCCATTCCGGAGTTCACTCGCGAGTTTGCCGTCGAGACGTCGGCGGCACGGGTGAAGGGGAGTGGGTGGTTGTGAATCAAGTATTGTCGCGTGTGCCCCGTGGGGGCGTTGTGCCCCGGTTCGATGGGCGCCAGATTCATCCGCATCCGGCCGCAACAACTGATCATCCGAATGTACGGACCTCTGCGCCCCCGGTCCGCGCTTCCGAACTCCTTTTCGTCGATCCCTCGGTATCCGATCTCGACACGATCCTGCGAAACTTGAGGCCTGGGGTCGAGGCGATCGTGCTCGACACCGAACGCCCGGCCGCGCGCCAGATGGCGCGGGCGCTCGAAGGCCGCGGCGGCCTCGACGCGGTGCATGTCATCGCGCACGGCGCGCCCGGGCGGGTGAGTTTCGCGGCTGGTGAATGGTCGCTTGAGACGCTGGAGGACGATCAGGTCGATCTCGCCACGATCGGCCACGCGCTGGGCGGCTCCGGCGAGCTGCTTCTGTGGAGCTGCAACGCCGGCGCAGGTGCGGCCGGCATCGATCTTATCGATGTGCTGTCGCACTCGGCCGGAGCGCCGGTTGCGGCGGCGAACGATGTCGTCGGGTCGCAGGCGCTCGGCGGCGACTGGAAACTGAATGTGCGGACGGGGGACGCCGCAGCGCGGCCGCCGCTGACGGAGGTGGGTGTGATGAGCTACGCGGCAGTGCTGGCAGTGCCATTGACGTCGACAGGCCAAGGCGAACGGCTCACCATTTTCGGCGGATGGCCCGCAGGCACTGCGGCCGGTACGTACTTCATCGTCCTGAACGATGGCGGCACGCTGAATGTCATCGGACAATTCATCGTACCGGCAAATTTTGGAGGTACTTTTGCGATCTCTGAAGCTCTCCCTGCGGGGAGCTATGTTGTGGGTCCGAGCGCTCCGGGGCCAAACACTATCGCTGTCCACAATGGCAGCTGGCGTTCGACGGGCAACAATGCCGGGTCATGGTCGGTCGGCGATTTCAATCCGGCGATAACAGCAACCCTGAACAACACAGGCGACGCTACCCCCAACCAGACTGGCCGGGGGATAGTAAGATGAAAAACACTTGCGAAATTGTCTTCATCGATCCGTCTGTCGCCGACGTTCCCGCGCTCATTGCAGGGCTCAGGCCCGGCGTCCTGCCGGTTCTTCTGAGCGGCGCAATGCCCGCTTCGGAAGAGATCGCGCGCGCCGTGCACGGCCGAACGGGCCTCGATGCGATCCACATTGTCGTCCACGGCCGCTCGGGCGAACTCAACTTCAGCAACGGCGCACTCTCGCCCGACAACATCGACCGACACTGGGATGATCTCGCGGCGATCGGTGATGCCCTGGGGCCTGACGGCGATCTGCTGCTGTGGGGCTGCAGCACGGGCGAAGGCGACCGCGGGCGGGCGTTCGTAGATGCGCTGTCGCGAGCGACGGGCGCGCCTGTCGCAGCGGCAACGGACCTCGTCGGTGCCGCGACGCTCGGCGGGAAATGGGAATTGGAGGCGCAGCCAGGTCGCGCAATGGTAAAGCCACCGCTGACGGCCGCAGGCATCGCCGGCTATGCGGGAGTGTTGGCTGCAACGATAAACGTCACGAGCGCCGGAATATGGTACCTCTATGGTTCCTGGCCAGCCAACACAGCAGCAGGTGATTACTTTGTCGTAATTACAAATAGCGCCGGTGTGCAGACTGTTGTGGGCAGCTTTGAAGTCCCCGCAGGTAATGCGGCCGGCAATTACACCATCCCGGTATTTCTTTCTAATACGGGCAGTTATGACGTAGGTGACGCCTCCGTCGGAAACCCGGCAGCCGGCACTTTTGACATTAGCGTCTACGATGCAACCCATGGCAGCGGCAGTAACGCAGGAATATGGACCGTCAATAGTGAACAAGCTGGAACAATAACCACCAGTATGCTCGCCGCCAATGCCACCGGGGCCACGGGCGCGACCGGTGCCGCGGGTTCGACTGGGGCTACGGGTGCGACGGGCACCACTGGTTCAACGGGCGCCACAGGTGCGAGCGGGGCCACGGGATCGACCGGTGCGACTGGTTCGACAGGCGCGACGGGTTCAACCGGCGCAACGGGCGCCACCGGCGCGACCGGTGCCACAGGTACGACAGGCGCGACCGGTGCCACGGGTGCAACGGGCACCACTGGTTCAACGGGCGCCACAGGTGCGACCGGGGCCACGGGATCGACCGGTGCGACTGGTTCGACAGGCGCGACGGGTTCAACGGGCGCCACCGGTGCCACAGGTACGACAGGCGCGACCGGTGCCACAGGCGCGACCGGTGCCACAGGCGCGACCGGCGCCACAGGTGCGACTGGCGATACCGGAGCAACGGGTTCAACGGGCGCCACTGGCGCGACCGGCGCAACAGGAGCCACGGGCGCGACCGGTGATACGGGTGCCACGGGTTCGACTGGCGCGACTGGCGATACCGGCGCAACGGGATCTACTGGAGCAACCGGAGCTACAGGTGCGACCGGCGACACCGGCGCAACTGGAGCCACAGGCGCGACCGGTGATACCGGTGCCACGGGCTCTACTGGTGCAACGGGCGATACCGGCGCAACAGGCTCGACTGGCGCCACCGGTGATACCGGAGCGACTGGTTCGACGGGCGCTACCGGAGCCACAGGCGCGACCGGTGATACCGGTGCCACGGGCTCTACTGGTGCAACGGGCGATACCGGCGCAACAGGCTCGACTGGCGCCACCGGTGATACCGGAGCCACTGGTTCGACGGGCGCTACCGGAGCCACAGGTGCGACCGGCGACACGGGTGCTACGGGTTCAACCGGCGCGACCGGCGACACTGGCGCAACGGGTTCGACTGGCGCGACCGGCGATACGGGCGCCACAGGTTCAACCGGCGCTACAGGTGCGACCGGTGACACCGGTGCCACGGGCTCTACTGGTGCAACGGGCGATACCGGCGCAACAGGCTCGACTGGCGCCACCGGTGATANACACCGGTGCCACGGGCTCTACTGGTGCAACGGGCGATACCGGCGCAACAGGCTCGACTGGCGCCACCGGTGATACCGGAGCGACTGGTTCGACGGGCGCTACCGGAGCCACAGGTGCGACCGGCGACACTGGCGCAACGGGTTCGACGGGCGCGACTGGCGATACGGGTGCCACGGGTTCAACCGGCGCAACCGGCGATACGGGCGCCACAGGTTCAACCGGCGCCACAGGTGCGACCGGCGATACTGGTGCCACGGGTTCGACTGGCGCGACCGGCGATACGGGCGCCACAGGTTCAACCGGAGCAACCGGCGCCACAGGTGCGACCGGTGATACCGGCGCAACAGGTTCGACTGGTGCAACGGGCGATACCGGCGCGACAGGCNGCCACAGGTGCGACCGGTGATACCGGCGCAACAGGTTCGACTGGTGCAACGGGCGATACCGGCGCGACAGGCTCGACTGGAGCAACTGGCGATACTGGTGCGACTGGAGCCACAGGTGCGACCGGTGATACAGGTGCCACAGGCTCGACTGGAGCAACCGGCGATACTGGTGCAACGGGAGCCACAGGTGCGACCGGTGATACCGGCGCAACAGGTTCGACTGGTGCAACGGGCGATACCGGCGCGACAGGCTCNGCCACAGGTGCGACCGGTGATACCGGCGCAACAGGTTCGACTGGTGCAACGGGCGATACCGGCGCGACAGGCTCGACTGGAGCAACTGGTGCGACTGGAGCCACAGGTGCGACCGGTGATACCGGCGCAACGGGTTCGACTGGAGCGACCGGTGATACCGGCGCCACAGGCTCGACTGGTGCCACAGGTGATACCGGCGCAACGGGAGCCACAGGCGCGACCGGCGATACCGGAGCAACGGGTGCCACAGGCGCAACCGGCGACACCGGTGCCACAGGCTCGACCGGAGCAACCGGTGACACTGGCGCAACGGGAGCCACAGGCGCAACCGGCGATACGGGTGCAACGGGTTCGACCGGCGCCACTGGCGATACCGGTGCGACTGGAGCCACAGGCTCGACCGGCGCCACCGGTGATACCGGAGCGACTGGTTCGACGGGCGCTACCGGAGACACAGGCGCAACCGGCGACACGGGTGCCACAGGCTCGACCGGAGCAACTGGCGATACCGGAGCAGCGGGAGCCACAGGCGCGACCGGTGATACCGGTTCGACTGGAGCGACCGGCGACACCGGCGCAACCGGCGATACTGGTGCAACGGGTTCGACTGGCGCGACCGGCGATACCGGTGCCACGGGAGCCACAGGCGCAACCGGTGATACGGGTGCAACTGGTTCCACAGGGGCGACTGGCGACACCGGTGCCACGGGCTCGACTGGAGCGACCGGCGATACCGGAGCAACGGGAGCCACAGGCGCGACCGGCGATACCGGAGCCACGGGTTCGACTGGAGCAACCGGCGATACCGGCGCAACGGGAGCCACAGGTGCGACCGGCGATACAGGTGCCACAGGCTCGACTGGAGCAACCGGCAATACTGGTGCAACGGGAGCCACAGGTGCGACCGGCGATACCGGCGCAACGGGCGCAACCGGCGACACCGGTGCCACGGGCTCGACTGGAGCAACCGGCGATACTGGTGCAACGGGTTCCACAGGGGCGACTGGCGACACGGGTGCTACGGGTTCAACCGGTGCGACCGGCGATACCGGAGCAACGGGAGCCACAGGCGCAACCGGCGACACCGGTGCCACGGGCTCGACTGGAGCAACCGGCGATACTGGTGCAACGGGTTCCACGGGGGCGACTGGCGACACGGGTGCTACGGGTTCAACCGGTGCGACCGGCGATACCGGCGCCACAGGTGCGACCGGCGACACCGGTGCCACGGGATCGACTGGAGCAACCGGCGATACCGGCGCAACGGGAGCCACAGGTGCAACTGGCGATACTGGTGCCACAGGCTCGACCGGAGCAACGGGAGCCACAGGTGCGACGGGTGCAACTGGCGACACCGGAGCAACTGGTTCTACCGGTGCGACCGGTGATACTGGAGCAACGGGTTCGACTGGAGCGACCGGCGATACCGGTGCAACTGGCTCGACCGGCGCCACCGGTGATATCGGAGCGACTGGTTCGACGGGCGCTACCGGGGACACAGGTGCGACCGGCGACACGGGTGCCACGGGTTCTACCGGCGATACCGGAGCCACGGGAGCTACAGGCGCGACCGGTGATACCGGCGCCACCGGTTCGACCGGAGCAACCGGCGATACCGGCGCAACGGGAGCCACAGGCGCGACCGGTGATACCGGCGCAACGGGTTCGACTGGCGCAACTGGCGACACCGGAGCAACTGGTTCTACCGGCGCGACCGGTGACACTGGAGCAACGGGATCCACAGGCGCGACCGGCGACACGGGTGCGACAGGCTCGACTGGCGCGACCGGCGATACCGGAGCAACCGGTGCCACAGGCGCGACCGGAGCGACTGGTTCGACTGGAGCGACCGGCGACACTGGCGCAACGGGTTCGACTGGAGCAGCCGGCCCAACTGGTGCCACAGGCGCAACCGGCGCCACAGGTGCCACCGGCTCTACTGGTGCCACGGGTTCGACTGGTGCGACGGGTAATACGGGCGCTACTGGTTCGACCGGTGCGACTGGCGATACCGGGGCAAATGGAGCAACCGGCGCCACTGGCTCGACCGGTGCGACCGGCCATACCGGGGCAACTGGAGCGACAGGTGCGACCGGCGCAACCGGTGCCACGGGCTCAACCGGCGGCACCGGAGCAACGGGCTCCACCGGTGCCACAGGCTCGACCGGCTCTACTGGTGCCACGGGTTCGACCGGCTCGACCGGGCCGAAAGGCGACACAGGGCCAAAGGGCGCGACAGGTGCTACTGGCGCAACTGGTTCGACCGGAGCGACCGGACCGAAGGGCGACACTGGACCCAAGGGTGCGACGGGTGCCACTGGTGCAACGGGCTCAACCGGCTCGACCGGGCCGAAGGGCGACACCGGACCCAAGGGCGCCACGGGTGCCACTGGTGCAACCGGCGCCACCGGTGCCACCGGACCGAAGGGCGATACTGGACCGAAGGGTGCGACGGGCTCGACCGGCGCAACTGGCGCTACCGGTTCGACCGGACCGAAGGGCGACACCGGACCGAAGGGCGCGACGGGCGCCACCGGNGGACCGAAGGGTGCGACGGGCTCGACCGGCGCAACTGGCGCTACCGGTTCGACCGGACCGAAGGGCGACACCGGACCGAAGGGCGCGACGGGTGCTACCGGCGCAACCGGTCCGACTGGACCCTCAAACGGTCACCATGACTCGAACGTCGCGTCGACCACCACCCTGACGACGACAACCCAGAAGACCACCACGGTCACGTCCGACTCGCTGGGCCTCAAGGACACTGCGAACTTCCTGCAGTTGGGCTCTGCTCACGGCAACGGTGATCACGGCAGCCATGCGTCGTTCCGCAACCTGATCGGCCTGGCGGCCACATCGGTGTCGACAGACCTGCTTAACGTCCTCAAGACGATCAGCGGATATGGTCAGAACCAGGACAAGTCGTCGGGGGCGAGCACGGATCTCACCTCGGACCAGACAAAGCCTGGCGCCGGCTCCGTCAGCAACAACCACAGTGTCAAGACGACCCTGAAGGATCTCTTGAAGCCGCATGAGTGAGCATTGAATGGACCAGGGACGGAGACTGGTCCAAATTTGAAAAACGCGCGGGCTTCGCTCAAGAGCGGGTCCGCGCGTTCATCATCTCGAAACAGAGAGTGGCATGAGAGTCGCGCGGCCGATCAGTTCGGAGTACAATGCGGCGTTGCCGGAAACCTCGGCGGAAACGCCGGGACCCGGGCACTCTTGAATCTTCGCCCTGCGTACCGGATGAGAAGTCCATGGTGAACGTCCCCGCAAACGCCGAAAACCAGCCGGTCTCGATCCGCGCCGTCGAGGCCATGGCGGACCAGGCGGGCGGCCAGAACACGGCGCGGGTTCCCGGCGGTCCCGCCGAGCTCGACCAGGTCGGGCCGCGCCTCAAGGCAGTATTGCAGGCCGCTCGCTATCACGGCGTCGAACTCGACCCCAACGAATTCAGGTCAGCGACCGCTGTTCCAGCCGCCGCCGATCTCTCGGAGTGGGCGCAGAACGCCGGCATGTGGTCACGCGCCGTCCGCATCCGCTGGTCCCATCTTTTGCACTTCCAGGACACCGGACCGGTCGTCCTGTTGTTCAGCGATGGCGGCGCGGGTCTCCTTACCGGCGCGAGCGCCGAGCGCAATATCGTCTTCCTGAAGAGCGCCGACGCGCCCGAGGACGGCGAAGCCATCGCCGTCGACGAACTGCGGCTGTCGCAGGTGTGGACGGGCGACGCGGTGATGCTGCGCGCGACACGGTCCCAGGTGGCGGCGGATGCGCCCTTCACCCTTCACTGGCTCGCCCAATTGGTGCGGCTGGAAAGTCGGCCATTGCGCGACATCGCCATCGCCTCCTTCACGCTGAGTGTCCTTACCATCTTGCCGCCGCTCATCGTTATGACGCTGGTCAACAAGGTGCTGCAGTTCAACAGCGTCTCGACGCTTGTGCTGTTGTCGGCGATCATCGCCGTGGTCTTCGCCTACGAGACGTTGCTCGGCCACGCGCGGCGGCTGATCATTAACGTCGTCGGCGCTCGTCTGGACACCAAGCTGCAATTGCACGTCTTCAGCCGGCTGCTGCGCCTGCCTCTCGACTATTTCGAGCGTCATCCTGCCGGCGAGACGATGTACCATCTCGCACAGGTCTACCGCATCCGCGAGTTCCTGACCGGAAAACTGCTGAGCACGTTCCTGGATCTGATCACGCTTTGCGTGCTGTTGCCGGTAATGTTCTACATCAACTCCACGCTCGCCTGGATCGTGGTGGCCTGCGCGGTCGTCATCCTGCTGATCATCCTCGCCTTCCTCAAACCGCTGCGTCGAAGGTTCCAGCGGGTGGTCGAGGCTGAGACCTGGAAGTCGGCGGCGATCGGCGAGACTGTCGTCGGCATCAAAACTGTGAAGGCACTCGGCCTCGAGCCGCAGCGCAAGGCGCTCTGGGACGAACGGGTGGCGGAAGCGGGAAAAGCGCGTCTCGCCTTTGGGCAGCTCGCCAACTGGCCGCAGACCCTGGTCACGCCGATCGAACGGCTGATGGTGCTGGGCACCATGCTTATCGGCGCCTATCTGGCGATGAACGACCGTTCAGGCTACATGGTCGGCAGCCTGTTCGCCTTCATGATGATCTCCCAGCGCGTGGCGCAGCCGCTGGTTGGCTTGGCGCGGCTGGTCGAAGACTACGAGGAGGTCGGTGCAGCGATCGGCGAAGCGGCCTCGGTCCTCAACCGGCCCCTGGAGACCAGCTCGAACTCCATCGGCCTCAGGCCAAAGCTCGTCGGCGAGGTCAAGTTCAGCGATCTGACGTTCAGCTACATCGGCACCAAGACGCCGGCGCTCGATCGAGTCAGCTTCGACATCCCGGCAGGGACCATGTTCGGCATTGTCGGGCGCAGTGGGTCGGGAAAATCGACCATTGCCCGCCTGCTGCAGGGTATCAACCGCGACTATAGCGGTTTCCTCAAGCTCGACGGCGTCGACCTCAAGGAAATCAACCTGCGCCATCTTCGCCAGGGGCTCGGCGTGGTCCTCCAGGACAATTTCCTGTTCCGCGGGTCGATCCGCGACAACATCATCGCCGGGCGTCCAGGCCTGACGCTTTCCGACGCCATGCGTGCCGCGCACCTCGCCGGCGCCCAGGAATTCATCGAACGGATGCCAAATGGCTACGACACCTACATCGAGGAAGGGTCGCCCAATTTGTCGGGCGGTCAAAAGCAGCGGCTGGCGATCGCGCGTGCCCTGATCCACGATCCGACCATCCTCATCCTTGACGAAGCGACCAGCGCGCTCGACCCGGAAAGCGAGGCGATCGTCAGCGCCAACCTGATGCGTATCGCCAGTGGGCGCACAATGATCATCGTTTCGCATCGGCTCTCCTCGCTGACAGAGTGCGACCAGATCCTGGTCATGGAGCAGGGCAAGGTTCTCGACGTCGCACCGCACGCAATCTTGCTCGAACGATGCGCGCTCTATCGCCAGTTGTGGGCACAGCAGAACCGGCACCTCGACGGCCACCAAGGCCGCCCGGTCGCCGTACTGCCGCGATTGGTTTGACGATGTCGCGCTTCGCCAGAGATTGGTAGCCCATGAGTAGCACCTCGCTCACCACCCGCCCGGCTCGCTGGCATCGCACGCAAGCGGACGATCCGACGACCCCGGCCATACTCGAATTCCAGTGGCCGTCGACGGCTGTCGCAAATGCGCCCATTCCGCGTGCGGCGCGCGGAATCGTCTGGGTCATTTCGAGCCTGGTCATCGCCTTGGTTGCCCTGGCAGGGCTGATACCGGTCGATCAGGTCGTGACGACCAGAGGGCTCGTGGTCTCACAGTCGCCCAACATCGTCGTGCAGCCGCTGGAGACAGCGATCATTCGCTCGATCGAGGTGCGCGAAGGGCAGCATGTGCAGGCTGGTCAATTGCTTGCTCGCCTCGATGCGACCTTTGCCTCAGCCGACCTCGCGTCGCTGGCGATGCAGGTTTCGACGCTGGAAGCCGAAGTGGCACGGTTGAGGGCGGAGGCCGACGGCCAGGCCTTCAACTATGACGGTCTCGAACCAAGCTGGACCCTGCAGGCGTCGATCTTCGAGCGCCGCAAGGCGGTCTATGACGCAAAGCTGGAGAATTTCGACCGCCAGCGTGATGAACTCAGCTCGGTGATCTCGCGTGCTCAATCGGATGCCGTCGGCTACCGGCAGCGGCTCTCGGTCGCGGCCTCAATCGAACAAATGCGCAAGCAGCTGGAAGCAAGAGAGGTCGGGAGCCGCCTCAATACTCTTCTCGCCGAGGACAATTCGGCGGAAATGTCGCGAGCTCTCGGCAACGCCGAACAGACCGCGGAAGCCGCCAAGCGCCAGCAGGCAGGAGTGGCCGCGGAGCGTGACGGCTATATTCAAGGCTGGCGAGCGGAAGTCTCACAGGGCCTGTCGGAGGCGAGTTCACGGATGTCCGATGCCCGCGAACTCCTCAACAAGGCAAAGCTTCGCAAGCAGCTGGTGGAGCTGAGGAGCGAAGCAGACGCAATCGTCCAGTCCGTGGCGAAGGTCTCGGTCGGCTCGGTCTTGCAGTCAGGCGAGCGCTTGATCACGCTGGTGCCGGCCAACGCGCCGCTCGAGATCGAGACAAACATTATCGGCAGGAGCAGCGGCTTCGTGCACGTCGGCGACCCCGTGGTGATCAAGTTCGACACCTTCCCCTATTCGCAATACGGCCTCGCCCACGGCACCGTGCGGACGCTCAGCCCCGATGCCTTTTCGGCGCAGGAGCAAGCGCGAGATCCAAACAGTTCCTTGGCCATGCTGCCCTCGGACGCCGAGCCGTTCTATCGCACGCGCATCTCCATCGACCAGGTCGCCCTCCACGGCGTGCCCGCCGGTTTCACCGTCAGCCCCGGCATGCCAGTGACTGCCGACGTCAAGGTCGGCCGGCGCACGGTGCTCAAGTACATTCTCGGCGTGATGCTGCCGCTCGGCCAGGAAGCAATGCGGGAGCCTTAGGCCCAGCGCAATAGGCGACAAACGGAGTAATCTAGGCTTGGATCGATGATAATTCTGGACCGGCTGACTGGTCTCGCCAACCCGAGAGCTGCCTTGCGCCGGGCGATCCATCTCTCTGACAGCGGCAGACCCGCTGAAGCCTTTCCGCTCATGGCGATCGCCGCGCGTGCCGGGATCGCCGACGCCGAGTTTCGCGTCGCGCGTTGCTATCTCGAAGGTTCGGGCGTACCGCCGAGCCGCATGGAGGGCGCGCGCTGGCTGCGGAGGGGAGCCAACCACGGGAGCGCCGATGCGCAGGCGCTCCTCGCCGCACTCTACGTGACTGGGCTAGCGCCGGCGGAAGCTGATGGCAGAGGCCCTGGATCGGATCGCTTGTTCGAACGAGATTCCCCGAGCGAGCCGGACTTCGCGGCAGCGCGCGACTTTGCCACAAAAGCGGCCGAGGCTGGCTCGGCAACAGGGCAGGCGATCCTCGGTTACATCCTTACCAGCGGTCCAAAACCGATGCGCGATGCGGATGCGGCGCACCACTGGTACGAGAAGTCGGCTTTGGCCGGCTGCGCCGAAGGGTGTCTGGGCCTTGCCCTGTCGCTGGCCCGGCGTGGCAAACGCGAAGACCGGATCAGGATTGCGGACGAGGTAAGACGCGCGGCCGACGCCGGCCTACCAACCGCAACCTATCTTCTCGCGGTCCTCACCGAGCACGGGCTCGGCGTGGTACGCGACATGACTGCAGCCGCCCAATTGTATCAGGCTGCCGCGGAGAAAGGCCTTCCCTCCGCCCAGTTCCGGTTGGGGCTAGCACTGATCGAGGGTGGGCTCGTCGACCGCGATCCCGCGGCCGGGGAGGCCTGGATGCGGCGTGCCGCCTTGGCCGGCAACATCGAGGCAGCCTACCTTCTCGGCGATCGTTTTGCGAAAACGCAGCCGCCGGTTTATGCGGAGGCCGCAACCTGGTATCGGCGGGCGGCCGAAGCGGGTCACCAAGCCGCCGCCCGCGCTTTGGCGTCTCTCTACCTGACGGGGAACGGCGTGGCCGAGGACATCGAAGAGGGGACACGCTGGCTGCGGGCTTCCGCGGATGGCGGCAATCAGGAAGCACAGATCGACCTCGCCAATCTCATCCTCGGAGGAGCCGGCGAGCCGGACGACCGTGCAAGCGTTGCCGGATGGTTCGAGGCGGCCGCAACATCGGGCGATCTAATCGCGGCATTCAATCTTGGGCTCTGCTTCGCCAAGGGCGTTGGTGTCCGCCAGGACGAGGGGCAAGCGGCGCAATGGTTGAGGCGCGCGGCCGAAGGCGTACCCGAGGCGCAATATATGTATGCCCGCTTCCTCCAGGATGGGCGCGGGGTGGCGGCCGACCCATCGCGGGCACGCGTCTGGTTTGCGCGGGCGGCCAATGCCGGCGTGCTCGACGCGCAGGTGTCGCTTGCCGAGATGCTGCTCAATGGGCGCGGGGGCGCACGTTCGCCAGAGACCGCCATGCAGTTGTTCGAGCGGGCGGCCGACGACGGTCACGCAGGGGCGATGTTTGCGCTTGGCGCGCTGTACGCGGCCGGCCAGGGCCTGCCGGTCGACCAGACGGCGGCGCAGAAATGGTTCGCCGCCGCCGCCGAGCGTGGGCATGGCCAAGCCCAACTCATGCTCGGGCGCTTTCTCTCCAAGGGTCTCGCCGGCGAGCACAATCTGGTGACCGGTCGCCTTTGGCTCGAGCGAGCTGCCGCGCACGGTGTCCAGGAAGCTGCCGACGAACTCGCCGAGTTCGCTTCGGATTGAAATTGGTCGAGTTGCTAGAATGGCTGCGTCACGTGCCTGCCTCGCAACTGCGCGGCCGCGCCGCGTTGATGCTTCGGACATCCAGCCGACGTTCATCAGCGCCCGGTCTCAACGCGCTGCCGCGGGGTGTCGTAGCGCAGGCCGATCGGGTTTGACCAAGCCACGGCAATTCACGCGATTGGCGGCTGCGGAACTATGCGGAACGATACGGGAAGATTTCTGATTTTGACCCACGAAAAACTCAATAAAATCAACGCTCTCAACACGCCCTCCGGGCCCACCATTATCGTTGTTTATCAATGACTTAGCGGAATTTTTGGACTTGGTCAGCCAAGTCAAGACTGGCGAACCTCCGCGCATCGCATTGATATTGTTGATTTATGGTGGGCTTCCGTGGACTCGGTTGCAACGGAGGCGGAATGCACCGCACCGCAGTCCAGGGGCTGAATGGGTTCGGAGTATCCAGGCCAGATGCGTACGTCTTAGATCTTCAGGTGCTGAAGAACTCGGCCCGCCGTTCCCTCCGCAACCTCGCCGGCATCATCGATCCGACCAAGCTTCAGCACAGCCCAACTGTCGGCGATGCCCAGCGCGAAGGGCAGGTTTTGCTCGACGATCAGGATCGTCGTGCCGTTGGCCCGGCGCTCTTCCTTGAGTACAGCGGCGATGCGTTCGACGACCGACGGCTGCAGGCCTTCGGAAATCTCGTCGATCAGCAGCAGCTTTGGCCGCAACATCAGAGCGCGGCCCAGAATAAGCATCTTCTGCTCGCCGCCGGATAGGGTTCCGGCTCGTTGCGACAGGCGGTCCCTGAGGAACGGAAAATGCCCATAGACCCGCTCCACCGCTTGCGCAAAGCCGCGATCCGACCGCAGAGCGAGCCGCAGGTTGTCGCGCACGCTGAGATCCTGGAACAGGGCCTGCTCCTGAGGGGCATAGCCGACACCGGATGAGATCAGCGAGGCCTGAGAGAGGCCTGACATCGACGTACCGTCAAGGCGGATGTCGCCTGAACGCAATGCCACGAAACCGAGAATGGTTTTGAGCACCGTGGTCTTGCCCATCCCGTTCTTGCCCATCAGCGCAAAAATCTGTCCGGGCGCGATAGAGAGCGACAGCGCCTCGATAATGGCAACTGGCCCATAGCCGCTCGTAATGTTCGACAGCGCTAGTTTCGGCACGGTGGTTTTGGCTTCCTCAAGCATGGGCGGCTCCCGAGTAGATCGTCCTGACCATTTCGGAATTGACGACGTCGTCGACGCTACCGTCGAGCACCAGCTTGCCCTGGTGGAGAACGACGATCCTGGTCGAGATGTCGCGGACGAAATCGAGATCGTGCTCGACCAGGATGGCGGCGAAGCCAAGGTCGCCGGTCAGCTTCTGCAGCGTCGCACCGATGGTGGTGCGCTCGACCTTGGTGAGCCCGGCCGTCGGCTCGTCGAGCAGGATGAGTTTTGGCTCGAGCGCAACGACCATGGCGAGCTCGAGACTCTGCTTCTGCCCATGCGACAACAGCGACACCCGTTGGCTAAGCATCTGGTCGAGGCCGGTGGAACGCAAGATATCGGTGGCGGCGGCCGGCAATCCAAGCGTGGCGGAGCGGCGGAGCAGGCTCGGCGCCTGGCGCGAGGCGCGTGCCATGCGCAGGCAGTCGGCTACGGTCAGGCTATCGAAAACGCTCGCCACCTGGAACTTGCGGCCGACGCCAAGCGCCACGATTTTATCCGGTGTCATGCCGCTGATGTTGCGGCCTGCGATATTGACGCTTCCGGTTGTGGCCTCACTGCCATCGCTGAGACATCGCATCAGTGTCGTCTTGCCCGCGCCATTGGGGCCAACAAGGCTGACCAGTTCGCCCGAGCGAACGTCGAGGTCGATACCTTGCAGCACCTGCAGGCTGCCGAAGGCTTTGCCGAGGCCGCTGACGGAGAGCACGCGGTCGCCCTCGGCGCTGCGGTTCCCGGCCGTCTCGACGGCGATGGCCGGGCTGCCGGCTTGGTTGGTCTGCGCGGCATTGCGGCGTGGCATCAGCATTGCCAACAATTGCGCCAGCCCGTTCGGCAACAGGATGATCATGACCACGAAAAGAGCGCCGACGACCAGGTTCCACAGGAAGGGCAAGTCGCCCGAAAGCTGGGCGCTTAGATAGTCGATGCCGATCGCGCCCATGACTGGCCCGATGATGGTGCCGCGGCCGCCAAGGGCGGTCCAGATGACGATTTCGGTGCCGAAGACGAAGCCGGTATTTTCCGGCGCCACCACACCCGACGCATTGGCATAGACGAAGCCGGCAATGCCGGCGACGCCGGCGAGGATCGTTGTCAGCACGATCTTCAGCCGTTGCGGATCGAGGCCGAGATAGGCGCAGCGCGCTTCATTGTCGCGAATGGCGATGAGCAGCTTGCCGGCGTCGGAGCGGGTGAAGACCAGGGCGACGACAGTGGTGACAATCAGGCAGATGCCGGCAAACCTGAAATATCCCGGCAGGCCAAGCGGCAGGCCGGAATAGCCGACCAGCCCGCTGCTCGATCCAGTCCACACGCCACCCGAAAACACCAGCTGCGTCACAACGATCGGCACAACCAGCGAGATCACCGTCGCATAGAGCGGCGTCGAGCCATGGCCGAACGACAGCCAGCCGACGAAGGCGCCGAGCAGCACCGGCACGAGGATCGCCAGGACAAACGCCAATGCCAGAAAGGCGGGCGTCGAGCCGAGATGGCTGAGCACCATGGCGCTGGCATAGGCGCCGGTGCCGAAGAACGCCGCCTGGCCGAAGGTCAGCACCCCGGTGTAGCCCCACAGGATGTCGACGGTCACCGCCAGCATGGCGTAGATCATCGAGCGCGTCAGCACGTTGAGCGTAAAGCGGTCGAACAGCGCAGGGCCGATGATGACGACGACCGCCGTCGCAAGCGCGAGCGCTGCAAACAGCCAGGCCCTCGGCGGGATGGAACGGCTCTCAGGCACGGGCAAATCCCTTCGGGCTGATGCGCAGCACCAGGGCGCACAGGACCGCCACCGTGATGCCGCCAAGAATGGGGCTGACGAAGGTGCTGACCAGAACCTGGACGCCACCGAAAACGAGGCAGGCGATGGCCAGCGTCGAGAAAGACGAGCCGGCAACCATGACCAGCATGAACGAGCCGATCAGCCAGGCGACGCCCATGTTCGGATCGACGCTGGTCAGCGGCGTCAGAAGCACGCCGGCGAGTGCTGCGAGCCCGGTGCCGACCATGAAGGTAACCAGACGCACGCGTGCGGTGTCGATGCCGAGCGCGCGCGCCAGCATCTCGTTCATGATCACCGCCTGTGCCGACAGGCCGAGCCGCGTGCTTTCGAGCAGGAAGGTGAAGGCAAGCCCGATGACCAGAGCGGCGGCTATGGCAAACAGCCGGTAGAGCGAATAGCCTATGCCGAACACATCGACCGTGCCCGACAGAAGATTGGGAGTGAACTGCACGTCGCGCCCGAACCACAGCGTGATCAGCTGGCCGATGACGATGCCCAGCCCCCAGGTCGCCAGGATGGCGTCGAGCGGCCGGCGATAGAGTGGCCGCACGATTGCCAGTTCGGTGATGCCGCCAAGGATTGCGCCGACGGAAAAGGCAATCGGCAGCGCTGCCCAGGGATTGAGCCCGAGGCCGGCCGTCGCCACCGCGCAGTAAGCGCCGATGGTCAGCCAGGCGCCATGGGCGAAATTGATGATCTTCAGCACGCCGAAGATCGCAAGCAGGCCGGCAGCGACGATGAACAGGATCGCCGCCGTCGTCACCATGTCCAGGAGAAGCGTCATGGCAGGTCCCCGATGGTGTGGAACGGGGCGGCACACGGCCGCCCCGCTGCGATTAGAGGGGCGATTACAGGTTCGGGCACTGCTGGCCGGGGTCGACGCCTTCGAATTTGTCGACCACCGTCACCGAGCCGTCCGCCTTCACCTGGCCGAGATACATGGTCAGCGGAGCATGGTGCTGCTTGCTCATCGAGACCATGCCACGCGGGCCGGCGAAGGATACCTCGGCAAGTGCTGCGAGCACAGCGGCGGTGTCGGTTGACCCGGCTTTCTCGACCGCGGCCTTGTAGAGATAGATACCCTCATATTCCGGCACCGAGAGGTCATTGGGGGTGCGCAGCTCGGCACCGAACTTCTTCCCGATCGCGGCAAGGAAGCTCTTGTTGGCGTCGCTGCCGATACTGGTCACGTAGGAAGCGGAAATGAAGATGCCGGCAGCGTCCGCGCCCATGCTCTTGGCTGTTCCCTCATCCACGGCGAGGTTGCCATAGGGAATGGTGACCCCGGCGCCGCGCAGCTGCTTGGTCAAGGTGACGTTGGGTGCCCCGCCGGCGGTCGAGGTAATCACCGCATCGGCGCCGGAGCTCTTCAGGTTGGAGATGATCGCTGTCCAGTCGCTGCCTTCCATCGGCAGATACTCCTCGCCGACGACGCTGGCACCAGACTTCTCGATATAGGCCTTGGCGAATTCCAGCATGCCGCGGCCGAACGCGTAGTCCGAGCCGATCAGGAAGAACTTCTTGGCGCCTTGCGTCTTGATGAAATTGTCGACGATCG
The DNA here is from genome assembly GCF_000502935.1 of Mesorhizobium sp. LNHC221B00. Taxonomy (NCBI): domain Bacteria; kingdom Pseudomonadati; phylum Pseudomonadota; class Alphaproteobacteria; order Hyphomicrobiales; family Phyllobacteriaceae; genus Mesorhizobium; species Mesorhizobium sp. LNHC221B00. The sequence goes on along the minus strand of NZ_AYWR01000015.1, from coordinate 116,117 downwards.
GCGGCACCTGCTGCTGCGGCACCCAGGCATTGACGAACAGGTTGGCATTGCAGGATTTGCCCTCGTAGAACGAGGTGTAGATGTAGGGGATATCGCCCTTGGTGATGATCGGCAGGCCGGCATTGCGGGCAGCACTGGTCTCCATGGTGATGACGGCGTTGACCTCCTTCTGGAAGACCAGCGAATCGAAGGCCTTCTGGGCGCCCGCCGCACCCGAGGCATCGTCGGCGATCTCCAGCGCAAGCTGGCGTCCCAGTACGCCGCCAGCAGCGTTGATTTCGGCGACCGCAAGTTCCGCCGATTGCACCACCGACGGCGCGACGACGCTGTTGGCGCCAGACAAGCCGACCGGGATGCCGATCTTGATCGGACCGTCCGCGGCGAAGGCGGCACTGCTCAGGGCGGCGCTGGCGAAGGCAAGGATCACTGCTCTGTTCTTCATGGTATTCCCCTTTCTCTGGTTGATCGTACCGGGGTAGTGCCGGCTTCTTCTTGGTTATCCGTAGACGTCTGCGCGGCGGTCGCCGATGGCGTCGTTGCGCTCACTCAGCGCGCGCGCCTTGGCGACCTCGCCGAGGTTGATCGTGGCGATGAGGATTTCTTCGTCGGCTTCGCTGGCCGGCCCGGCGATCGGCCAGCCGGTCGGGCCGACGATCAGGCTCCTGCCGACAAAGGGCTGGCCGCGCTCGATGCCGACACGGTCGGCGCAGGCGATGTAGATGCCGTTGCTGTGCGCGGCCGCCTTGTGCAGGATGTTGGCCATCGGCTCCGGGTGGTCGCCCTGAGCGGGCATCGGCACCCAGTTGGTCGGCACGCAGACCAGTTCGGCGCCCTTCAGCGCCAACTGCCTGTAGGTCTCCGGGAACCAGCCGTCATAGCAGATCGCCACGCCGATCCGGCCGATCGCGGTCTCGAACACCGGCAGGCCGAGATTGCCCGGCTGGAAGTAGAGTTTTTCGCGATTCCACAAATGCAGCTTGCGGTAGGTGCCGATGGGACCCGAAGGCCCGCACAGCATGGCGGCGTTGAAGAACCGGTCGCCGTCGCGCTCGGCAAGGCCGCTGACGATGTGGAGACCGAGTTCGCTGGCCAGCGAGCACAGCAGCGCTGCACTGCGTCCCTCCGGAATGGGTGCTGCGAGTTCGGCGAGTTCTTCCTGGCTGTCGAAGACATAGCCGCTGTCGGCGAGTTCCGGCAGCACCACCACAGAGGCGCCGAGGCCGGCGGCCTGGCGGATCAGCCGCTCCATCGATCTGAGATTCTTGTCCAGCCGGCCGATCGCAGGTTGGAACTGGATGCAGGCCAGACGGAGGTCCGCGGATGCTGTCGCCAAGTGTGCCAAAGCCTGTCTCCAAACGCAAAAAACCCCTGGGCGCGGAAGTCATCCGCGAGCCAAGGGCTACATAGCCATCAATGTGAAACGGCATTCCTGCCGAAGAGCAAACCTGCTCGTGCTTTAAGAAGTTGCACGGACCGAAGACTGCGTCAAGAGCCAAAGATTTCGACACCAAGGGACGGTGATGAGTTCAATTTATAGAAGTTAAATCAGCCGGTTATAGGAGATTTCTACCGCGCCCCGCCGTCAGCACCTTATCGATCGTTCGGCTGTTTCTGATTGCCTTGCGCGGAAATCCCGAAGCCGAAAGCCCGCATCGCTTCCTGCGCGGCGAGGATGCCGTCGGCCACGGAAACCAGCGCGACGCGCTTCGATGTCGCCTGGTCGCGGATCAATTTGTAAGCAGTCTCCTCGTCGACGCCGTTCATCTCGACCAACACCTTGACCGCCTTCTCGATGGTCCTGCGCCCTTTCAGCGTATCCTCCAGCTTGCGCACCTTGTTGGCCAGCCGTCCTTCATAGCCGTAGCGATAGCGCGCGAGCGCAAACTGCGTTAGCACGCCAAGCTGCCTGAGCGGCTTGGTAATGACGCCATGGGCGTTGAGATCGATGATCGCCTTGATCGAGGTCGGGCTTTCATAGGTGACGATGGCGACCACCGCCGTCCTGACGCCTTCGATCAGTGACACCATCGCGTCTGTCGGCGCCTCGCCGACCTGTACGAACACCGTATCGATGTCGCCAGGGATCGCAGCCGGCGGCGGCCACGCCGCCCTCACCTCACAGCCGAGGCGCCGCAAATGATCGACAAGTGCCGCGCCATCCTCGTCCTTGGGATGGATGACGAGGATCTTCGCTTGCCGCAGATCGTTGAGGATGCGTTTGAGCGTTGCCGTCATAGTTTTACAGCCACGGCTCTTCGAAATGGGTCGAGGCGAGATAGGGGTCGGGCCGGATCGCGACCTGCGACTGCCAGGCAATGTCGAACTGGCCGGCAGCGTTGGCGATGCCGATGCGTGGTGTCGACCAGACGTGGCGGTTTTCCTGGTCGAACATCATCCGGCCCTCCGGCGACGCATAGTCGACTTCAAGCGCTGCCTGGCTGAGGCGGAAGGTGTCGAGGGTTCCCGCCTTCTCCAGCGCGCGGGCGAACAGATGCACTTGCGTATAGGCGGTTTGCGACCACATGGTCGCCGTCGTCCGGTCGCCGAACCGGCGGGCGAGCTCGCCGACGAAGCGCTGGTTCTCGCCGCTGTCGACGCTCGCCAGATAAGGGGCAGCCAGCACATGGCCGGTGCAATGCTCGGCGCCGATGACGCGGATCTCGCCTTCGGCCAAGGTCAGGCTGGCGATCGGCCGCTTTGCCCGGTCGATGCCGGCTTCGGCATAGAGCCTGTAGAGGATTTGCGCACTGCGCCCGATCACCGTCGAGAACACCGCGTCCGGGGCGGCCTTCTCGATGTCGGCCATCAGCCGGCGCATCCGGCGTTCGTCGGCATCGAGCGGCACATATTGTTCCTCGACGATCGTGCCGCCCTTGCATTCCAAAAGGTCGCGCATGACCCGGTTGGATTCATGCGGATAAATGTAGTCGGACCCGGCCATGAACACGCGCGGCCCGTAGCGCTGCAGGATGAAGTCGGCCAGCGCGAAGGTGTTCTGATTGAGCGTGGCGCCGGTGTAGAGGACGTTTTCTGAATATTCGAAGCCCTCATAGATCGAGGGGTACCAAAGCAGGCCGTTGTAGCGCTCGACGATCGGCAGCACGGCCTTGCGGCTACCCGACATCGAACAGCCGAAGATGACATTGACGTCGTCCTCAGTCAGAAGCCTGCGGGCGAGCGATCGAAACGCCTCGGGGTCGCTACCAGGATCGTAGGCTATGGGCTCGATCTGCCGCCCCAGCACGCCGCCGCCGGCATTTATCTCCTCGATGGCAAGCGCCGTCCCGTAGAAATGCTCGCTTTCGGTGACCGAGGTGATGCCGCTGCGCGAAAAAAGGATGCCGACGCGCCATGTCTGGGCTGTTCCTGTCACGGCAATCCTCCCTGCTCTTTTCCGGCAAAGGCCTATTGCACGCGAGGCCTCATGGCAATCGCCATCGGGACAGCCGGCCGTAGTTGCGACCGGTCCCGGAGAGTTGATCTTCATCCCCGCGTTTTTTCTAATATATTGGGAACACGCCCAGAGGGCGACGATCTAGCGGGCTCTCTGATCGAACCAAAGTTGACGCAACTACGATGTTCAGGGGCGCCGGCAATGTCTGCAATCTGGCAACAGCAAAGATCACGTCAACAGCTGACATGCGGCGCGGAGCTGACATTCAAGCGGAGTCATTGTTATCGGGTTCGCCAGACCATACGAGATCATACGAGAGATATGGGTTGGCGAACCAGCCGCTAAAATATTGATTTTGTGTTGAAAGTACTGACCCTCCGGGCCCNTACGAGAGATATGGGTTGGCGAACCAGCCGCTAAAATATTGATTTTGTGTTGAAAGTACTGACCCTCCGGGCCCACCATTGTCGTTCTCCATCGCCACACCTTGTTGGCCTGTCGCCATCTTTTTTGGGCGAAATCGGGTGGTTTGGCGTGAAGTTTGCAGGCCCACTGTCCCAGGCGAGATCATGCAAGAGATATGGGCTGGCAGATCATCCGCTAACATTGATTTTGTGTAGAAAGTGCTGCCTGGACAATCTCCCGAGCCCACGCCTAGATCACCGTCTCTCCGCCATCGATAACCAGAATCTGGCCCGTCATGTACGAGGACCGGTCGGACACAAGAAACAGCACTGCCTCCGCGATTTCCTCGACGCTTGCCCAACGGCCAAGCGGCACTTTTTCGCGGATGTAGGCTTCGATGGCTTCCCGGCCTCCCATCTGTGCGATGTAAGGAGCATTGAAGGGCGTATCCACCCAACCGGGGCAAAGCGCGTTGATGCGAATGCCGAACCGGCCATAGTCGCCCGCCATCTGCTTCGTCATCGCGATCACCGCGTGCTTGGTCGTCGTATAGGCGATCATCTCGCGGTCGTAGAGAACGCCGGAGCTCGACGACGTGTTGAGGATCACCCCGCGACCAGCCTTTTTCATGAAGGGCATGACGATGCGGGCACCGAGGAAGTGAGCCCGCACGTTGAGTGTCCAGGACGTGTCGAAGCCTTTGACGCTCACACCGAGCACGTCACCCTCTATTTGTACGCCGGCATGATTGTGCAGGATGTCGATCCCGCCTTGTGCGTCGATGAAATCGTGGAAACCGGCTTCAAGCGCCTGATCGTCGGTCAGGTCGAACACAAGCGCTTTCGCCCGGCCACCAGCAGCAACAATCTGGTCGACGGTCGCGTTCGCGCCGTCAGCACTGCGGTCCGTCACGCCGACCACCGCACCCTCGCGCGCGATGATCAGCGCTGCCGCCCTGCCGATGCCCGATCCCGCCCCGGTGACGATCGCGGTCCTGTCCTTCAGGATCATCTTTCAGTCCCCTTTCTCGCCGGCCCGTAATCCTGCATCATCCGGGGGACGAGCCCCCCAAGCTTGGGTGCGCGCCGATCAACCTCTGGGGAAAACAGGCATGTACGACTTCGGCCCCTTCAAGTTCGAGTCGAAGCAGGATTTTTTCGACAAGGCAATCCGTTTCTGGAATCCCGACAAGACCAGGTTCTGGCAGAAAGCCGGGATCGATCTGGTGATCGGCAGGCGGGAAGGCTATTTCCTCTACGACATGTCGGGCCGCCGCCTGATCGACCTGCATCTCAATGGCGGCACCTATAATCTCGGTCACCGCAATCCGGAGCTGGTCGAGACGCTGAAGAGCGCGCTCGATTATTTCGATATCGGCAATCACTGGTTTCCGTCCGTGGCGCGGACGGCGCTGGCCGAATCCCTGGTCAATGTCTCACCGGGAATGAAATATGCGATCTTCGCGCCGGGCGGCGCGGAGGCGGTGGACATCGCCATCAAGAGCGCTCGCTATGCCACCAAGCGGCGCAAGATCGTGTCGATCATCAAGGGTTATCACGGGCATTCGGGGCTCGCGGTGGCGACCGGCGACGATCGCTTCACCAAGATCTTTCTTTCCGACCAGCCGGAGACGTTCATCCAGGTTCCCTTCAACGATATCGACGCCATGGAGCAGGCGCTGAAGGGCGAAGACGTCGCGGCGCTGATCATGGAGACGATCCCCGCCACATACGGTTTCCCGATGCCGAAGGACGGCTATCTCGGCGCCTGCAAGGCGCTGTGCGAAAAACATAGCGTGATGTACATCGCCGACGAGGTCCAGACCGGCCTGATGCGGACCGGCAGCATGTGGGGGTGGCAGGCCTATGGCGTCCAGCCGGATATCATGGTGACGGCAAAGGGCCTGTCCGGCGGCCTCTATCCGATCAGCGCGACGCTGGTGAACGACAGGGCCGGAGGCTGGCTCAACGAGGACGGGGCGGCCCACATTTCGACCACCGGCGGGGCCGAACTCGGCTGTGTCGTTGCCCACAAGGTCATCGAGATGCTGCAGCGGCCTGAACTGGTGGCCAATGTCGGCACCGTGACCGAGTTCATGGCGCAAGCCATGGGTGAGATGCAGGCTCGTCACGGCGATGTCTTCACCGGGGTGCGCCAGAAAGGCGTGATCCTCGGCCTGGAGTTCAGCAATCATCCGGAAGGCGCGGTGTTCGTCTCGCGCGCACTCTACGAGCAGGGCGTCTGGGCGATTTTTTCGTCGCTCGACAAGCGGGTGTTGCAATGGAAGCCCGGCGTTCTTCTGGATCCCGAAACCTGCCGGGACATCATGGATCGTTTCGATGCCGCGATGCCACGCGCCCGCGAGCTGCTGCATCAGGCAGGCAAGGCGAGTTGACATGCCCCGAACCTGGTTGAAACTGCCAGGCATCCAGTGCGGGCTGGCCGCTGGACTTGCCGGGATCGCCCAGGGTTGGGCAGGGGCGGATGGTGCAATGATGGGGCAGGACGGGCAATGACGGATTTCGACGCGCTCACGCACGACAAGCAACTCGGCATCCTGCAGGAGACGGCGGAGGCGGCCACCGCCAACTACGACTTGCCGGCGGATGTCTCCGTCGAGATGATCAACCTGTCGGAGAACGCGACTTACAAGATTGCAGCTCGCGACGGCCGGCGCTGGGCGCTTCGCATCCATCGCGACGGCTACCATTCAAGGGCGGCCATCCAATCCGAACTGGCCTGGCTTACGGATCTGCGCCAGACCGGGATCGTCTCCACACCCGTTCCGGTGGCGGGCAAGGACGGCGACCAAATCCAGCTTGTCGGCCATGCCGGACTGGCGCGACCGCGCAATGTCGTGTTGTCGCAATGGGAGACCGGTTCGGAGCCGGGCATAGGCGAGGCGCTTGGCGAGCCCTTCGAGGTGCTGGGCGAGGTGACGGCCCGTATGCATATCCATGCCCGGCAGTGGCGGCGCCCTTCCTGGTTCAGCCGTCACGTGTGGGATTTCGAGACAAGCCTGGGTGAGGAAAGACCTCATTGGGGGCGCTGGCGCGACGGCATGGGAGTCGACGCCGCGAAAGCCAAACTGTTTGGCCGTACCGTGGAGCTGATCGGCCGCAGGCTCGATGCCTTCGGCAAGGGCCAAGACCGCTTCGGCCTCATCCATTGCGACCTGCGGCTCGCCAACCTTTTGATCGACGGCAAGACGGTCAAGGTCATCGACTTCGACGACTGCGGCTTCGGCTGGTTTATGTACGACGCGGCAACGCCCATCTCTTTCTACGAGCACGAGCCGCAGGCAGCCGATCTGATCCAAGCGTGGACGACCGGCTATCGCCGTGTGCTTGACCTGCCCAAGGCGGACGAGGACGAGATCCCGACCTTCGTGATGCTGCGCCGCCTGTTGCTGGTTGCATGGATCGGCTCGCACGCTGAAACGGACCTCGCCCGGTCCATGGGCCTGCCATACACCGAGGGAACGGAGGGGCTGTGCGAAGCCTATCTGAGCAAATTTTCCTAGAGCAATTCAGGAAAAGTATGAGCGCTTTCGCTTGGGAATAGCATCAAAACAAGAAGATAGATCGGTTCGCGATGAACAGCTTTATGCCAGGGCCTCCAAGCTCTCCGGCAGGATCTGGCCGCCATCGACGACGATCGTCTGCCCCGTCACGTATCCGGCTTCCTTCGACGCAAAGTAGAGTGCGGCGTAGCCGATGTCCTCCACGGTTCCGAGCCGCTTGAGCGGGACAGAGGCGGCCATGGTCTTCTGGTAGTCCTCGCCCAGGCCGGCAAGGCCCTCGGTGATGATGTTGCCCGGCATGACGGCGTTGACGGTGATGCCGTATTTCGCCAACTCGATGCAGGCGGTGCGCATGAAGCCGAGTTGCCCGGCCTTGGTGGCGCCGTAGTGCGACCAGCCGGGAAAACCGGTGACCGGGCCGGTGATCGATGACGTCAGCACGACCCGACCCTGGTCGGATTTCTTGAGGTAGCCAATCGCCGCCTTGACCGCGTGGAAGGTGCCTTTGAGGTTGGTGTCGACGACCTCGTCCCATTGTTCCGAAGTCATCTCCTCTAGCCGGGCCTGCGGGAAAATTCCGGCATTGGCGCACAACACGTCGATGCCCCCGTTTCTCGCGGCCACTGTCGCAAAGGCGCTCTCGATGCTGGCGAGCGAGGTGACGTCGCCAACCACGCCGAAGGCACCGTGGCCGATCTCGGTGGCAGCAGCTTCTGCCTGGTCGAGATGGCGCGCGATGATGGCGACCTTGGCGCCAGATAGCGCAAACACCCGCGCTATGCCCTTGCCGATGCCTTTCGATCCGCCGGTAACAACGACGGACCGACCCTTCAAAGACTGGGTCATGATCTGGAGCTCCAAAATGAGACGGGGACAGAGCGATACTCTGTCCCCGTTGCGGAAAAGGATGCCAGGGCGGCGTCCGCCCCTAGCCTTCGTTCACCATGTGACCGATGTTCTCGTACGCCTTGGGGTTGGCGGATTTCAGCACAAAGCCCCAGATCAGGCCGACGACAAGGATCGCAAGCCCGACATAGGGGATGCTCCTGGCAAAGCCATTGGTGCCGCCGAGCGTCGCGAGATTGGCCACCAGCGTGTAGACGAGGAGCAGCTGGACTACCAGCGAGATCAACGGCGCGATGACTGTCGTCAGCAGGCTGCCGCCGCCGTTCTTCTTGAACCACATGTAGATCGCCAGCGAGACGACGGCCTGCAGCACAAGCAGCAATCCGGTGCCCAGCACCGCGAACAGAGTATAGACACCGAGCCAGGCCTGTCCCGACGGATCGTCGAAGCCGTAGGCCAGACCGTAGAGCAGGACCCATATCGCCGCCAGCACCGACTGCAGCGCCGAGGCCTTGTGCGGGCTCTTGTGGTGGTCATGCGTCTCCGCGATCACCTGCGGCAGGACGCCTTCGCGCGCCAGCGAGTACAGATAGCGGGAAGCGGTGTTGTGGAAAGCCATGCCGCAGGCGAAGGAACTGGTCAGGATGAGCAGCGACATCAGCTGGTAGCCCCAGCCGCCGACGAAACTCTGAACCGGCGTCAGGAAGAAGTTCACGCCATCGGAGAAGGCCTTGGCCACCATGTCGGCCTCGGTGGGATAGGCCGCCACCGCGCACCAGCTGACGAAGGTGTAGAACAGGCCAAGGCCAATCACCGAAATCAACAGCGACTGTGGAATGATGCGCTTGGGATTACGGGATTCCTCGGCGTAGTTCGGCGCCATCTCGAAGCCGACCCACGACCAGAACGCCATGAAGATACCGACAGCGGCCTCGCCGGCGGGTATGGCCACATCGCCGACTTTCTGCTCGGCGACAGGCGTGAACACTTTGAACACATTTAGTGAATCGCCGGAAAAATTCGTCGGGCCATGAGCGAAAAGCACGCCCAGCGAGAAGATCACCAGCATGATCACTTCAAGAATGAGTGCGATCCCGAGTAGCCGCGCCGACACCTTCACATCACGATAGGCAAGCGCCGCGATGACCACGATCATGGCGAGCGCGAGCACGATCCACGGCACGTTGATGCCGAAATGCTGGGAAATCCAAAGATTGCCGAAAAATGCAAACAGACCAGTGAGAGAGGCTTCGAACAGTGAGTAGCAGGCGAGCGAGCCAATGCCCGCCGACATGCCGACCTCGCGGCCGAGCCCTTGGCTGATGAAGGAGTAGAAGCCGCCGACGGACGAGACGCGCGATGCCATCGCGGCATAGCCGACCGAGAAGATGGTCAGCACGATCGTCGCCATCAGGAAGGCGGCCGGCGTGTATTTGCCGATGCCGTAGCCTGCCGCGAACGGCACGTTGCCCAGCATCGCCGACATAGGCGCCGCGCCGGTGACGGCCAGAAAGAGCACTCCCGCGAGCCCCACGGCCTTGGAGTGCAAAAGATTGATGCTGTTACTCTTCGAGACGTCGATCGTCCCGCGTGCAGTTTCTATGGCCATGAAGCCCTCTCCATTCGTGACAGCTGTATTTGGTCCCCGCACGTGGCGGCCGATGTGTCCCAGCCTGCGTGTGCAGCCATCACACTACGGACGCTGCGTCACTTTGCCAAGTCCATGATTTTGCATAGCTCGCCGCTCGACATGACGTGGCAGTAGATCATGTTGATGATTTCGAGTTCTTTGCGATGAAGCTCCTCGGTCGCCGCCGCGCAGCAATCCTCGAGCACGATGACGGCATAGCTCTCATCCGCCAGGCTGCGCACGGTCGAGGACACACACTGGTCCGTGAAGATGCCGCAGCAGATGAGATTTTTGATGCCCAGATTGTGCAGGATCAGGCGCAGATTTGTTCCTGTCAGCGCTGAATCGGTGGTCTTGGTGACCACGATTTCGTCGCCGGCCGGCTGAAGCTCGGCAACCAGCTGCGACGGCGCGTCATTCTTTGGCAGCAGCAAATTGTTCCAGCCCGGCATTTTCTGGGAGAGCGAACGGTCGCGGCCGTCCTTGGTGTGGCTGGCGATGCGGGCAAAAAGGCATTCGATGCCATTTTGCCGTGCCAGATCGAGCAGTCTTGCCGTGTTCGGTATGACCGTGCCGTGCATGCGCTCGTGGAACGGCGTCCACAGATCGTAGCGGTGCTGTTCTTCTGGCGGAAGCGACGCGCGATCCGGCCGTTCCAGGTATGTGTTCTGAACGTCGATGACCAGGATGGCGGTTTGCGCCGGCACCAGCACCGGATCATCCGGCTCGGGTGCACCGAGGTAGTAGAGCGAACGGTATCCGGTTTTCCAGCTCATGCGATCCTTTCAGAAGCGGAATGTGAAAAGGCCGCGCGCCGCATAGGTCTCGGCGGCTTCTTCGATGAAACGGGCGATGCGTTCGGCCTGGTAGGTATCGCGCATCGTGGCGGCCGCCTCGAGCAATTCTTCCTTGGACTTGGCACGGCCGGGACGCAGCAGTTCGTACACCTGCATGATGAAATCCTGCGGCACCTCGACGAGTTCCGCCCCTCGCTCGAAGTTGAGGGCCAGTGTCGGCCGTCCGACGTCGCGCGCCACATCGGCTTGAGCCTGCAGCGCTTGCGGCGTGATGCGAAGGTCTTCCATCGTGACCTCGCCGGCAAGCACCGCATCCAGCGTTATCTGTGAAAGCGCCTTGCCGTGCTTGCCGGTCACCTCTCCGGGCTGTGTTTCGGCAAGTGGATAGTCGGCGCGGGTATGGGTCATGATTTCGCTCCCGTCAGTACGACATCGACCTCTTCGGGAGCCGCACCAGCCTCGGTCAGCCCGGTTTCGATGGCATAGATGAGGGCGACGCGGGCGTGGTAGCGCGAACCCATGGCCTCGCCCCGCTGCGGCACCACGATGGGCTCCGGCATTTCGCCCAGCGCATAGGCGGCCGCATTGGCACCCAACGCGCGATAATGTTCGAGCCTGGTGATCGGCGCATTGGAAAACAGTTCGAGGTTGTTATGCGGCTGGCGGTCGCGCTGATGGATGACAGCCGTGCCCTTGGCCTGGATGCCGATGCCGATGCCGCTGCCGGCAAGCCTAGCGGCGGACAGGCCGAGGAAGGAGGTATCGGCAGTGTGGCGAAAGCGAACGACGCGCGCCTTGAGCCCGCGCCCGCGAATTGCATCCAGCATGGCGCCAAGGACCTCGGAAAGCCGATGCCCGGCCGTCGTCCGGTAAAGCTTCAGCCCGAAGGCCGGGCTGATGCCGATGACCACGTCGTCCTTCGCCGATCCATTGGCCGCGGGCCCAACGTTGCGATAGCGGATATGTCTCGCCTCGTCTTTCTCGTGCAGCGCCTCCGAACGCAACACTTCCTTCTGGTCCAGCACATCGCGAATGTCGTTGAGCTGGAGCCGCCGTTCTTCAGACACGCGATAGCCGGAGCCCGGACCGAGATAGTCGTTCGGATCGTTGACCGCGCTGACGATGCGCCCGTTGCGGATCATGGCCGAGGTCTGGAGATAGTCGCCTGAAAGGCGCAGCTTCACCACGTTCAGCAGGTTCTCGGCCTCTTCGCGGAAACCCCGGTTGGCCAGCACCTTGATCACATCGATCACGGTGATGCCACGCTCCTTGATGGCCTCGCTGATGATGCTCACGTCGCGCGGCATCAGGCTGCGCGTATCGTCGGAGCCGGAGGCGTAGACCACACTGGTCTTCATGTCCTCGGTCGGCGTCGACAGACCGAGTTCCTCGAACACTGCGGCGATCGCCTCCACCGCCCGCTCGCGCAACTCGATCGCGCGTGACTCGGGCAGTGGCGTCAATCCGCCATCGGCCTCGAAATCGCGCTGCAGCACCAGATAGTCTTCCAACTCCTCGCCGTTGATCAGCGACGGGTTGAATGAATTGTCGTATTTCAGGATCGATCCCATCCCCGAGCAGATCAGGTCCGAGCCGGCAATCAGGTAGGGAAGGATCTTTGCGCCGACGCGAATCTCCGATTCGGTGGAGCGCGCGTCATTGCCGGATGCGCATTCGAGGTCGAGCCAGACGGCGATGAGGTTCTCTGCCATCAGCTCGCGGACGCCACCAGGTATGGTGGCGGTCAAAGGCGCCCCGTCGATGCCGCCATTTTGCGTACCCTGCACCCCCATGCCGCGCTGCAGGCAGAGACAGCGTGCCTCCAGGTAGAGCAGCGATTTTGCCTCATGGAAGCCCATCAGCAATTCGGAGCCGGCACCCGACGTGCAGCGCATCTTCACGCCGCGCGATGCATAGGCGGCGGCGAGAAATGCCTTGGACCACGGCGTGTCGTCGCCATCGGTGAACGATTTTTCGGTACCGTAGACGGAAACGGTTTCGGCATAGGACGTGAAGCCGGCCATGGCGATGCGCAGCTCCTCCGCCTCCTCGCTGGAGCATTGGAACAGCGTTCCCCAGCGGCCGACGGCGCCGCCCACCGCACACGCCACCGCGTTGGACCAGGCGTTGCGCGACACGCGCATCGTGGTCTCTATCTCGTCGAAACCGAAGGCGACGGCGGTTGCGGCATCGGCGGCGAGCTGCAGCGGGTCGTCCTTGGCGTTGGTCACATGCGCCTGGTTACCCGGCGTCTTGCGTGCCCGCATCTTCGAATAGGCGAAGGCGATCTCCAACGCGTTGAGCTGCGACACGACCTCGGCGAGTTTGGCGGGTGTCATGCCATGCGCTAGCCGCACCAGTGTTTCGCGCGGCACATTCATGTCGACCAGCCAGCGTGCGACGGTCGCCGAGTCCAGCGCCATCGCTTCAGGCGCCACCTCCGGGTCGATGTGATGGCGGGCTATGAAGCGGTCGATCATGTCGTAATCGTGCTCGAGCACGCCATCAAGGGACACGACGCGCCCGCCCTGGATGCCGATGCCGGGTTTGGGATCGGCCGGGCTGGAGAAGGCGGAGAAGCCATTGGCGGGGTCTTCCGCCGCGAACTTGTCCAGTCGCAACGGCCGCTCGTCCCAGTCGGCGAAGCGCTTCCAACGGTTCAGTTTCGGCGTCATGCGTGCGTTCCTCGACCCAGCGGAAAGACTATTGAATGCCCGCTCGTCGCACAATGGCCCGGATCGAACAGCCCTGGATCCCCTGGCCGATGCCATCGACCCGCGCCATTGAACGCTTTCTGGCCATTTCGATCTCGACCGCTTCGATCTCCCGCTCTTGTCGAGGCATCACAGCGCGATAATTCTCCTGAGGGGGTGGGTTTTTCACTCCTGAAAGGAGCCGGCCATGAAACATCAGACACTCGACCAACTGCATGCCGTCGCCAAGATTGAATCCTCGGCTGCATATTCCGCAATGACACGAAATCAGCGCATAGAGCGCTGGGCTGAACTGCTGGAGCGTAATCCCGAGCGATGCCTTGGTGCGTTTGCAGGCACCGAACATCTTCACCCTGGAGCACGTGCAGCGATGCGGGGCGAGGGATCGGCAATTTCGGTTGCCTTCGAAGATCCGGTGCTGCGCGCATCGGGTTTGAAAGACGATACGTATGGCGAGGCAAAGCGCTTTTTCGAGCTGAACGACTGGCAGCTGCACGACATCGTCTGCGATTGCCACGTCGGCTCAACCATGAAAGCGCGCTGGGCCGCCAGCCGGGTCCGCTCAGCGATTAGCGGCAGGTTCTTTACGTGGTTGAAGCAAACGATAATGCGCTGACCGGAGGCGGGGATCGTCGTCTGGTTGAGCCGATATAAGGTCTTCGTTACCCGACGCGGGGATCAACCCTTGTCCTCGTGATACAGCCGGTCGGTCGCCCGGTCGCTTTCCCTGCGTTCGGCGGGGCCAGGACGGCGACGCCTCGCAACAACATAGGCCATCAATATGACCAGCAACAATGGCCCACCGGCGACGACAAGCAACCACATGACACTTTCAAACATGGCACATCTCCTTTCCCAGACAATCGGCAAGGAGAAGAACCGTTCCGCTCATGACGACATGGGTGACGCGTTTGACGGCACTCGAACTACCGGCCGCGTTCGTATGTTCCGACAAGTTCGGCTTGCTGAAGCGCGTGTTTTTGCGCCTCCTGCCAGATCCGTTCGACGCCCGCGCTCGCCGGGATGGCAAGGCTCGGCGTGTCGAGCGCAGCCAGCCGGAAATGGTAGTGATGGACGCCATGCCCGACGGGTGGTTGAGGGCCGTCATAATAGGCGTTTCCGAAATCATTCGTGGCTTGCCTGAGGGCCTGCGGACCCGGCTTGCCGCTTTCCGCCTCGGGAAGTTCGCGGGTGGCGGGGGAGATATTGAACACTGCCCAATGGCCGAACATGCCGCTTGGGGCATCAGGATCCTGGACGACGAGAACGAGGCTCTTCGTCTCGGCCGGCACACCAGCCCACTTCAGCGGCGGAGACACGTTCTTGCCGTCTCGGGTGTATTTTTCGGGAATCTGTCGGCCTTCGGCAAAGGCGGTACTGCTGAGTGTGAGGGGCATGCTTCACTCCTACGGCGACAGTTGATCGCGTGCATCGGCACGCTATTTGTTGGTCCGCATCTTCTGTCTCGGATTGATCCCGCCGGCGGCGTTGGTGTCGTTTTCGACGTCGCCTTCAACCGTGTTCTCGCCTTCAAGCTCGAACTCTTCGCCTTCCTTGATCGTTCCCTTCGAGGTGCCGATACCAGGGTTGTTCGCCAAGTCGGCATCGCTCGGTTTCTTCCACTTTGGATGCTTGGTTCCGGTCATCAGAAAACTCCTTCGAAGAGGTTTTCGGTTTCAAAATCGCAAGCCGGATGAATTGTTCCGGCCTCTTTCATGGGCTCGCTGTCCGCCTCGGCTAAAGCCCGAACGGATAAGTGTCGGGAACACCGGTTCCTGCGTGTTCCGGGCCAAGCGGCGTCACCGCCGCGGTTTTGTCGAACCACACGAACGCGTCGAATTGCCGGGGCAAGGAGACGTCGGCATAGTGGCTGCGCAACTCGGTTTCCGGCCGGTAGATCACACCAATGAAGCGCTCCAGCCTGCGTTCCAGCAGGCGCTCGCGCAGCGCTTCGTCGCGCCTCAAGTCGAGCAGGAAACGCGGCACGCGGCTATCGTGGCAAAGCCGTTCGTAGCTGTCGGGGTGGGAGGCGCGAACCTGCTTCACTTCCATCTCCCCATCCCAGTCGCTGGCGGCAGCCACGGTGCCGGAATGGGTGCCAAGGCCGATCAGCGCGGCCTCATCGCCGAAACGCTGCCGGCAAAGCTGGCCGATATTCAGTTCGTCCCTGATGACACCCATCTCGGTGTAGCGGGCATCGCCGATGTGCGAATTGTGCGCCCACACGATGGCCTTGGAGTTCGGGCCGCCAGCATCCAGCAAATGTCCCAGCGTGTCGAACATATGGGTGTCGCGCAGGTTCCAGGATTCAGCGCCGCCATAGTACATGATCCGGTAGTACCGCTCGGCGGCGGCAATCAGCCGGGCATTCTGGCTGGCGTCGAGGAATTCCACACCGTCCTGCCTTGCATATTCGAGTTGTCTGGCGAGCAGGTCCCGGCATTGCTCAAGCACCGCTTTCTCGCATTTTTGATAGCCGGCGGTGAGCACAGCGCGGCCGTAGGTGGATGGCTCGTTCTGCCAAGGTGTCAGGCAGCCATAGCGCTCGCGCGCGACCTTCGCCGCCTGCGGGTCGACCCGGTCGAGATAGTCGAGAACCGCGGCGATGGACCCGCTCATATTGTAGATGTCGAGGCCGTAGAACCCCGCTTGCCCTGATGGCTCAAGCTTCTCGTTGTGGTGGCGCATCCACTCGACGAAAGCCGCAAAATCGGTGTTTCGCCACATCCATGTCGGAAACCGCTGAAATGGCGCAATGGCGCCGGCTTGCGGCTGACGACGGCGAACGTAGCGGTCGATCTCGGCGGCATCGGGCCAATCCGCCTCGACCGCGACAATGCTGAAACCGTGCCGTTCGACGAGCCTGCGGGTGATTGCCGCGCGGGCCTTGTAGAATTCGGACGTGCCATGGCTTGCCTCGCCAAGCAGGACGACGCGCCGGTCGGCAAACCGATCGAACAATTCGCCAAAGGTCGGGTCGTCGAAATCCGGAAGCGGTTCAGCCGCCCTCGCGATCATATCGGGCAGGCTGACGGGAGGCGGATGTCGAAGCGGCCGATCGGCCTCGGCCAGCTTGTCGCCCTCCGGCCAACCTTGTTCGCCGATGAGCGGGACGAACCGCACACCGCCGTAGTCCTCTTCGCTGTAAGTCGAAGCGCCCGTGCGTGTGACCTTTAGCAGACGCTGCAAATCCGGATCGTCGCCGACTGGAACGACAAGGACACCTCCGACATCGAGTTGTTCCTGCAGAGCCAGCGGCGCGCCCGGTCCGCTGGCCGCCACCACGATGGCATCAAATGGTGCGGCCTCCGGCCAGCCCTTGGTTCCGTCGCCTGTGCGGACCTCGATGTTGCGATAGCCCAGCTTTTCAAAACGTTGTTTTGCCGACTTGGCCAAACCGGGATGACGCTCGATCGTATAGACATGTTCGACGATCCGGCTCATCACGGCGGCCGCATAGCCCGAACCGGTACCAACTTCGAGCACGTGATCACCGGCTTTGACATCCGCCATCTCGATCATGAGTGCAACGATGTAAGGTTGGGATATCGTCTGTCCGTCCGCGATCGGCAGCGGTCCGTCTTCATAAGCGAACTCTTCGAAGCCAGGATCGACGAAAGCCTCGCGCGGAACTTCGCGCATGGCCTGCAGAATCTCGCGATTGCGGATGCCACGCCGGCCGACATGTACTTTGACCATTCGATCGCGGGCACGGGAGAGATCGAGCATTTCCAGCTCCGTTTGGTGGCCGCCCTTTGGTGATCGCTTGTCCGCGACGCCTGGAGGATATCCTTCGCGGCACCTTAGCGATCGCCTTGAGCTCGGCTGTCTAACCGCTGGAGGACTTCAAGGTTCCCACAATTCCCCGCACAGGCCCCCAGCTCATTGTGAATCGCGAACGGCTCTTTCTTGCTAGGCAGTGCGCGGTTCGAAGCCGGCCCTGATGGCGGATCAGAGCTTGCTCGGGCGCGCAGCCGCTCCAGTTACCTGCAGCGAAGCGCTGCTGGAGAACCGGTACCGGAGGTTGGGCAATGAACGACAAGGCTGGTGCAACGCCGCGGACGATCGGCCTCGAACGGATCGATCTCATGGACCGCTACTGGCGTGCCGCGAACTACATCTCGGTCGGCCAGATCTACCTGCTCGACAATCCGCTGTTGCGCGAACCCTTGAAGGCCGAGCACGTCAAGCCGCGGCTGCTTGGCCATTGGGGCACGACGCCGGGCCTGAATTTTCTCTACGTGCATCTGAACCGCGTTATCCGCGAACGCGAACTCGATGTCCTGTTCATCTGCGGTCCGGGCCATGGCGGTCCCGCGATGGTCGCCAACACCTGGCTCGAGGGCACCTACAGCGAAATCTATCCTGATATCGGGCAGGGCGAAGACGGCCTGAGGAAACTGTTCCGGCAGTTTTCCTTCCCCGGCGGCGTGCCAAGCCACGCCGCGCCCGAAACGCCCGGCTCCATCCATGAGGGCGGCGAACTCGGATATGCGTTGGTCCATGCCTTTGGTGCGGCCTTCGACAACCCGGATCTGGTGGTTGCCTGCGTCGTTGGCGACGGCGAAGCCGAGACCGGNAAGATCGCCAATCCAACAATCCTTGGCCGCATGAACGACCAGGAGTTGCGAAACCTTTTCGCCGGCTATGGCTACGAACCATTCTTCGTCGAAGGCCACGAGCCGCATGCCATGCACCAATCCATGGCCGGGACGCTCGACACGGTGCTCGATCGCATCCGGTCCGTTCAGGAACAGGCCCGGTCTCCGGGATGGCGTGGCGGGCGTCCGCTGTGGCCGATGATCGTGCTGCGCAGCCCCAAGGGCTGGACCGGACCAAAGGAGGTCGATGGCGAGAAGGTCGAAGGCTTCTGGCGTGCGCATCAAGTGCCGGTGTCGAACGCGCGGGGAAATGAGGAACACCGCAAGATACTCGAAACCTGGATGCGAAGCTATGAGCCGGAGAAACTGTTCGACAAAAACGGACACCTTCTGCCGGAACTCGCTGCGCTGGCTCCGACTGGATCAAAGCGCATGGGCGCGAGCCCATACGCGAATGGCGGGCTGTTGAAGCGCGACCTTGTGCTTCCGGACTGGAAAAGCCTGGCGCTGGAAGTGCCCCGGCCGGGAGGGGTCGTTGCCGAAGCGACGCGGATTTGTGGAAGCTACCTTCGCGATGTGTTCCGCCTTAACGCCAAAGCGCAAAACTTCCGGCTGATGGGACCGGATGAGACATCGTCCAATCGCCTCGACGATGTGTTCGAAGTCACGGATCGGGTCTGGATGGAGGGCATCGAGCCCTACGACGTCCATCTTTCCCGCGACGGCCGCGTCATGGAAGTGCTGAGCGAGCATCTCTGCCAGGGCTGGCTCGAAGGTTATCTGCTCACCGGCCGTCACGGCCTGTTCTCGTGCTACGAGGCCTTCATCCATATCGTCGATTCCATGGTCAACCAGCATGCCAAATGGCTGAAGACCTCCGGCGAACTCGCCTGGCGCAAGCCGATCGCCTCGCTCAACTATCTCTTGACCTCTCATGTCTGGCGACAGGACCACAATGGCTTCAGTCATCAGGATCCGGGTTTTGCCGACCTGGTCGCCAACAAGAAGGCCGATACGGTCAGGCTCTACTTCCCACCGGATGCCAACACCCTGCTGTGGATTACCGACCATTGCCTGAGGACCTATAACCGCATCAACGTCATCACCGCCGGCAAGCAGCCGGCGCCGCAGTGGCTGTCCGTCGAGGAAGCCGAGGCCCATTGCAAGGCGGGCGCGGGCATCTGGGAATGGGCTGGCACCGCGGTGAAGGGCGAGGAGCCGGACGTGGTCATGGCCTGCGCCGGAGACGTGCCGACGCTGGAAACGCTGGCCGCGACGGACATTCTGCGCTCCGCGATCCCCGACCTGAAAATCCGCGTCGTCAACGTCGTCGACCTGATGACGTTGCAGTCGAACACCGAGCATCCGCACGGTCTCGCCGACCAGGCGTTCGACGCGTTGTTCACGAAAACACAGCCGGTCATTTTCGCCTATCACGGCTATCCCTACCTCATTCATCGCCTGACCTATCGCCGCGCCAACCATGACAACATGCATGTGCACGGCTTCCGCGAGGAGGGCACCACGACGACGCCGTTCGACATGGTGGTGCTCAACGAACTCGATCGCTACCACCTCGCGCTTGCCGCCATCGAGCGCGTGCCGGGGCTGGCCGAAAGGACCGAAGGCCTTGTCGGCGAGCTCCACGACCGGCTGGTGAAGCACAAGGCCTATGTCCGCGAGCATGGCGAAGACATGCCCGAAATCCAGAAATGGAGCTGGCCCGCGAACGCGGCAAAGGTCCCTCAATGATGCGCCAATCGATCCTGGCATTGAATGCCGGCTCGTCCAGTATCAAGTTCGCGCTTTACGATCTTGTCTCGTCGCAAGATCTACAACTCGTTTCGCGCGGCACGCTGGATCTGGGCGACGTACCCACACTGCGCGCGACAGCGGCCGACGGAACTGCTCTGTGCGACCGGCAACTCGCCGCCGACAAGCCGCGTGACACAGCCATAGGCGAGATGCTGAATTGGGTGCGGGGCGAACTTGGTGCAAGAAAACTTATCTGCGCCGGCCATCGCATCGTGCATGGCGGGAGCGAGTTCATCGAACCCGTCCGGTTGACCCCAGCCATCATCGAGGCCATCGATAGGCTGACGCCGCTCGCTCCGCTGCACCAGCCCCGCAGCCTCGCGCCGGTCCGCGCCATAGCCGCCTTGCAACCGGACCTGCCACAGGTCGGGTGTTTCGACACTGCCTTCCATCGGACGATCGAGCCGCTCGTGCGGAGCTTTGCGCTTCCCCGCGAATATGAAGGAGAGGGCCTGCGCCGCTACGGTTTTCACGGCCTTTCCTACGAATATATCGCCGGGCGCCTCGGCGAGATATCGCCATCTCTCGTGGCGAAACGCACCATCGTCGCCCATCTCGGCAACGGGGCGAGCCTTTGCGCCCTGCGCGGGGGCAAAAGCGTCGATACCACGATGGGGTTTTCCGCCCTCGACGGCCTTGTCATGGGTACGCGCTGCGGCGCCATCGATCCCGGCGCGCTGTTGTATCTCTTGTTGGAAAGAGGCATCGCGGCGGACGAATTGCAGACGATGCTCTACGAGCGATCCGGACTGCTCGGTGTATCCGGTATTTCGGGCGACATGCGGACGCTGGAAGCGAGCGATGACCCTCGCGCCCATGAGGCGATGGAGCTTTTCGCCTTCCGCGCCGCGAGGGAGGCCGCAGCGCTCGCAAACACGATGGGTGGGCTCGAATGCCTGGTGTTCACCGCCGGCATCGGTGAAAGGTCATCGTCCATCCGCAAGGCGATATGCGGGAAATTGACGTGGCTTGGCGTGGCGCTTGACCAACATGCCAATGACGCCCACGCCGAGATCATCAGTTGTCCAGACAGCAAGGTGGAAATCCGTGTGGTTGCGACCGACGAAGAAAAAATCATTGCGCGTCATAGCCGCGTGGCGATGCAAGCCTGAAGGAAATGCGATCCAGTTCCGGCCCGAGCAGGAGAAGGCCGCCAACTCCTGTCGACGCTAATATTGCGCCTAACGCCGACGGTGCATCTGACAGCCAGGGGAACCAGTTGGGCCGTACCGCGTCATAGAAGCAGGTTGGTTGCAGCCAAGGAAAGTGACATCGATGATCAGGCTCCTTCTTGTCGTCGCCGCGGCGCTCGCCCTTGCATGCGGTGCGACGGACGCAGCCAAGCTGGACCCGAACGCCGTCAACCAGGCCCAATTCGCCGCCGGCGAGCCGAAAGGCGTCGATCCTACCGTTCTAAGGGCGCAGATCCTTTTGGATCGCGCCCGTTTCTCGCCGGGCCTGATCGATGGCCGCTTGTCGGAGAACTTCGCCAAGGCGGTCGGTGCCTATCAGACTGCGAACGGTCTCCAGGCCGACGGCAAGCTCACACGCGAGACCTGGGACAAGCTGGTAGCAGCCTCCGCCCATCCGGCCTTGATTGCCTACGAACTGGCGCCCAAGGATGTGCGCGGACCTTTCACCAAGCGTATTCCGGCTCGCATGGAGAAGATGGCCCGTCTAAGGCGGCTCGGCTATCGCAACGCGATTGAGAGGCTGGCTGAGCGCTTCCATGTCAGCGAAAAATTGCTGAAAATGCTCAATCCAGGCGCCACCTTCCGGAAGGCAGGCACGATGTTGATGGTGCCCGATGTTGGCCGAGGCGATCCTCCAGCCGCCATTGCCGGCGTCGAGGTCGACAAGGGCGCTCGCGTGGTGCGCGTGCTCGATGCATCCGGCAAATGGCTCGCCGTCTACCCCGCCTCGATCGGTAGCGACGAGAAGCCGGCGCCGAGCGGTACGGCAGAGGTCAAGCGCGTGGTACACAACCCCACCTATCACTACGATCCGAAGTTCGCTTTCAAGGGCATCAAGACCAAACGGCCCTTCACTATCGCAGCCGGGCCGAACAATCCGGTGGGATCGGTCTGGATCGACCTCTCCATCGAAAGCTATGGCATTCATGGCACGCCCGAACCCGGCAAGATCGGCACGACCTTCTCGCACGGCTGTATCCGGCTGACCAACTGGGATGCCGAAGACCTCGCCTCCGTGGTGCAAGAAGGCACCACGGTCAACTTCAAGGACGAGATGGCGGACGTCGGCAACGAGCCGCCGCAGTAGCACATCAGGCCGAAAGCGGTGTCCGTGATGGCGGCCGCCAAAACTTCCTGTCGTTGGAGGCTGCCCCTCGAATGGCCCGGGTGAATCTGGCACGGCGGGACGAAACTCGTTTTGGGAAACGTTTGTGGGACAGGCAACGCTCAAAGCCGGCGCCCCGACATTGGTGCCGTAGAGCAAAAGACCCTTCGGCAGCGGCGATACCGCGCACGACGCCCAAGGAGACCGGAAATGTCTGCCAACGCCTATATCAACCGGATCGCGACAGCGATCCCGGAGCATGAAGTTCATCAATTCTATCTGCGGTTTGCGGCTTCGATGCTTGCTGCCAATCGCAGGAGGATCTTTGAACGCATGGCCGGCCTTGCCGGCATCGAAAGCCGCTATTCCTGCTTTGCGCCTGCCATCGACCCCGAAGGAGCGTATGTCGACCGTGCCGGAACCTTTGTCCGCGGCGCATTCCCCGGAACGGCCGCGAGAATGGCGATGTTTTGTGAAGCCGCTCCTGTACTGGCAAAAAAAGGCGTCGACGGATTGCAGCTTGGCGACGAAGCGTCGCGCATCACCCATCTGATCGTCACCACCTGCACCGGGTTTTCCGCGCCAGGTATCGACCTGGACCTGGTTCTGAGCTGCGGCCTGTCGGACAGGGTCGAGCGCACGATGATCGGCTTCATGGGCTGCTACGCTGCGATAAATGGCCTCAAGCTGGCCCGCCACATCGTTCGCTCCGACCCGCAATCGAGAGTCTTGCTGGTCAATATCGAGCTCTGCACCTTGCATCTCAATGAAACCACCGAACTGGAAAAGCTGCTGTCCTTCTGTCTTTGGGGCGACGGCTGCGCGGCCGCGCTCGTCACCGCCGAACCGCCCGGCATCAAGCTCGACAGTTTCCACTGCGTTGTCGCGGACGAGCGACGGGACCTGATGAGATGGGACATTCGCGATCGTGGCTTCGACATGGTTCTTTCTGGCCAGGTTCCTGCGGCGATCCACGACGCGTTGTTGAGCAACCAGGACGCCTTCCTCGGCGGTCGGCCGACCGAAGCGATCGATCTGTGGGCCGTTCACCCCGGCGGGCGCTCTATCCTCGACGCTGTTGAAAGGGCGCTGAACCTCACGCCGGCCGCGCTCAAGCCGTCGCGTGAGGTGTTGCGCCGATACGGAAACATGTCGTCGGCCACCGTTATGTTCGCGCTGCAAGAGATGCTGAAGGCGGCGCCGGGCCTGCTCGGTTGCGGCATGTCGTTCGGACCCGGCCTGACGGCTGAAACCATGCTCTTTCGAACAGTATCATGAGCGAACTGCACCAACGTCGCCTTGTCCCGGAAATCCTGGACGGATTGGCGGCCGACGATCCGCGTGCGCTCGCCTCGCGCCGCGATCTCCGCTGCATCAACGCGCTGATGTTCCAGGCGCGGATCATGGCGTCATTGCTGCGGAAATTCGTGCCGAAGCCGCCACGGCGCATTCTGGAGATAGGTGCGGGCGACGGTACCTTCATGCTGGCGGTGGCGCGGCACATGGCCAGGCATTGGCCCGAGGTGGAATTGACAATGCTCGATCGCGCCGGTCTCCTCACCGCTGAGCTCTCCGCCGATTTCGGCAGGCTGGGGTGGACCATCGAAGGCATCACCGCCGACGTGTTCGACTGGGCGGAAGGTGCCGGGGGCAAGCGGTTCGACGCGATCACCGTCAATCTGTTCCTGCATCACTTCGACGATGCCGGTCTGGTGCGTCTGTTTTCCCTGCTGGCGCCGAAGGCGCCGCTGCTGTTTGTGACGGAACCGCTGAGATCGATGCCGGCGCTGGCAGCGGCTCGCCTTCTGCCGGCGATCGGCGTCAATGACGTGACCCGACATGATGCGGCCCAGAGCGTGCGTGCCGGCTTTCGCGGCAGCGAACTGTCCGCTCTCTGGCTCGCGGCCGGTCGCAAGCCGCTCGAGGAACGGCGCGCCGGTCTTTTTTCCCATGTCTTCGTCGGGTCAGCGACAATGCCGGTTTTGAGTTGAACCCGTGAGCAACCTATCGACCCATGATGCGATCGTCATCGGCGCCGGCCCGGCGGGCACTTCCGCCGCACTCACACTGGCCCGACATGGGTGGTCCGTGGCGATCGTGGAAAAGAGCGCGTTCCCGCGCCGCAAGGTCTGTGGCGAATACATTTCGGCGAGCAATCTCGTGCTTCTCGATCGATTGGAGATCGGCGATGCCTGGCGCGCTGATGCTGGCCCCGAAATCCGCCGCGTAGGCTTCTTTTCCGGCGAGACCTGCGTCGAGGCGCCGATGCCGGACGCAAAATATGGTCCTGCAAAAGAAGGTTTCGGCCGCGCGCTGGGCCGTGACGTTCTCGACGCGCTGCTGTTGCAGGCGGTGCGATCGGCGGGCGTCGAAATCTTCCAGCCTTGCCGGGCCGTCGCCATGGATCGGGATGGGGACACGCAAAGGGTGCGCATTCAGGCGAGGGGCGAGAATTCGGGCGACGAGACGAGGATCTTGCGGGCGCCGGTGATTGTCGCGGCGCATGGTTCCTGGGAACCGGGACCGCTGCCAAGCCAGCTCGAAAAGACCAGTCATCCGTCGGACCTGCTCGGCTTCAAGGCGCACTTCACCGGCTCGACGCTCGCGCCCGATCTGATGCCTCTGCTGGCGTTTCCCGGCGGCTATGGCGGCATGGTCTTGGCCGATCATGGCCGGCTGTCGATCTCGTGCTGCGTAAGGCGCGAGATGCTCGCGCGACTGCGCGGGAAACATGGCTCCGGACATGATGGCGTCGCAAGCCCTGTGTCGGCCGCTGACTTGGTCTTCCATCATCTCATGGCTTCTTGCCGGGGCGTCAGCGATGCTCTGGATGGAGCCCGCCTCGATGGGCGATGGCTTGCAGCCGGCCCCATTCGTCCCGGTATCCGGGCCTGTTATGAAAAGGATATCTTCCGCGTCGGCAATGCTGCCGGGGAGTCTCATCCGATCATCGCCGAAGGCATCTCGATGGCGCTTCAGTCTGGTTGGCTGCTAGCCAGGGAACTTGCTGGCGCGCCAAGCGGCCGGGCAGGGCGCGAAGCTGCCGGCAGGCGCTATCAAGCGGCCTGGCGAGGATTGTTTTCGACGCGCGTCCACGCTGCCGCGGCTATCGCCCGAATAGCGCTCGGCCCCGGCGGTCCCGCATTGATGGCTGCGGCTGTCCGGAATTTCCCGCAAACACTGACACTTGGCGCGTATATGAGCGGCAAGACGAGGCCGATTCCCGGTCTTGCATGACCGGCGCTATCTGATGGCGATCTGGAACAGATGCAAACCGCCACCGGCAAGTGCATTCGGCAGATCCTCAAGATCTTCCGGTGTGCGCATGTCTGAATGGGCCGGGATATAGAACCGCGTTATGCGGTCTCCGCATGATGGCGTCGGCCCGTCAGCGACGAGCAGTCTGTCCCGGTTCTCCCTTCCGCGCCTTCTCAGGGACGAGTTTTCCGGCATTGGCGCGAAGTCCCCGGACGAATTCCTCGATGTAAGGCAGGAATTCGAACAGCAGAATGATGACAAGCATCGTCACGATGTAGGTGACGGGCAGAGGTTCCGATTTCCAGACAAGATTGAATCGTGCCGGCTCTGATCCCAAGCCGAAGAGTGCGAGGAATTGACCCCAGTGCAGGGAGATCACGATGATGATGCCCATCAGCGGGATCATCTCCAGAAAGCTGTGAACGTGCTGCTCGACCGGCGTCACGGTTCGTGCCGTCGTGGCGTAGCGCACATCCCACATGGCCGTGGCTTCGTGGACGAGGAATGCCACAAGCATGCCGGCGATGATCAAGGCGTTGATATCGAGGAACATGGCCGCCAATAGCGGAATGCCGACCTCAACGAACATCAGGAGATGAATAAGAGATTCCTTGGCGCCAGTCGTCGTCTCGATATGCGAGGCGCGATGACATAGCCAATCTGCGAACCCGGCCAGGAGCCAGAGCGGCAGGATGAAGTACATCAAAATAAGGACAGTCGGATCGGTCAGCATCTCAGTCCCCGGTGGCTGGGCGGAGCGCTCGCGCCACTGTTCAATTGGTTAGATCAGGGGAAACCCCGACCATGCCGAGCGGTAAAGAACGACGGTGTTTTGCCCGCTTCGACGAGACTTCAACGGTGCGGTGCCGGGCAGGTTCCGGACTCGTCGCGAGGAGATCACGATCGGCGATCGCCTCCTGGCACTGAAACGAGAGTCCCACGGTCCTCCGCAGGGCGATCCGTGGGATTGGTGGTTTCGTTGCGATATTGCCAGGCGGGCTGGCCTTCACCATCTAGCCATGATGTCGATGTTCAAATCGAAAACACCCGGCCCATCCTCGCTTCAGCAGGATCTCTTTGGTGCTGTCGACGATCTGCCGGAAGGTTTTCGCTACCAGCCCGGATTGATCACACCACGGGAAGAAACCGAACTCGCCAGGCAACTGGGCGCTTTGCCTTTCCAGGCGTTCGATTTCCATGGCCATTTGGCCAACCGGCGGGTCGTCGGTTTTGGCTTGCGTTACGACTATGATCGGCGCGAGGTCGTGCAGGCGCCAGCAATACCTGACTTTCTGTTGCCTCTGCGCGAAAAGGTTGCAGCCCTTGCGCGACGGCCGGCCGAAGCCTTCGCACAGGTGCTGATCAACGAGTATCGGCCTGGCGCCGGCATCGGCTGGCACCGTGACAAGCCTCATTTCGAGGACGTGGCGGGTGTCTCGCTGCTGGCGCCCTGCAGCTTCCGGCTCCGGCGAAAGAACGGCACCAAATGGGATCGCCGGACCATCGTCGTCGAGCCAAGGTCGGCCTATCTGATGACCGGACCCTCGCGCACGGAATGGGAGCACAGCATTCCGCCGGTTGACCTGCATCGATACTCGATCACCTTGCGGACTTTGCGGTCTCAAAATTCTTGAATCGCATGCGCTCCTGCTGAGCTTTGAGATCGCCTTGAGATGCCATCACGAGTTCTTGAGCGCAAACTGTTCCGGGAACCTCCCAACCACAAGTTGGTTTGGAAGACAGGTCCAACTTTCACAGGTGGAGAATGTCCGTGGCCCGTGCGCAATCCAAGTTGGTGGTCTCCCGGCGTCCGCTTCACAAGACACCGGTGGCGGTGGCCAATGCGTGTTTCATCGGCACGTTGCTGACCGACGTAACCTATTGGCAAAGCGCGGAAGTGATGTGGGCCGATTTTTCCGCCTGGCTACTCTTCGCCGGCCTGGTCGTGGGCGTGCTCGCGGTTCTGCTGGCGCTTGTCGATTTGTTCATCGGTCGGCTTTCCGGTGCGGCAAGGTCTGCGTGGCCCTCGCTTCTCGGCAATCTCGTCGTGCTCGTCATATCGTTCTTCAATGCACTGGTGCACAGCCGTGATGCCTGGACCTCGGTCGTGCCGACAGGGCTCACCCTGTCAGTCGCGGCGGTGATCGTCCTGCTCCTCCTCTGTCTGCTGGAATGGAGTTTCGGCCGCAATCGCGTGGAGGTGGTCGAATGAGCGCCATGATGTTTTCCAGCCGATATATCCAGCGCGCGGCTGGTCTCGGTCTGCTGTGCGGTTCGCTCCTCACACTGCCGGCGTGCAGCAATGATGAGCCGGACCCAGGCGATCAGGTCGGAGCGAACCCGACACTGCCAGAACTGACTCAGTATCTTGTTCCGCCGATGCACGTCGCTTCGGTCGTCGGATGGAAACAGGATGAGACGCCGACAGTCGCCAAGGGCCTGCAAATCAAGGCCTTCGCGAAAGGACTGAAGCACCCGCGCTCGCTCTACACTTTGCCGAACGGCGACATTCTCGTGGTCGAGTCCGTGGCGCCGCCCGGTGCTGCGATCAAGCGTCCGAAAGACCTGGTCATGGGCTGGATCGAGTCCATGGCGACCTCGGGCGGAGGAACTGAGGGAAGCAACCGGATCACCTTGCTGCGCGACACGAACGGCGATGGCATGCCCGATGTCCAGGACATATTCCTCGATCATCTCAATTCGCCCTTCGGCGTGGCCCTGGTCGGCAACGATCTCTACGTCGCCAACACCGATGCCATCGTGCGCTACCCCTACACCACCGGCGATACCAAGATCACCGCGCCCGGCACCATACTAACACCGTTGCCCGGGGGGCCGATCGATCACCACTGGACCAAGTCGCTCGTCGCCAGTCCTGACGGGTCGCTGCTTTATGTCGGCATCGGCTCCAACAGCAACATCACCGAGAACGGCATCCAGGCCGAGAAGGACCGGGCCGCGATCTGGGAGGTCGACCGGGCCACCGGGCGCTATCGCATTTTCGCGAGCGGGCTGCGCAATCCCAACGGGCTGAGCTGGGAGCCGC
Organism: Mesorhizobium sp. LNHC221B00; assembly: GCF_000502935.1. Lineage (NCBI taxonomy): Bacteria > Pseudomonadati > Pseudomonadota > Alphaproteobacteria > Hyphomicrobiales > Phyllobacteriaceae > Mesorhizobium > Mesorhizobium sp. LNHC221B00. The sequence goes on along the minus strand of NZ_AYWR01000015.1, from coordinate 87,790 downwards.
GGAGCGGGGCGCTGTGGGCAGTCATCAACGAACGCGACGAGCTCGGCCCCAATCTGGTTCCCGATTACATGACATCGGTCAAGGATGGTGCCTTCTATGGCTGGCCGTACAGCTATTATGGCCAGCATGTCGATCCGCGCGTGATGCCGCGGCGGCCGGACCTGGTGGCGAAAGCCATCCCTCCGGACTATGCCCTGAGTTCCCACGTCGCACCTTTGGGTCTGGTGTTCTACACCGGAACCAACCTGCCGGACTCCTATCGCAACGGCGCCTTTGTCGGCGAGCATGGCAGCTGGAACCGCAAGCACTTCAATGGCTACAAAGTCGTCTTCGTAGCGTTCAAGGACGGTCATCCGGAAGGCAAGCCGCAAGACGTCGTCACCGGTTTTCTCGAGAACGACAACAAGGCGCATGGGCGGCCGGTCGGAGTTGCCGTCGACAAGGCGGGTGCGTTGTTGATAGCGGACGATGTCGGAAACACGGTCTGGCGCGTGACGTCCGCATCCCCATAGATATTTCCGCAACAATGCCGAGTGATTGGGTAGCTCTCGCAGCAGTCAAGGACGTTCAAATGCAACTGACAGCCTTCGCCCTCAATTGCTCTCTCAAGGCCTCCGCCGACAAGGAGAAATCCTCCACCGACCGCCTGCTTGCCGATCTTCTGGCGGCGTTGGTGCCGCATGGGGTCAAGGGCGAGATCGTGCGTTCGCTCGATCACGACATCAAGCCGGGCGTGCTTTCAGACATGGGCAAGGGCGACGACTGGCCAAAACTCAGACAGAAGATTCTGGCAGCCGATATTTTCGTGATTGGGTTGCCGATCTGGCTCGGTCAGCCCTCGAGCGTTGCCAAGCGCGTGGTGGAGCGCATGGACGCGTTCTTGGACGAAACCGATGATCGGGGGCGCATGCCGGCAGCCGGAAAGGTAGCTCTGGTGGCCATTGTCGGCAATGAGGATGGGGCGCATCACTGCCATGCCGCATGCTTTCAAGCCTTGAACGATGTCGGCTTCACCATTCCCGCCAATAGCGGAATCTACTGGGTCGGCGAGGCCATGGGCGATGTCAACTATGTCGACCTGCCCGAAACGCCGGAAAAGGTTGCCGCCGCGATCGAAATGGCTGCTTCCAACGCTGCCCATCTCGCCAGCTTGTTGAAAGGCGAAGCCTATCCTGGCGTCTTGCGGTGAAGGTCGGTTTGCGGTGGGGTTTTCGCACTCGGTGTCCCAAGCGCCTGAATGCTCCAGCCGAAGGCCACGCCGGTTCGCCTTTCATCGGTAATTGCCCGTAATCGCCGGATGGCAATAACGCAGCCCGTCGTGCCGCGGGCAAGACGGGCTGCGGGGTATCCTGCTAGGTCAGAATGAGCACGATCTTGTACGTATCCGGGTCGACGATCACGATCCGGCCGTCGGCGAGTACGAAATACTCATATGACTCATAAGCCGGGACAATCTTGACGATGCGAGCCGGCAAGCGATGCAGCCTGACCTTGTGACGCGGCACCTCGATGCCCACCGAAACGTCGAAGTCGACATTGGCTACGGGCTCGACCTTCGTTTCTTTGATCACCTGGGTGATCTGGGTTTTCTGTTCGACCGTCACATTGTTGATCGAAGCGGTTGAAGTCTTATCCTGCGTAGAGGTCTTGCCCTGGGCCTGCTGGTCCGTGGTAGTGCCGGCGTTGCCCTGGGCCTGCTCATCGGTCTGGACCTTGGCCTTGCCCTGGGCCTGCTGGTCCGTGGTGGCGCCGGCCTTGCCCTGAGCCTGCTCATCGGTCTTCATCTTGGTCTTGCCCTGGGCCTGCTGGTCCGTGGTGGCGCCGGCCTTGCCCTGGGCCTGCTCATCGGTCTTCATCTTCGCCTTGCCCTGGGCCTGCTCATCTGTCTTCGTTCCGGTCTTGCAGTTAGCCGCCCCGGCAGCGCAGTTTGTATCTGCTCCCTGCTGGCTTTCCGACTGTTGTTGAGCCATTGCCGTTCCACAGCCAAGCCCGATCGCCAGCATGCTGGTGATGAGAACATGTTTCATAGGAAAATCTCCCTGAAAAAATCGTCCCTTCACCGGATAAAACTTCACAAAAAAGGGTTGGTTCCGGGATAAAACCGAGGGATTGCCAAAAGTCATCGGCACCATCAAATTTAAATGACCGGGCCTTGGTGCGATGGGACGCTGATGTTTTCGCCAAATCAGGAGGAAGGAGATGGCTCATCTCCAACGCGAAAACGACGAGGAGTTCGAATGCAGCGGGACCGACGTCGAGCCGCGAATTGAGGTCGTCGAAGCGTGTGGCGAATGGTTCGTCCGTGTGGTCGGAGACGACAAACAGGACAGCCGTCAGTTCGAGCTCGAAGCCACTGCCCTTGCCTATGCAGAGGGCCAGCGCAGGCGGTTGAAACTTGCGACCATCGTACGCCTTTAGCAGGCCGGTTCCACATATGCGTGAGCTTGGAAGGACATGACGATACGTCCCGCACGTTGCCAGTCAGTGGATAGCATGCGCAGCACTGCGACTTGAAGCGCTCACCTGGGTTCGTTGTTCATGCTCAGATACGTAGGATCGAACTCGGCAAGCTCTGCAAGCTGATCCCAATCCAGAATGGTGACTGTGTGGTTCACCCAGCTGATGACCTTGGTCTTTTTCAGGGATCCGATCACCCGGTTCATATGCACAACCGAAAGCCCCAGCACATCGGCCATCTCCGCTTGCGAAAGGGGCAGGTTGAAGCTCATGCCGCTGGTACGCTTGACCACCTGCAGGCGAACGAAGAGTTCGCATATGAGATGGGCGAGATGCGAAGTCTTTGAGCGCCTGCCCATTGCCACGATCCATTCGCGGTGAATAGCGCCATCGACCAGTGTGTCGAGCCACAGCAACCGAGCCAGGTGCGGAGCCTGCTCGGTGATTGCCTTCAATTTGCTGTGGTCCGCGAACATGACACGGCAAGGCGAAAGTGCGACGATGCCGTGGTCCATCTTCCGGAGCAGGAAGGCATGGAGGTCGACGAAGTCGCCAGGCACTTGCAAGGAAGTGAACTGCCGGCCACCATCCTCGAGCACTTTGTAGCGTGCCGCCAGGCCGTCGAGCAGCATGGTGCTGTAGGCTGGCCGCGATCCTGTCGAGACGAGATCCTGGCCCTTTTCAAAATCTCGTCCAAAAGCGACCGTCTCGGCGAGCAGAGCCTTCTCTTCGTTGGATAGATCGTCATGCTGACTAAGTTGCAGATAAAGTGGTTCCAGCATGGCGGCCTCGGGGCGATCGAAGTGGGAAGCCGATCGCCTGTGTGTCGGGAAGCCGAACCCTAGGCCTTCGGAAGATGACGAACGCTATCATTTGACAGGCTGCGCCAGTTTTCGCGCAAACGCCAGTGCGCACGGGGAACCATTCGCACGTCGACGGATTTAGAACGCTGAGGCTTTCAGCGTGACATGATGAAACGCTACTATTTCGATCTCTATAATGGCGATGGCCTGGTCTCGGACGAGAACGGGCAGCTGTTTGAATCCCCAGAGCAGGCAAGAGCGGAAGCAATTCGCATCTTGCATGACATTGCTCGCGATGAAATGCCGGATCGCGATCTCGTCAAGATAACCCTTAAGATGCGCGACAAGGGTGGGACGCAGGTACTCGAGGCGTCTCTTACCCTCAACGCCGCCTGGACCGCCTGACAGCGTCATCAATGCATGGGCTCGCGGCAGCATCGAATCTTGTGGCGGGCTGTTATCGAAAAACTTGGTACGAAATAACCAACCGGGTTCATCCCATATCCACATACGCCTTGCCCGGGATCGCAGCACCGACAGCAAGCCTCCACACGGCGATGGAGGAACAAAAAATACCGTTCGGGATTGGAACCTGTGGATTGGAGGATCGGATCCATGGACAGCAGGGAAGAGCGCATCAAACGGCGGGCCTACGAAATCTGGGAACGCGAAGGCCGGCCCACCGGACGTGAGCAGGAACACTGGGACCAGGCTGTGCAGGAGATAGAAGCGGAGGACCCGGAGACCGAACGCGGTCCGGTCGAGGCCGATCCGACAGTCGACGACGGCTCAAAAAGCTCGAAGGCGTAAAATCACGCCATCGTCATTATCCCGGCAACCAAAGTCGGGCAGCCTTGTTTGTCCATTATCAGCCGAGGAGATTGCCATGAGGAGTCCTCTGTCATTTCTGGTGTTGGCCGCCGCCCTTGCGCTCGGCGCATGCGACAACAACACCGAACCGATGAAAGCCAACACCGACACCGTCAACAAGAACCCGCAGGTCGACCAGGACGCCAGGCCCAAGTCCACGACTGGCGGCGACCAGCCGGCGACAGTGCCGAACCAATGAACTCCATCTCGTATTGCGATACCCCTCTGCTGCGCATCGCGTATCTCAGCGGTGGACCGAAGGACGGTGCTCCAGTCGTTCTGCTGCATGGCTGGCCCGACGACGCGACCACTTATGCGCGCATTTCGCCGGCCCTTCATGAGGCCGGCTTTCGGACATTTTCGCCCTGGCTGCGAGGCTGTGGATCGACATCGTTTCTGTCGAAGGAAACCATGCGCTCGGGCGAGATCACGGCGATGGCGCAGGATGTGCTGGACTTCGCCGATGCGCTCGGCCTCAGCCGCTTTGCAATTGTCGGCCACGATTGGGGCGCCCGTATCGCCTACCTGCTGGCGTCGGTTTTCCCGGACCGCATCAAATGCTGCGCCGCGTTGTCGCTCGGCTGGCAACCGGGCAAGCTGGTGACGCCATCGCCCGAACAAGCGAAAGCATTCTGGTATCAGTGGTTCATGGCGACGAAGCGCGGCGCCGAGTTCGTGCGAAAGAACCACAAGGAATTCGCCAGATTCCAGTGGGATACCTGGAGCCCATTGGGCTGGTTCGACGATGCCATCTTCGATGAAGTGGCTAAATCCTTCGAAAACCCGGATTGGGCTGAAGTCACGCTGCATTCCTATCGGGTCCGGTGGGAAGAAGCCGAGCCCGATCCTCGCTATGCCGAACNATTGGGCTGAAGTCACGCTGCATTCCTATCGGGTCCGGTGGGAAGAAGCCGAGCCCGATCCTCGCTATGCCGAACTCGCCCGCCAGGCGACATCGGTCAAGATCATCACCGTGCCAACCCTGACGCTTCATGGCGGCGATGACCGCGTGGTGTTGCCTCGATCTTCCGAGGGGTTGGAGGGGCATTTCACCGCGTCCTACAAGCGGTTGGTGCTGGATGCCGTCGGGCATTTCCCCATGCGTGAAGCTCCGCAAGAGGTTTCGCGGCTGTTGGCGAATTTCCTCGACGGCCACGGCAAGCGATAGGCACCGCCGCCGCTCAGCCTTTCTTGGCGGAGCGGAACCTCACTCCACCGGCGTGCATTTCGTTTTCACGGATCGCGAAACCGGAACGTCATCCCGCCATCAATCCGCCCGTTATCAACCGGTAGTCAGGAGAATTCAGATGCAAGCTTCGGGTGCAATTTCAGGACGCCATGCTGATTCAACACACCATGCTGGCCAATTGGCCATAGAGCCGTTTGCCGGAACGGTGACGGTGCGATTTTCCGACGCCATAGTCGCTGCGACGGAACGGGCGAAAGTGCTGCGGGAAGAAGGACATGAGCCCGTGTTCTATATCCCTTTCGAGGACATCTATTTCGACCTGTTCGAAAAGACGAATACGACAAGCGAGAGCCCGCCTAAGGGAACTGCAAGTTATTGGCGCGTCCATGCCGTGGGCAGCTCGGCCGACGATTTCATGTGGGCATACGAAACGCCGGATACCGCCGCGCGGGCCATTGCGCGTCATGGCACGTTCGATCCGCAAAAGGCACGGATCGATGTCGAACCCGCGGAGGACAAGCGGCACACGCCCCATGTCACGGAATAAATGCCGCGGACACCTGAAGTTTGGGCGAGGCGACACCGGAACCACTGCTAAGGCCTCGAGAACTCCTCATCGAGGATGCGCAGGGCCTCTTCATATTTGGCAGCCGGTGCCCCAACCTGCCGCGACTGCCAGATATTGTCCTCCAGATCGGCGCGCTTCACCGGCAGCGCCAACGGGTTCGAGGCAGCTCGCCGCACGAAGGCGAAATAATCCTCGCCGTCCCTGCGCGACATGGCATCGACAGCAGAAGCAATGGTCGGGCCAAAGCCAGCCTCTTCCAGCCTGGTCCGGCTCCAGCCCTCGCCCTTTTCCACGACGTCATGAAGATAGGCGACGACCTTCTGGTCCATCGTTTCGACAGCGTCGACGACACGCCGGCAGTGTTCGATATAGGGCTGCCCGGTCTTGTCACTCTGCGATGCATGGACCTCTTCCGCAATCTTGGCGGCACGGTAGAAAATGCTCATCTTGCCTGTCCCGGCCGCTCGCGGGCATGTCCAGCGACAGCGGCATTGCAACTCAGTTTCAAATTGGTTGCCGAGATTGTTGTTCCAGGGGAGAGCCGATTTTCTTTAGAGTGCAGTTCCACCTCCACTGCGTCCTTACCATCGTTCCTCGGCATCGTGGTGCGGCAGGTCTATTCCACAGCAGACCCAGCCAAGTCGCTGCCTCGACCCATAGTTGTAGCGCGGCTCCAGTCGAGCTGGATCGTCGAACGTCCCGACATGCAGTGCGATCTCGCCAGGCGATGCATCATAGGCGAGGCTGAGCGGAGATCCGCAGGCGGAGCAAAACCCCCGCCGGGCAATCGGTGAAGACCAGCGATAGGTTGGCGCCTCATTGATCCAGCTCACGCTTTGAGAAGGCACCCAGGCCAGAACCGCGAAAGCACTGCCGGTCGCCCGCCGACACATATCACAATGGCAGTAATGCACTCTCGGTTCGCTTCCAACGCAAAAGCGAATCGTGCCGCACAGACATCCTCCGCTTAGCTCCATCTTGGCGTCCCGCCTGATTTACTGCCTCCCAACGTGTCGCGTGGTCTCATGCGAGCATCTCCATCCGTCTCAGCGGAAACGCCAGTCATTTGCGCCGGTTCCTGTGCCGTCTCAGGAACCAGTCGCGGCGCGTGGCGTTGCGTTTCTTGCTGGCAATGGGAGAGGTGTCGTGGACACATACTACTGCCTCTTGGAGGCGCGCTGATGTCGATGCCGGGCCTGGCATACGGTTCTCTTGGCGACAGATGCATGCATATCTGCGTGGACATGCAGCGGCTGTTTGCCGAGCCGTCTCAATGGGCAACACCCTGGATCACCCGGGTTCTCCCGCAGATCGAGAGGCTGGTCGAAAGACGCGCGCCACAGACGGTCTTTACGCGGTTCCTGCCCGCCCGTAAGCCGGGGCAGGGCGTCGGTACCTGGAGGCGCTATTACGAGCGCTGGGCTTCGATGACGATCGAGTCCATCGGGCCCGAAATGACTGAACTGTTGCCGACATTGGCCGGTTATTGCCCGCCGGCGACAATCATCGACAAGCACATCTACTCGCCCTGGTTCGAAGGGCGCCTCAGGGCCCTTCTGGTGGAGCGCGACATCGACACGCTGGTTATCACGGGTGGCGAAACAGATGTGTGCGTTCTGGCCACTGTTTTGGGGGCCATCGATTTCGGCTATCGCGTCGTCCTCGTCACGGACGCGCTATGCAGTTCTTCAGACGCAACTCATGACGCGCTGCTGACCGTCTATCACCAACGCTTCGCGCAGCAGGTCGAGACGATCGAGATGGAGACGCTTCTCTCCAGCTGGATTTGAAAGCCGGGTTTGAGGCTCAAGCATCCAGATCGATCAAGGCAACGCCCAGTCCGGGGCGCTTGCTGCGGCGCAGATGGCCGGGCGCTTCCACCAACGTGACTTCAAGCGTCGGCCGAACGATGCCGTCAAGCAAATGTCCACCACGGGTGGTGCCGTCGCTCAATCCGAGCACCGCATGAACGTGGAGGCTGGGCTTGCCGTCGTCGCCAAGCGCAACATCGCCGATCGCGCTCAACACTTCGCATTGTTCGTCGATCGGAATCTTGCGGTAGGTTTTTGCATCCGGATCAAACCAGCCCACCGTGGCTCTTTCGAAAGCGCCGATCGCGGTCAGGGAAGCGCCGTCGACTTTCCGGTCAGCCGCGAAATCCGTAAGCGCCGTGAATGCTTCCTCGCCGGGGTCGAGCACGATGACAAATGTCCGTTGGCCACTGATTTCGTTGACGAGCCGTGATTTCATGGTTGTTCTCCGGACATCAGTCTGCTCCCCCTTCAATGAGCGTGGTGTTCGGCGTTCCGCTTGCGGGTTGCCGCAGCCTTCTTCGCCGATTCCGATCGGCTTGCGGCGGACCGCGACGCCGACGCCTTGCCGCCGGTCCTGCCGCCCTTATGTGCTGCCGGGTTGCCCGTATGCTTGCCGCGGCCGGAGCCGCCTTCCTTCTTGCCGCCGCCATCGTCCTTGTTGACGGTCGCCCACGCACGCCGCTCGGCTTCCTTTTCGGAAACCCCGCGCTTCTCATACCCTTCGGCTATGTGGTCGGCCTTGCGCTCCTGCTTGTCGGTGTATTTCGATTTCTCGCCGCGTGGCATGACGGTTTCTCCTGTCTGATGGGATTAAGCCTGAACGAAAAGACGGTGGGTGAGTTCCCGCGCCGGGGACATTTAAGCCGGCATTATGAGGCCTGATGCGGCACGACAGAAAATCAGTCACAGCCACGTGAGGAGGGAACTTTGTGCTCTACGGGTGGTTTGGTGCGCTTGAGACCCAGCCAGCCCGGAGCCAGCCATGTCCGACGCCAAGACTTCCAATGGCCTGAGCAGACGCATGTTCATGACAGCCTCTGTTTCGGCGGCAGCGGCGATGCCGCTCGCGACCTCCCCGACAAGAGCAGCCCAGCCAGCGTCCGCAAAACCGGCGGAGTCCCGCGACCTGTCGGCGGTTTCCATGCGTATCAACAAACAGGCCTACAACCTCGCCCTCGACAATCGTACGAGCCTGCTAGACGCTCTTCGCGATCATGTCGGCCTGACCGGCACCAAGAAAGGCTGTGATCACGGCCAGTGCGGCGCCTGCACCGTTCTGGTCGACGGAAAACGGGTGCTCTCCTGTCTGAGCTTCGCCGTGACGAACCACGGCCGCGAGATCACCACGGTGGAAGGCCTGGCTTCGACGGATGGAGAACTCCATCCGGTGCAGCAGGCCTTTGTCGACCATGACGCCTTTCAGTGCGGATACTGCACACCGGGTCAGATCATGTCCGCCATCGGCTGCATCGACGAGGGTCATGCCGGGTCGGAAGATGATATTCGCGAATATATGAGCGGCAATCTCTGCCGCTGCGCTGCCTACCCAAACATCGTTGCGGCGATCGTCCAGGCGCGCGACGAGATCAGGAGGGCCTAGGATGCACCCCTTCGTTTATGAAAGACCAAGCAGCGTCTCCGCGGCGGTCACCATGGCGTCCCGTCGCGATGCACGACACATCCCGCCGACCGAAGCCGACGCGCAGTTTATTGCCGGCGGCACCAACCTGGCCGACTACATGAAGCTTGGGGTTGCGCGGCCAGAGCGATTGCTTGACCTCAACACGCTTGCCGAGCCGGCCTTGCGGCAGGTCAGGATCGGCAATGACGCCATCCGTTTTGGGGCGTTGGTCCGGATGGGGGAAGCTGCCGACAACAAAGACGTCAGGCGTCGTTGCCCGCTCCTTGCCGACAGCCTGAAGCTGGCCGCCAGCGGCCAGCTTCGTAATATGGCGAGCCTTGCCGGCAATGTGCTGCAACGCACGCGCTGTGAGTATTTCCGCGAGACGTCATGGTCATGCAACAAGCGTGAACCCGGCTCCGGCTGTGCCGCGATGGAAGGGTTCAACCGCCAGCATGCCGTTCTCGGCACCAGTGATGCGTGCATCGCCACCTACCATGGCGATTTCGCACAGGCGCTGATAGCGCTCGATGCTTCTGTCGAGATCGAAGGCGAGCGAGGCAACCGTACCCTTGCCTTTGCCAAGCTGCATCGGCCGCCGGGCGAGACGCCCAACATCGAGACGGATCTTGCCGCCGACGAACTCATCACTGCCATCGAAGTACCGCTCGCACCGTGGAGCAGCCGGTCGCGCTATCTGAAGATACGCGATCGCGAATCCTACGCGTTCGCGCTGGCATCGGCCGCGGTCGCCCTCGACATGGATGGCGACACGGTAAGAGGCGCGCGCGTCGCACTCGGCGGTGTCGCGACCGTGCCGTGGCGTGCAAGCGCGGCGGAAAATGCGCTGCAAGGCAAGGTGCTCGATGAAGCGGCGGCGCAGAAGGCTGCCGACGCTGCTTTCGCCGACGCCAGGCCGCGAGAACACAACGCTTTCAAGATACCGCTCGGCAAGCGCACGCTGGTGCGAACGCTGCTCGAAACCCGGGACATGAAGGTCTGAGCCATGAACCAAGCTGCACCCGCTCCCAAGGAAAATCAGGGCGATCCGGTTGTCCGTATCGACGCCCGTCTGAAGGTTACCGGACAGGCAAGCTATCCGGCCGACATCGCCACGGCCAACGTCGCTTATGGCGCGCTTGCCACCAGCACCGTCGCCCGGGGCAAGGTTTCCGCGCTCCACACGAAAGACGCCAGGGCGGTGCCCGGTGTGCTGGACATCGTCAGCTACGGCGACATGGACAAGACCGAGACGCCGAAGTTCGGCAACACCGGCGCGAGTTCGATCGGGCCTTTGCACGACAAGACGATTTTCCACGACGGCCAAATCATCGCTCTGGTCGTTGCCGAGACATTCGAGGCGGCCGAGGAAGCAGCGATGTTGATCCGCGCCGACTATGAGGACGAACCGCCCAGCGCCAGCTTCGATTCGAAGGGCACGAAGATGGAGCCTGCGGCAGGCAAAAACCCGATGTTCAAGGAAGATGCCAAGGCCGGCGACTTCGACGCCGCCTGGGCAAATGCGGCTGTGAAGATCGACCAGAAATACTCGACACCGACCCAGCACCACAACCCGATCGAACTGTTTTCGACCACGGCCATGTGGCAGGGCGACCAACTGACCATACACGAGCCCTCCCAGAACGTGACCGGCTGGAAGATGGAGCTGGCGCGCCAACTGAAGCTCGATCCGGCCAATGTGCGGATCATCAGTCCCTATATAGGCGGGGCCTTCGGCTCGAAGGGACCGATGACGGCGCGCACGGCGATCGTTGCCATTGCCGCGCAGCGGATCGGCCGTCCCGTCCGCTGCGTCGTCAGCCGCATGCAAGCCTTCGGCACACAGACCTATCGCGCCGAGACGCGGCATCGAATCCGCATCGGCGCCGGCAAGGACGGCCGCATCACGGCGTTCGGACATGAGGGCTGGGAGGTGACGTCACGCCCTGACCCTTATGTCGTCGGCGGCACATCCGCCACCGCCCGCATGTACGACTACGGCTCCGTCCTGACGCAGGTTTCATTGGTCCACGCCGACCGCAATACGCCTGGATACATGCGGTCGCCGCCGGAGACGCCTTACGTTTATGCGCTCGAGAATGCCATGGACGAAATGGCCGTTGCGCTCGCCATGGATCCCGTCGAGTTCCGCCGCATCAACGAGCCGCAGAAGGAACCGATCGGCGGCAAGCCATTTTCCAGCCGTTCGCTCATCAAGTGCTACGATCAGGCTGCGGAGGCCTTCGGCTGGGCGAAACGCGAGCCCAAGACCGGCTCGATGCGTGACGGCGACTGGCTGGTCGGCATGGGCTGCGCGACGGCGATCTATCCGACAGCCGCCGCACCCTGCGCGGCCAGGGTTCGTCTCACCGCCGATGGCGAGGTTCGGGTCCAGTGCGGCTCGCATGAAATCGGCACCGGCGTTCGCACCGTCGCCGGCCAGATGGCGGCCGAAAGGCTGGGGGTCGGCATGGACAAGATCAGCGTCGAGATGGGCGACAGTGCCTTGCCGCCGGCTCCCGTGTCAGGCGGATCGATTTCGACGGCCAGTGTCTGCTCGGCGGTCATGAAGGCTTGCGATGCCGTTCGCGAGAAACTGTTCACGGCGGCAGCTGGCAAGGATGGGCCTCTGGCCGGCTCAGGCAACGCGAAGCTGGATATGGCCGATGGAAAGATCGTCGCCGAAACCGGCAAATCGGCGAAGCTCGCCGATGTCTTCAAGGCCATGCAGGTCGGCGCCATCGAGGAATATGCCGAGTTTGCACCTAAGGGCGCCTCACCGGAGGCATTGAACAAGCTCTATGCCGGACAGCCGGAATTCCATGGAGGAGAAGGCGATGAGGATTCGGTGAAATATGCCTTCGGCGCCGAATTCGTCGAAGTGCGCATCAACCGCCATACCCATGAAATCAGAGTGCCCCGCATCGTCGGTGCCTTCGCCGCCGGGCGGATCATGAACACGCGCACCGCGCGCAGCCAGCTGATGGGCGGCATGATCTGGGGCATCGGCCAGGCCCTGCACGAGGCAACGGAGATCGACCAACGCACCGCGCGCTACGTCAACCGCGACCTGCAGGACTATCTGGTGCCGGTCAACGCCGACATCAAGCAGGTCGACGTGATCCTGGTCCCGGAAGTCGACCATGAAGTCAATCCTGCCGGCGTCAAGGGATTGGGCGAGCTCGGCAATGTTGGAACGGCTGCCGCCGTGGCAAGTGCGGTCTACCATGCCACGGGCAAGCGTATCCGCGATCTGCCGATCAGGATCGAACATCTGATCGTCTGACGCATACCATTTGGCGCGCCGTTCTTCTGCTGCGGTGACGGGCGTGTCACTGCGGCGCATGGCGTCGAACCTGCGCGCGGCTCTCCCCGTCGACAGTCTTTCCCTTTGGGGTTTTTGCGCTCTTTCAGGACGCGTGGTCGACGCCAGGCTCTCCGTCGATGGCATCCCAGGCCGTCGGAAAGGGGTTGCGGTTTGCCCCCGAAAATCAGGAACTCCTCCCGTGCCGGTACGTTGACCAGACAAGCCGGGACCCGATCCCGGCCTTTGCAGGCGGCGGGCAACCCGCCACTGAAATTTTCAACTCGAGTACAATGAAAGGCAAGGCCATGGGCTTCTTTTCGAAGGACATCAAGACACTCGACGATCTCTTCGTGCACACGCTGCGCGACATCTACTACGCCGAAAAGCAGATTGAGAAAGCGCTGCCGAAGATGATCGACAAGGCAACCGATCCGCAGTTGAAAGCCGGATTCGAAAAACACCTCGACCAGACAAGAGGCCATGTCGAGCGTGTCGAACAAGTGTTCGAATTGCATGGCGTCAAGGCCAAGGAGGTCAACTGCCCGGCTATCGACGGCATTATCGAGGAAGCCGACGATGTCAGTGGCGACGTCGACGACAAGGAAGTCCTCGATGCGGCGCTGATTGCATCGGCACAGGCCGTCGAGCACTACGAGATGACACGCTATGGCACGCTCATCGCCTGGGCAAAGCAACTCGGCCGCACTGACTGCGCCAACGTGCTGGCCAAGAACCTCAAGGAAGAACAGGCGACCGACCGCAAGCTCACCGAAATGGCGGAAAGCAAGATCAACTTGCAGGCGGCGGAATAAGGCTGCTCCTGTCGACTGGCCGGCAGATGCGCCGGCCAGCCGACAGTTGAGCAATCTCAACGAGACGGATCGACACCCAGGGCCGCCGATTGCTTGCGCAAAGCCTCGCGTTCATCCTGCTGCACATGTCGGCCTGCCGTGGTTTCCGCGTAGATGCGGTACGCCACATAAGCTAGCGCCACTGTGAAAAGCAGACGGGCCATTCATCCTGCTCCTTGCTCATACGTTTCGCTTCAACCAGCCTCAGTAACCCCCGACCACCGGCAAAATCTCGCCGGTGATGTAGCTGGAGCATTGCGGCGAAGCGAGGAAGACATAGGCCGGCGCGAGTTCTTCCGGTTGCGCCGGCCGTTTCATTGGCGTGTCCGCGCCGAATTTGGAGACATCTTCCGCCTCTTTGTCCGAGGGATTAAGCGGCGTCCACACCGGACCCGGTGCTACCGCGTTCACCCTTATGCCCTTGCCGATGAGATTGCCTGAAAGCGCCCTTGTGAAGGCATGGATGCCGCCCTTGGTCATCGAATAGTCGACCAGCTGTTTTGAGCCGTCGATGCCGGTTACCGATCCGGTGTTGATGATCGCCGAACCGGGCTTCATGTGCGGCACGGCTTCCTGTGCCATATGAAAATAGCCATAGAGATTTGTCTTCAGCGTCGTGTCGAAATGTTCCTCGGTCAGCTCGCCGAAATCGCTGGAGTGGATTTGGAAAGCTGCATTGTTGACCAGCACATCGATGCGGCCAAATTCCTTCACGATCTGGGCCACCGCGTTGCGGCAGTGATCGCGATCGCTGACGTCGGCCTTGACCAGAACGCAGCGTCCGCCTTCCTTCTCCACTGCGGATTTGGTCTCTTTTGCATCCTTGTCCTCGGCCAGATAGACGATCGCGACGTCGGCGCCCTCGCGGGCGAACAACACCGCCACCGAACGGCCAATGCCGGAATCACCGCCCGTGATGAGCGCTACTTTGCCGTCGAGTTTTTTCGATCCGAGATAGTACGGCGCATCGTACAGCGGCGCCGGCTCTATCGCCCATTCATGTCCCGGTTTCGGCTGGTGCTGTTCGGGGAAGGGCGGCTCGGGATATTCGCGGGCGCCAGCCTGCATGGCCCCTTGCTGCTTGCCATTGCCTTTCGACTTGTCCTTGGCATCGATGCCACGTTGGATATGGCGCTGCTTTGCCGCTTCGCCGGCTATTTCCGACTTCATCTGCATCATGGTCTCCTTGGCTAGCTTGGAGAAGAAACAACGCATAGCGGACGAAAAGGTTTATGGCTGACGTATCATTCCTTCAAACACCTCGGCGTTTGCAACCCGATGGCCTTGGGGTGTCTGCACTCAGGCCGCTGGCTGCATCGCCGCCCTCAGCAGCATGCCGAACAGGTCGCGCGGTTCGTCGGGGTCGGCGAGCAGGTCAAGCTCCTCGTAGAGGCCGGTCGCCTGTAGCTGGTCGCGCACATAGCGCAGCGCCGAAAAATCCTCGATGGCGAAGCCGACCGAATCGAACAGCGTGATCTGCTTGGCATCGCGGCGGCCTTGGGTCCTGGCGGCGATCACCTGCCAGAGCTCGGTCACCGGATGGTCAGGATCAAGCTGCTGTATTTCGCCCTCGATACGCGTCTGCGGCGGGAATTCGACGAAAATCTCGGAGCGCAGCAGGATGTCCCTGTGCAGTTCCGTCTTGCCGGGGCAGTCGCCGCCGACGGCGTTGATGTGGACGCCGGAGCCGACCATGTTGTCGGTGAGAATGGTGGCGCATTGCTTGTCGGCGGTAACCGTCGTGATGATGCCGGCACCTTCAACCGCTTCCTGCCCGGTCTCGCAGATGGTGATGTCGAACCCCATGCCGGCAAGGTTCTTCGCGCATTTCAGCGAAGCCGACCGGTCGATGTCGTAGAGCCTCAGCCGGTCGATGCCCGCCAGCGCCTTGAAGGCAATCGCCTGGAATTCCGACTGGGCGCCGTTGCCGATGATGGCCATGGTGCGGGTGCCCCGCGGCGCCAGATACTTGGCCGCGACGGCGGATGTGGCGGCGGTGCGCAGTGCGGTCAGAATGGTCATCTCGGTGAGCAGCATCGGGTAACCGCTGCCGACATCGGCGAGCACGCCGAAGGCGGTGACGGTCTGCAAACCCTGGCGCATGTTCTTCGGATGGCCGTTGACATATTTGAAGCCGTAAAGGCGTCCGTCGCTCGTCGGCATCAGCTCGATGACGCCGTCATGGCTGTGCGAGGCGATGCGCGGCGTCTTGTCGAACAGGTCCCAGCGGCGGAAGTCCTCCTCGATGTAGCCGGCGAGTTCGGTCAGAAAGCGCTCGACGCCGATGGCATTCACCAGTTTCATCATGCGGTCGACGCTGACGAAGGGGACGATGTTCAGCTTTGCGGCGGTCATGATCAGAAACTTCCGGAATGGCTGAGGGTGGGGCGATCCATGATGCGGCGGCCCATCAGGCTTGCCGTCAGGTCGACCATCAGCGTCGCGGTGCGGCCGCGTTCGTCCAGGAAGGGGTTCAATTCGACCAGATCCAGGCTGGAGACGAGGCCGCTGTCGGACAGCATTTCCATCACCAGATGCGCCTCGCGCAAGGTCGCGCCGCCGGGAACCGTGGTGCCGACCGCGGGCGCGATCGATGGATCGAGGAAGTCGACGTCGAGGCTGACATGCAGCAGACCGTCTTGCGCCGCCACACGCGCCAGGAAGGCGCGCAGCAGCGGCGCGATGCCGTGTTCGTCGATGGCCCGCATGTCGTGCGCGGTCACGCCTGCCTGGTTGAGTGCTTCGCGTTCGGCCGGGTCGACGCTGCGCAGGCCCATGGCGCAGATCCGCTTGGGATCGACCGCCGCCGGCAGGTCCGGAAAATAGCCGTCGAAACCAGGCTGGCCGCTGGCGTAGGCGAGCGGAACACCGTGCAGATTGCCGCTGGCCGTGGTGTCCAGCGTATGGAAATCGGGATGCGCGTCGAGCCACAGCACGAAGAGCGGCCGGCCGGCTTCGGCGGCGCGGCGGGCGAGACCGGAAACGGTTCCTGCCGAGATCGAATGGTCGCCGCCGAGAAAGATCGGCATGGCGTCGGCACTGACGTCATAGGCGGCCTCGGCGATACCGGCCGTCCAGGCCGAAATCTCCGGCAGCGCCTTCAGCGCCAGATTGCCATGGGCGAGCGGCCGCACGGTTGCCGGCAGGATGGTTCCGAGGTCGGCCACCTGATGACCAAGCTCCCGGAGCGCACCGGCAAGCCCGGCGGTCCGCAGGGCGCTCGGCCCCATCTCACAGCCCATGCGGCCGGCACCGTCCTGCACCGGCGCACCCAAGATCTTGCAATCCACTCGACCATTCTCCTCAATGAAGCTGAGGCCAGTTGAAACCCATGCGGCCGGCAGAATGAATAGGCCTGATTGGCAAAACCACCGAAAAGACTTATCGTTCTGATCAATCAGACTGCCATATTGGACAAAAATGGATTCACTCGACCAAAAGCTGATCACGCTGCTGCGCCATAGCGCGCGGCGGAGCATCTCAGACCTGGCAAGCGATCTCGGCGTTTCCCGCGCCACGGCAAGGGCGCGGATGGAGCGGCTGGAACAGTCGGGACAGATCATCGGCTACACCGTGATCCTGCGGGCCGAAGCGATCAGTTCGGCGGTCAGGGGCATCATGATGATCGAGATCGAAGGCCATGCCGCCGATCGCGTCATCCGTGCGCTTGGCGGCTTTGCGGAGGTCGCGACCATTCATACCACCAACGGTCGCTGGGACCTTGTGGTCGAACTCAACACGGCCACCCTTACCGATTTCGATGCGATCCTGCGACGCATCCGGCTCGTTCCCGGCATTACCGGCAGCGAGACGAGCCTGCTGCTTGCCACGCCCCGCAGCACCAAGGCCCGGCTTTAGCGACACCGCGCTCGTTGCGTGGAGCAGTTGCTGCTCCTGCCGTCGCCTAACAGGCCGGGGCAGTTTCGATCTTCTGATGCGCCGTGCGGTTCGGTCCCTGGCCGCAAATCGCGGCGAGGCAAACCGCCAGCACGGAACTTTTGTGGCGGAGGCGATTTTGGATGTAAGATGGAATCGGAACGACCAGGAGGGGTGTTGGCGATGACGACGAAACGGATTGCGATCTGCGCTCTTGCCCTGGCGATGGGTTGCGGCATGTCCCCATCGGCATTGGCCGGCGCCAGGCATCGCCATTATCAGGCTGAACGGGAACGCTACGTTCCGGCCGAAGACGATCTCATCGACTTCCTGTTCGGCGGCCCGCGCTATTATGACCAGCAATTGTTCACCACCGCCGCCGGCGCGTGTTCCTATCACCGGGTGGGGCCGGACGCGAATGCGACGAACAAGATCAACGATCATCATTGCGGGAAATGAACGGCCCTTGCCGGGCATCCGGCGAGGACGTCGCGAACGCCGCCCCGGTTCCCGGTGCCGACACGCGGCCGGCATGACGTCGTCTGAACGATAAAACATCGTCCCAGGACCCATGGCCGGCCGCTCAATTCCGCGGCCGTTTCGTGGGCATGGCTGTCGGCCATTGCGCATTGGCGATTTCAAGGTATGATGAAAATCGCCAACTATGAGACAAATATGAAAAAAAACTCCAAACCTATGGCCGTCGAAGCACCAACGGCCAAGGATGCGCCTGAAATCGCGCGCTTGTTGAGCTGGGCCTTCGGCTTCGGCAAGGCGCGGTCCGATGAATACATCGCCAATGTCGGCCTTGGCGCGCTCAGGCTGCTGCGGGGCGAGGGCGGGCGTCCGGATGCCTGCGCGGCGTTGCTCGATACGGCGCATGTCTTCCATGGCAAGCCGGTGCCGGCGACCAACATCGCGCATGTGGCGATCGCGCCGGAGCGTCGCGGTCAGGGGCTGGCGGTGCCGTTCGTCGATGCGTTGTGCGCGGAGGCGCATGGCAAGGGAGCCGCCATCGCCACGCTGTTCGCCTCGACGCGGCCGGTTTACCGCAAGGCTGGCTTCGAGCTTGCAGGCCATGAGATCGTCTATGAGGCACAGACGATCAGCCTGCCGGCCGCGAGCAGGCTCGCCTTCGAGCGTGTCGAACCGGACGATCCGCGCCTTGCCACGGCTTATGCCGCCAAGGCAGGTCGCGAAGCCGGGTTGGTCCACCGTGGTCCGGCGCACTGGAACGAGTTGCGGCGCAAGCCCAGCGACGCGCTGGCCGCCTACCTGGCCGAGGATGACGCGGCCTATCTGATCCTCGACATGGGCGACGAAGCCTGCCTCGATGTCCGCGACTGGTACGCCGCTTCCCCGGAAGCCGCGCAAGGCGTACTTTCCTTCCTGGCCAGATTCCGTTCGGTCTATCCGATCGTGCGCTGGCATGGCGGCCCGCAGGACGATCTGGTGGCGGCGATGCCTGACAAGGGCTGGCGGCTCGCCCATCAGGAGGAATGGCTGTTGCGGGTGCTCGACCCGCCCGCGGCGCTCCGCCAGCGCGGTTACCATGCCGACGACATCAGGCTGGCACTTAGCATCGGACCGGCGGACACGGCGCTGGAGGTCGAGATCAGGGGCGGGACAGTCGAGGTTCGCGAGGCGACCGCCGGTTATCAGACCGTTGCCCTGCAAACCCCGGCATTCGTGCAGGTTTTCACGGGCTTTCGCAGCGCATCGAAACTGGCGCAGTATGGCCAGGTGGCAGGCGATGCGAATGCCATACGTCTGTGTGATCAGCTGTTTGCCGGCCCGCCGCCCTGGGTGGCGGAGCATTTCTAGGAACAAGGACCTTTCATGACATACGCGCTTATCGCCTCGCTGAGGGCGGCGGCTGGAGACATGACGCCGGCGCTGGCGCGCGTCGCCGAGACAGTGCTGGCGCAGCCGGACGCCACTTTGCGCCAGAGCATCACCGAGCTTGCCGAGGCGTCCGCCTCGTCGGAGGCCAGCGTCATGCGCTTCTGCCGCGACCAGGGTTTTGCCGGCTTCCAGGACTTCAAGCTGGCGCTGGCCAAGGAGTTGGCCACCGACGAGCGGGCGCGGGACATCGGCTTGCCGACCGATGACATCCAGCGGCTGGTGGAAACCGCCATCATCTCGCTGCGCGAAACCGAGCAGCTGATCGTCAGGGAAGACATTGCCAAGGCCGCGCGGCAACTGCTGGCGGCGACGGCGGTCGACTGCTTCGGCATCGCCGCATCCGCCATCACGGCGCAATACCTCGCCTACAAGATGACCCGTGTCGGCAAGCTCAGCCGCGCGCTTGGCGACGCGCATCTGGCGGTCATGGCGGCGGGAACCACGCAGAAGGGCACCGTGCAGGTGGTCATATCGAGTTCGGGATCGACCATAGACGCGGTGCGGATCGCCGAGCTTGCTCGATCGCAAGGTGCCTTCGTCATCGGCATATCCAACCGCTCCAAAAGCCCGCTGGTCGCCGCCTGCGATCTCGCCCTGATCGCGTCCTGGCCGGAAACGCCGCTGACCGGCGGCGCCTTTCCGTCGAAGATCAGCCAGCTTTTGATCGTCGATGCGCTGGCGGCCGAGATGATGCGGCAGGATCCGGCGCGGCTCGCACTGCTAGGGCGCACGGCGGAGGTCGTGAGTGACCGCAGCTTCTGATCGTACGGTCTTCGCCGTCGACATTGGCGGGACCAAGATCGCCGCCGCCGAAGTGCGCGGCGGGCGATTGCTGGACAGGCGCCAGACGGTAACGCCGAGGACGGGCAGTGGCGACGATCTGGTCGCGGCGATCGCCGGTCTCGCGCCCAAGCACGCTTTCGACGCCATCGCCGTCGCCACCACCGGCATCGTTCGTGACGGTGCTCTGACCGCGCTCAACCCGCAGACACTGCCGATCGAGAACGGCTATCCGCTGGCCCGAGCACTTGATAAAGCGCTCGGTGTGCCGCCACTCGTCGTCAACGATGCCCAGGCGGCCGCCTGGGCCGAATTCTGCGTTGGCGCCGCCCATGGCTTCCGCAATTTCGCGTTTTTCACCGTTTCCACCGGCATCGGTTGCGGCCTGGTGATCGATGGCCACCTGCAAACCGGCGCGACGGGACTTGCCGGCCATGCCGGGCACATGATGTCCGATCCCGGCGGCGCGATGTGCGGGTGCGGCCGGCGCGGCTGCCTGGAGACGATCGCGTCGGGCACCGCACTGGCGCGCCTCGGCAGCGAACGGCTCGGCCGTCCGGTTGGCGCACCTGACCTGTTCGCAGCCGCCAGGCAAGGCGATGCGAACGCTGCCGAGGTGATCGGCTCCGCCATCAACGCGCTGGTCGACGGCTTCGCCGATCTGACGGCGGCCGTCGATGTCGACTGCTTCGCGGTCGGCGGCGGCGTCGGGCTGGCGGATGGGTTCATTGCCGCCCTGGAGGCGCGCTCCCGGCTGTTGCCTGCCGTCTTTCAACGCCCCATCGTCGCAGCGCAGGCGGGCGCCGATGCCGGCCTGTTGGGGGCCGCACTGCTGTCTGAAGGAAATTTTCATCTAAAATAATTTCTTGACAAAAAGTTTCATCTACGGTTGATTGCAGGGGGTAACGCTCGAAGGAGAAACCCCAGGTGCAAGGCGATCTGCTCGCTCAGCTCGATGGAATGCTGGTCGTCTCGTGCCAGGCTGAATCCCGCATGCCGCTCGACGCCCCTGAGCACATTGCCGCCATTGCCCGGTCGGTCATCCTTGGCGGCGCGGCGGGTGTGCGGATCGAGGGGGTCGCCAACATAGACGCCGTCCGCCGCCGCACCGGCGTTCCCATCATCGGGCTGATCAAGGCCCGCCGTGCCGACACCGAAATCTACATCACGCCGACGCTCGCCAACGTGGCGTCGATCATCGAGGCCGGGGCCGACATCGTAGCTCTCGACGCCACCAACCGGCCGCGCCCAACGGATCTTGAGGCGATGTTCGGTGCGATTGCTGCCAAGGGGCGCCTGTCGATGGGCGATGTCAGCACGCTCGACGAGGGCAAGCGCGCCATCGATGCCGGCGCCTCGCTGATCAGCACCACCATGGCCGGCTACACGCCTTATTCCAACCAGCAGCGCGGGCCGGATTTCCAGCTGATGGGGCAGCTTGCCGGCGCCGGCCTGCCGTTCGTCGCAGAGGGCCGCATCTGGACACCGCAGGAGGCGGTCCGCTGCTTTGAGCTCGGCGCGCGCTTCATCGTCGTCGGCGGTGCCATCACACGGCCCGACGCCATAACCCGCGGCTTCGTCGACCAGGTCGCGTCGTGGAGCGCCGACCCGCAATTGAAGAGGAACAAGTCATGATCAAGCGCCACCGCGTCGCCGTTATCGGTGCGGGCTTCATGGGCTCCATGCACGCCGCGATCTTCGCTGACATGGTCGGCTGCGAACTGGCGGCGATCGTCGATCCCAACCTGGAACTGGCCGGCGCTGTCGCCGCCAAGGCGCCGGGCTGCAAGGTCTACCCCAGCCATGAGGCGCTGCTGACGGGCGAACGCGATCTCGACCTCGTCTCGATCTGCACGCCCGACAACCTGCATCTGGCGCCGGCGGTTGCCGTGGCCAAGGCCGGCATCAACATCTTCGTCGAGAAGCCGATCTCTTCCACCATCGAGGATGCCAAGGCCATCATCGCTGCCTGCGAGGCGGCCAAGGTCAAACTCGGCATCGGCTATCTCCTGCGCTTCGATCCGCGCTATGCGGCGGCCAAGGAATTGATGACTTCGGGCAAAATCGGCGAGCCGATCCACATCTACGCCCGGCGCAACAGCGCCCGCACCGAAGGCCCAAAGCGCTATGGCGGCAAGCTGCCGCTGGCGCTGCATGTCACCGTGCACGACGTCGACATGGTGCTGTGGATGCTCGACGGGCAGCACCCGGTTTCGGTCTATGCCCAGCAGACCGACGTTCTGCTTGGCGAGTCGGGCACGCAGGACAGCCTGGCCGCGATCGTACGCTTCTCCGGCGGCACGGTGGTGAATTTCGAAAGCGCCTGGTCGCTGCCGGCCGGCGCGCGCCACATGATCGATGCCCGCATGGAACTGATCGGCACCGAAGGCTCGTTCGAGGTCCAGTGCGGCGACAGCGGCCTCTACTACGCCAGCAACGAAACATCGCGCGAGATCGACACCCAGCATTGGCCTGTCGTCAACGGCCGTCTCGACGGCGACCTGGCGCGCCAACTCGGCGGCCTGCTTGCCTGGCTGAACGGGGCCGACATGCCGATCGCCAGCGGCCGCGATGCCCTTCGTTCGCTCGAACTCACCCTCGCGATGATGCAGTCGGCGCAGAGCGGCGAAATCGTGCGTCTCGGCCAGGCGTGATGCTCGAACGACACAGAGAATTTGAAACGAGGCCAGAGTGGCCCAACAATGGGAGACGAGAAATGTTTAACAGACGCAATGTTTTGATGCTTGGCGTGGCCGCGGCCGCGCTTGCCACGGCCCTGCCGGCTTTCGCGCAGGACAAGCCGTTCGACGGGGTGCAACTGTCGGTGCTGCTCGAAGGCCATCCGACGACCGACGCCATCCAGAGGCTGTTGCCGGAATTCAAGCAGGTGACCGGCATCGACGTGGCGCTCGAAATCGTACCCGAGCAAGACATCACGGCCAAGGAGCTGCTGGAATTCTCCTCCAAGTCCGGCCGCTATGACGTCGTCCAGAACAACATCATCTACCTGCCGGGTTTCGTGAAGTCGGGCTATGTCGTGCCGCTCGACGATTTCCTGGCCAAGCACAAGGAGAATTTCGACAGGGCCGATTTCGTGCCCGGCTATTTCAACACCAACGTGGTCGACGGCAAGGTCTACGGGCTGCCGGTCTACGGCGAGAGCACCTTTGTCATGTACCGCAAGGATCTGTTCGAACAGTACGGACTTGCGGCGCCGAAGACGTTCGAGGACATCGAGAATGCTGCCAAGACGATCTCCGAAAAAACCAACAAGCAGATCGCCGGCATCACCATGCGCGGCCAGCAAGGCATCCAGGGCGTCTATGTCTGGGCCGCCTATCTGTGGGGTTTTGGCGGCTCGTTCCTCGACGCCGGCGGCAAGTCGGCGCTGGCGACGCCGGAGGGTGCCGCCGCACTCGAAGCCTTCACCAAGGTGCTGAAGGATTACGGTCCGGTTGGCGTCGCCAATTTCGGCTGGGAAGAAAACCGACTGCTGTTCCAGCAAGGCAAGGCGGCGATCACCCTCGATGCCACCGTCAACGGCGCCTACAACGAGGATCCCACCGTCTCCACGGTCGTCGGCAAGGTCGGCTATGTGCCGGTGCCGATGAAATCCTCCTCGCCCAAGGGCGGCTCGTCCTCGCTCGCCGTGCACTCGATGTATGTCTCGGCCGAATCCAAGAACCAGGAAGCGGCGGCTTTGTTCGCCGCCTGGGCGACCGCCAAGGAGCAGCAGCTGAAGGCGATCGAAACCGATCCCAATTCCGGGGTGACCTCGCTTTCGGTGCTGAACGGCGAGGCATTCGGCAAGCGCTACGGCGCCTTCAAGGACGGCATGATCGCCGCCATCAATGCCGGCAATCCGCAATACCTGCCAACGGTCGAACAGGCCAACGAAATCATCAACAACACCGGCATCGCCGTCTCCAAGGCGCTTGCCGGCACGGCCAGCGCCGCCGATGCCTTGAAGGAGGCGGACGAGGCAAACAACGCCGCGCTCGCCCGATAAGCGGGTAAGGCGTGCCCTGCCGCGTGCGCTCCCTGTGCGCGGCAGGGCGAAATCCTCAACGGGTGGATTGAGACCTTGGCGACAGCAGCATCGGATCCGACCAGGCATTTCTTCCAGCCGATCATCGTCTGCCTGACCGTGGCTTCGGTCGCGCTGACGCTGTTCGTGATCTGGATTTCTTTGCACGATCTGTCGCTGATGCGCGCCGGACGGGAAAAGTTCGTCGGCCTTGACAATTACCTGCGCTTCTTCGGCGATCCGCGCGCCATGGCGGCCCTGTGGCGCACGGTGCTGTTCACGACGCTGGCGACGATGATCGAGATCGCGCTCGGCCTTGCCGTCGTGCTTTTCCTCGATCGTGACTTCGCCATGAAGCGGCTGGTGCGGACGCTGCTTCTGGTGCCAATCATCATGACGCCGGTCGTCGTCGGGCTGACCTGGCGCTTCCTGTTCGATCCCGCGACCGGCATGGCGAACTACCTTCTGTCGCTCGCCGGCATTTCCCAGGTCGATTGGCTGGGCAGCCCTCAATTGGCGTTGTTTTCGGTGCTGATCGCCGACATCTGGCAATGGACGCCCTTCGTCATTCTCTTGGTGATGGCGGCACTGGAATCGGCCCCCACCGATCCGCTCAATGCTGCCCGCGTCGACGGCGCGCGCGAATGGCAGGTGACCTGGTATGTGCTGCTGCCGATGCTGCGCCGGGCGCTCGCCATCGTCGCGCTGATCCGGGCGATCGACAGCATCAAGGCGTTCGACCTGTTTTACATCATGACGCGCGGCGGGCCGGCGCTGTCGACGGAGACGCTGAATTACTACGGCTACATCGTCGCCTTCACCAATTTCGACATTTCCTACGCGCTCGCCATCGCGGTCATCCTGACCATCTTCACCAATGTCGCGCTCCTGACCATGTACAGCGTGCTGTTTCCGAAAGCGGGAGAGCGCTGATGGGCCGGCGTACGGTTTTCTATGTCGGGCTGCTCATGCTTTTGCTGGCGGTGCTGTTCCCGCTCTACTGGGTGGTAGTGACTTCGTTCAAGATGACGCGCGACGCCTTCGCCATTCCGCCGGTCTGGCTGTTCAGCCCGACGCTCGACAACTACCGCACTGTGTTCGCCAATCGCGGCTTCCTTAGCGCGTTTGCCAATTCCTTCATCATTTCCATCCTGTCCAGCGCGCTGGCGGTGGCCATCGGCTCGGTCGCCGCCTACGGGTTGGCGCAGCAGCCGGGCAATCTGCGCCGCTCCAAGGAAAAGTTCATCCTCAGCCTGCGCATCGCGCCGGCGCTGCTGTTCGTCATTCCGATGTATTACCTGGCGACCCGCATCGGCGCGCTCAACCAGCACTGGCTGCTGATTGCCGCCTATGCCTTCGTCAATGTGCCGTTCGCCATCTCGCTGCTGATCACCTTCTTCGACGACATTCCGAAGGAGCTGCGCGATGCGGCCCGCGTCGATGGCGCGCGCGAGTTCAGCGTGTTCTGGCATGTCTACCTTCCGGCGGCGCGCGGCGGCATCGTCGCGACGCTGATTCTGTGCGTGCTGTTCACCTGGAACGAGTTCTTCGTCGCCCTGGTGCTGACCGGCCGCGACACCCAGACGTTGCCGGTCTCCATTACCTCGTTCCTGACATTCCAGGGCATCCAGTGGGGCGCGCTTACCGCTGCCGCCACGCTCATCATGCTGCCGATGATCGTGCTTGGCGTTCTGGTGCAGGGGCAGATCGTGCGCGGCATGACGCTGGGCAGCGTGAAGGGCTGAGGGGGATACGATGGCGAATTTGTCTATACGGTCGGTGTCGAAATCCTACGGTGCGGTCAACGTGCTGGACGATGTCTCGGTCGAAGTTGAGGAAGGCTCCTTCGTCGTGCTGCTCGGGCCTTCGGGCTGCGGGAAGTCGACGCTGCTGCATGCGATTGCCGGGCTCAACCCGATCGATTCCGGCACCATCGTCATCGGCGACCGCAACGTCACCAATCTTCCCGCGCGAGAGCGCGACGTGGCGATGGTGTTTCAGTCCTATGCGCTCTATCCGACCATGTCGGTGGCCGAGAACATTGCCTTTCCGCTGAAGATGCGCGGACTAGACCGCAAGACGTCAGGCGAGAAGGTCGATGCGGTGGCGAAGCTGCTGCAGATCGAACCCTTGCTGGGTCGCAAGCCACGTGAGTTGTCCGGCGGCCAGCGCCAGCGCGTGGCCATCGGCCGGGCACTGGTGCGCGATCCCAGGCTGTTCCTGTTCGACGAGCCGCTCTCCAATCTCGACGCGGCGCTGCGCACGGAACTGCGCGCCGAGATCAAGCGCCTGCACCAGTCGATCCGCCGGACCATGGTCTATGTGACGCACGACCAGACTGAGGCGCTGACGCTGGCCGACAAGATCGTCGTGCTGAAAGCCGGCAAGATCGAGCAGATCGGCACGCCCCTGTCGCTCTACGACGATCCCGATAACGCCTTCGTCGCCGGCTTCATAGGCTCGCCGCGCATGAATTTCCTCAAGGCGAAGGTGGCCGAGGACGGGAAAGCCGTGCTTGTCGGCGATGCCAGTGTCGATATCTCTCATCTCACGACGCGGCTTGGCATTGGCCAAGACGTTACCCTGGGCATCAGGCCGGAGCATCTCGACGAGAAGCAGGGCGTCGAGCTTGCGCTGGCCGTCGATGTCACCGAACGCCTGGGATCGACCTCCTACGTGCACGGCGCGCTGGCCGGCGGCGAGACGGTGGTCGCCGAACGGCGCGAGGATCAGCCGCGTTTCGGCGAGACGATCACGCTGCGCTTCCTGCCCAGCCGCACCCGCATCTTCGACACCCAGGGGTTGCGCATTCGCTGATCCTGCTTGGTGGTGCCTCAGGCCGTTCCCCAACCCGGCGTGGATTGCCGGCCCCGGCATGCACCGCATCGCGATCGGGCGGCGCAATTTTTTGCCGGCCGAACCCGTCCTCTACGATCTATCGTGGCGTCTGGGAGGTTCGCATGAGTTTGCCGTAGCGCTTGACCAGCCGGTCGCGCTTCAGGCGCGTCAGCCTGTGCGTCCAGAAGAGCCCGTCGAGCTGGTCGATCTCATGCTGGTGGCAAACCGCCAGCAGACCATCGGCGTTCTCGAACTGCTCATTGCCATCCAGATCCTGATAGCGAACAATTATGCGCGCGTGTCGCTCGATATCCTCGGTGACACCGGGCATCGAAACACTGCCTTCCGCATGATGGATCATTTCGGACGAGGCCTGGATAACAGATGGATTGACGTAGATGCCCGGCTTTGCGGCGGAAGGCAGCTGGATCACGACCAGGCGTCTCAAAATGCCGATATGCAGGGCGGTGATGCCGATCCCGGGCGCCGCATGCATGGTGTCGACGAGATCACCGGCCAAACCCTGCAAGTCGCTGTCGAACAGTTTTACGGGTTCCGCCACCGCGCGGAGAAGGGGATTGGGGAACCTTATGATCGGCCGAACCGCCATGGACTCCTCCTACGTCACGATTCGGCCAGGCAAGCACGGATTTCTGCATCGTTCTCGCCACGCGCCGGGCTTGCGGCAGGCGAGCGCCGCGCCCTTGCCGAAAAACGCGGTGCCGCCGCCGCTTGAAGAGTGTCGTCCACCGTCAGCCATGTGCCGCGGGCGGCCATGTGCGGATGCTGTGCTGCCTCTCGCGGGCCAAGTACCGGCCCGACGCAGGCGTCCGATCCTTCGAACAGCTTGACCCATTCGTCACGCGGTCTGGCAGCAAAGATCGCCGCCAGCCGGTTGCCGAGCTCCGGCCATAGACCGCGGTCGAATTGGTTGGCGAATTGCGGATCGGCGGCGAGGCCAAGCCGGTCGAGGAACAGCGCATAGAATTTCGGCTCGATGCACTGGACGCTGATGAAGCCACCATCGGACGCTCGGTAGACGCGGCACCAGTGCGGTCCGTCGAGAAGGCTGTTGCCCCGTTCTGCGGCAAGGCCGCCGGACTGGGCGAGCGACATCAACAGGTTCATCATGTGGGCCGAGCCGTCGACGATCGCCGCGTCGACCACGGTGCCTTTCCCGCCGGCCCGGGCGTTCATCATGGCCGCGAGCATGCCGACCACCAGATAGAGCGCGCCGCCGCCTATGTCGCCGACCAGCGTCGGCGGCGCCCTTGGCACCTCTTCCGGCAAAGAGCCGTACCAGAGCGCGCCGGACACGCCGATATAGTTCATGTCGTGGCCTGCGGTATGGGCGAGCGGACCGTCCTGGCCCCAGCCCGTCATGCGGCCGTAGACTAGGCGCTTGTTGGCCGCCAGGCAGACATCGGGGCCAAGCCCGAGACGTTCCATGACGCCGGGCCGGAAACCCTCGATCAGGCCATCGGCGGTGGCGATCAGGCGCATCAGCACGGCGGCGTCGGCGGCATCCTTGAGGTCGAGCGCGATGGAGCGCTTGCCGCGATCGAGCAGCGAGCGCTCGGGCAGGCCCGGCATCGGCGCCTGCTTGCGATGGACGACGATGACATCGGCGCCGAGATCGGCGAAGAGCATGCCGGCGAAGGGGGCTGGCCCGAGCGCCTCGATCTCGACGATTCGGGTTCCCTTCAGCATTCCACCCTCCACGGCTTCAACCTTGTATGGCGCACATCTGCATCGCGCGCTTTTGGTGTCGCCCACTTTTGGTATCGCCCACTTTTGGTATCGTGGTGGGCGACGGTGTGTAACCCTGCTCTTTCAGCATTGAAGCACGTGCCGCTCGCATATACTTCAGGGTCATGAAAAAAATCGGTTTTCTCTCCTTCGGGCACTGGACGCCCTCGTCGCAGTCGCAGGTGCGCTCGGCTTCGGACGCGCTGCTGCAATCCATCGATCTCGCGGTTGCGGCCGAGCAGCTAGGCGCCGACGGCGCCTATTTCCGCGTGCATCATTTCGCGCGCCAGCTCGCCTCGCCATTTCCGCTGCTGGCGGCGGTCGGCGCCAAGACCAGCCGCATCGAGATCGGCACCGCGGTCATCGACATGCGCTACGAAAATCCGCTCTACATGGCCGAGGACGCGGGCGCGGCCGACATCATCGCCGGCGGGCGGCTGCAGCTCGGCATCAGCCGTGGTTCGCCCGAGCAGGTGATCGATGGCTGGCGCTATTTCGGCTATCAGCCGCAGGAAGGCAAAAGCGACGCCGACATGGCGCGGCACCACGCCGAGGTTTTCCTCGACACGCTGCGCGGCGAGGGCTTTGCCCAGCCCAATCCGCGGCCGATGTTCCCCAACCCGCCCGGCCTGCTGCGGCTCGAGCCGCATTCGGAGGGCCTGCGCGAGCGCATCTGGTGGGGTGCGGCCACCAACGCCACCTCGGAATGGGCGGCGAAACTGGGCATGAATTTGCAGAGCTCGACGCTCAAATTCGACGAGACCGGCAAGCCTTTCCACATCCAACAGGCAGAGCAGATCCGGATTTACCGCGAGGCCTGGAAAGCGGCCGGCCATGAGCGCGAACCGCGCGTCTCGGTCAGCCGCAGCATCTTCGCGCTGGTCGACGACCGCGACCGCGCTTATTTCGGGCGCGGCAATGAGAGCCGCGACCAGATCGGCTTCATCGAGGAGAATACCAGGGCGATCTTCGGGCGCAGCTACGCCGCCGAGCCGGATGTGCTGATCAAGGAATTGACGCAGGACGAGGCGATCGCCGAGGCCGACACGCTGCTGCTCACCGTGCCCAACCAACTCGGCGTCGACTATAACGCTCATGTCATCGAGGCGATCCTGACCCATGTCGCGCCTGGGTTGGGTTGGCGCTGACAGGCGCGCCAAGACAGCGACAACGGAGGAGAGGAGATTCACGGCATGGCGAAGAAAGCCTTGATTGCCTGGGGCGGCTGGGACGGCCATACGCCGGAGCGCAGCGCCAATGTCATCCGCGCGCTGCTCGAGCGTAACGGTTTCGCCGTCACGCTGGGCCAGGGCACGGCGATGTTCGCAGATCCGGAGTTGTCATCATTCGATCTCATCGTGCCTGTCATCACCATGTCGACGATCGAAAAGGCCGAGCTGCAGAACCTGACGCAGGCCGTTCGCCAGGGGACCGGGCTCGGCGGCTTTCACGGCACGATGGGCGACAGTTTTCGCAACGAGCCCGACTATCAGTTCATGACCGGCGGCCAATGGGTCGCGCACCCCGGCGACATCATCGACTACCAAGTCGCCATCACCCGGCCGGACGATCCGATCACCAAAGGCATCAACGATTTCGCCTACCGGTCGGAGCAGTATTACATGCATGTCGACCCAAGCAACGAAGTGCTGGCGACGACCACTTTCACTGACGCGCATTTTCCGGGCATCGGCGGCGTTGTCATGCCTGTGGTCTGGAAGCGCCGGTATGGTTCGGGCAGGGTGTTTTATAGTTCTCTTGGACACACGGCGGATGAGTTCGCGGTGCCGGAAATGGCGCTGATTGTGGAGCGCGGGTTGGTATGGGCGGCGCGAGGGTAGCAGCAAGCGCGTTTTCGTGAAAATCTGGGCCGAATTCACAGGGCATCCATGGAGATATCCAATGAGTGATTTCGAGTGGTCCGGATCCGAAAAGAAGCTCGCGCGCCATGCCTTCGATACCGCCCTTGAGGCGGCGCTCGCAAAGACGATGGCCGACTTCAAAAGCAAGGCGAGTGCGGTGACGCAGCCCTCCGAGATGTGGGAGCTCGAAGACTATTTGCGTGAACAGCGACGGAAAATCGATCGCACGTTCGACTATCGCTATTCGCAGCTTCTCTTCGTGTTCGCGCAGCTTATTCGAGCAGGGCATCTCGATGAAAAGCTGCTTGCCGGTCTGTCGCAAGACAAGCGGGATGTCATTCAGCGGGACCTGGCCTTTGTGGCGAGACGCTCGGCCAGTGGCTGACCGGAGCGGCGCTCCCGGGTTCGCGATTGTCATTGACGGCACTTGTGCGACTATCCATGGGCCCCTGGCTTCGTCATCCTAGCGCGTAGCAGGAGCGAAGCTCCGTCGCGGAGACCCTAGACTAGGATGACGAAGCCGGGGACGCTGAGACCCTCACCTGATCCCGCCCACAACCACATAGGCGCCAGCGCTTCGCCCATCCTCCAGCCGCACCACCGCCGTGATGATCGAGCCATACGGGCCGCGCCAGACGCTGTGGAACCGCTGATGCTCGGCTGCAGGGACGAGCGCGCGCCCGACTAGGCGCGCGCCGCTTCGCTGCAATGCGACAGGCTCGCCGTTGATATGCACCTTGACGCTGGCATTCTCCGTCTCCGCGTCGCCGGGCAGGTCGACTGTGATGGATATCTCGTCCTGATCGCCCGAAGAACGCGTCTCGGCGGCGAGCGCGATGACAAGCGGTGGCGCCTTGCCGTCGCCACACCGGGTGGGCCGATCCGAAAACACGTCATCGGCCAGTTCCGGCGTGCGCGGTGGGCGGGTGCGGCGCTGCGTGGCGCGTTCGTAGTCGCCGGCCATGCACAGGAGCCGTTCGTCGTCATAGGCCTTGCCGGCGAAGGTCAGGCCGACCGGCATGCCGATATCGGCCATGGTGCCCATCGGTATGGTGACGGTCGGGATGCCGAAATGGCGCCAGACCAGATTGCCGTTGGCGACCCAGGTGCCGTTGCGCCAGGCAAGGGCGGCGGACGCCTCGTTGATGTCGGCATCGGCCGGGCCGACATCGGCGGCGGCGGGCAGCACCACGGCGTCGATGCCTTGTGCATCGAGCCAGTCCTCGAAATCGATCCGCCGCGTCGTTTCCAGGCCCTTGAGACCATCCTCCATCGTCGGGATATCCTTGAAGGGCGTGACGCCGGCTTTCGCCCGCTCGACGTAGTCCGCGAGGTCGAAGCCGCCTTCGTAGCGGTCGGGCAGCGTGCCTGGCGGCTGCGGGAAGATTTTCGGGCCATCGACCGAGGCGAGGTCGGGAATATCAGGGTCGGCATTGGCGCGCAGGAAATCGTCCCAACCCCAGATGCATAGGTCCCAGATTTCGCGGTTCGCGAACTCCTTCGGCACGAGCCCGCGCTCTACCATGGTGCGCGCGCCGGGACGGTCGCGCTCGTAGTTGGAGACGACGGGAAAATCGACTTCCACCACTTCGGCGCCCAGCCGTTTGAGATCGGCCGCCGCCTGTTCCCACAGGGCAAGCACCGAGGCCCGGGTTTCGATCGGCCGGTCGGCGCCGCTGTCGCGGCCGATATACATTCGGGGCACGCCGAGCCGTCTGCCTTTCAATGATCCAGCAAGCGTCAGTTCGGTGTAGCGTTGCGGCCGCATTTCGGAGCTATTCGGCAGCTTGATCCAGGGCTGCGCGCGCCAGAAATCGCCTCGCGTCTCGGGATCGTCGGCGACGATGATGTCGAGCAGTTCCAGCATATCGTGCACGGTCCGCGTGTGCGGCACGACGACATCCATGGTCGGCACCAGCGGCCAGTTGCCGCGCACGGAGGTCACGCCGCGCGAGGGCGTGTAGGCGACCAGCGCGTTGTTGGTGGCCGGCGCGCGGCCGGACGACCAGGTTTCCTCGCCGAGCCCGAAGGCGCAGAAGCTGGCTGCTGTCGCCGTGCCCGAACCGCTGGACGAGCCCGACGCGAAGGCGGCGGTCAGATAGTCGGCATTGTAGGGGCTCTCGGCGCGGCCATAGACGCCGCGCTGCATGCCGCCATTGGCCATTGGCGGCATGTTGGTCAGGCCGATCAGCACCGCGCCGCCGGCCCTGAGCCTCGCGATGGTGAAGGCGTCCTCATTGGCGACGAGATGCTCGAAGGCCGGCGAGCCGGCGGCGACCGTCAGGCCTTTGACCTTGTAGCTGTCCTTGGCGGTGTAGGGGATGCCGTCGAGCGGCCCAAGCAAGGCCTTGCTGCGCCGCCGCTGGTCGGAAGCGGCGGCTTCCTCGAACATGTCGGGGTTGAGCACGGGGACGGCGTTGAGGCCGATGCCGTGGCGGTCGAAATGCGCGATGCGGCGCAGATACGCACCGACCAGCTCGACGCTGGTGACCGTGCCGTCATCGAGCGCACGGCGCAATTGTTCGATCGTCGCTTCGACGAGATGAAGGCTGGCATCGGTCATCACTGGTTCCAAACTGTCGTTTCCACGCCATGGATGAGCGAGGCCGCCAGCTTCGGCAAGAGCCAATCCGCAGGCTTCGTCGGAAGGTGTTGTTCCTGCGGCCGACCTGCCCCCGCTGAGCGGCTGTCGAGCCCATGACGATGCCAATTCCGGCCCAGATGACGGTCGACGAGATGATTTGGACGATCATCAACAAGATGGCTTGCAGACGTAAGCAAAAGCTCGCGGAAGTTGCGTGAAAACCATATTGTCGGGGGAAACCGTGCCGATCTCACAGCATGAGAGGAGATCATGCCTGAACAGAATGCCCATATCCGCGCAGCCATCGGACGGATGCTTTCCAAAAAACCGGGGTTGCCGTCATTTCGATGAAGGAGAGTATCGCGGAGTTGCTGGCGATAACCGGTGTCGCGCTGACCGTCGAGAGCCTGCAGGATCTGCTGCTGGAAATGGCAGAGGTGCGCGGCATGATGGTGGTGCTCGATCTCTAGAGCAATTCCAGGAAAAGTGTGAAACGGTTTTCCGTCCGGAATTGCGTCAAAACAAAGAGTTAGAGCAGTTCACCGTTTGTGAACTGCTCTGAGGCAATTCCAGGAAAAGCGCCTCAGGCCAGCCGGTAACGGCCAGCGGCGGCCTCTTCGAAACGTTCTGCCTTGAGGGCTGGTGCCAGCGTGCCGTCGCCGTAAATCATGCGGCCGGCGCGGAAGGTGGCGCGGACACGTGCCACCGGCTGGCGGTCGGCAACCACCAGGTCGGCCAGAAGCCCCGGCTCGATGGCGCCGCGATCGGTGAGCCCGAGCGCCGCGGCCGGGTTGGCGCTTGTCAGCGCGGCCGCCGCTGCCAGGCCGCCGTCGCGCACCTGTGCCAGGCCAAGCACGGCCGGCAGGATCGAGGCCGGATGGTAGTCGCTGGCCAGCATGTCGAGCAATCCCGCCTCATAGGCCCGCCGGGCGGAAAGATTGCCGGAATAGGAAACTCCGCGCAGTGCGTTGGGCGCGCCCATTGCGGTGTGCATGCCGAGCCGGCGGGCTTCCTGCGCCGCTTCGAGCGTCACCGGGAATTCGCTGAGCACGGCGCCCAGGCCATGGACCAGTTCCACTTTTTCCAGCGTGTCGTCGTCATGCGAGGCAAGCACGATGCCGCAGGCGCGGGCGCGGGCCGACAGATCCTGCAGCGCGTTGAGTACATCGCCCTGGCCCTCGCGGCCGGCCATCCGCTGTCCGACGATCTCGGAGGCCATGGCAACGGACATGCCACGCTCCTTGGCGATGCGGGCGATGTAGAGTTCGACGTCGCGGTATTGCCCCTGTCCAGGCGTGTGGTCCATCAAGGAGATGAGGTGCAGCTTGCCTGCATCCATCAACCTCTGCAGCATGGCGATCGCGGGCGTGAAGGTGACCTCGAACCGGGCATGGATGCGGTGGTCGACAAGCAGATCGTCCTTCATCCCGGCAATGGTCTCGATGATATCGGATGTATGATCTTCCGAGCGCAGCACGCCGCTGGTGACGCTGGCGCCGATGAAGGAGAGCGCGGCATAGGCCGTCGTCACGCCGCAGGAGGCGAGCTTCTTGTCGAGTTCGGCAATGCCGATTTGCATCGGCACATGGACGCCGGTGCGCGGCTCGACTTCCTTCTCCACCATGTCGCCATGCATGTCGATGAAGCCCGGCAGGAGCAGGCGGCCGCCGCCCTCGATGTCGGCATTCTCGACAGGTTGGTCTCGGATTTCGGCAATCCGGCCGTTTTCGATCCTGACAGCGCCATTGGCAACGACACGGTCACGCAGGACAATTTCGAAGTCACTCAGCCA
Source organism: Mesorhizobium sp. LNHC221B00 (assembly GCF_000502935.1). Lineage (NCBI taxonomy): Bacteria > Pseudomonadati > Pseudomonadota > Alphaproteobacteria > Hyphomicrobiales > Phyllobacteriaceae > Mesorhizobium > Mesorhizobium sp. LNHC221B00. Next base: position 52,897 of record NZ_AYWR01000015.1, on the reverse strand, counting down.
CATGTCATGTCTCTTGCAAGTGGTTTCAGGGTGGGAAATGGTTTCAAGGTGGATTTCGCTGGCGACAAGCTCGGCGACATTTTCGCGTGATGGAAGACGCCGATCATGGCGACGGTTGCCGCCGCTTCGATCACGATCTCTCCAGGACAACCCTATGTTTTCTAGTTCACCCGAATGCCGGTTTCCATTTGATTTTTATGACATTTACATGAAGCCAGAATAGGTGATGCGCGCGCCCGGAGCCTACTTTTAAGCTGCGCGGTCAGGAATAGCACCAAGACCGGCACCGCGGACAGCAGGCTGGCGGCCATCAACGGATCAGCGAGCGCGTGCAGCTTTCGAGCGTGCTGCTGCATGCGGAAAAGCAAAGGTGAACGGCTGCTTACGCGCCCAGGATGAAATCGGCGCAGCGGTCGGCGATCATGATCACGGGCGCGTTGGTGTTGCCGCTGATCAGGCGCGGCATGATCGAGGCGTCGCAGATGCGCAGGCGCGGTACGCCGCGCACGCGCAATTGCGGATCGACCACCGCGCCGTCGTCGGTGCCCATCCGGCAGGTGCCGCAGGGGTGATAGACGGTCTTGGCGTGTTCGAGGATGTGGTCTGTTATCGTCTGGTCGGAAAGATCCGCATCGTTACCCGGCGACAGTTCCTCGGCGACCGCGGCCTGCAGGGCAGGCTGGCGCAGGATATTGCGGGCAATCTTCATGCCGGCGAGCAGCAGAGCGAGATCATGGGGATCGGACAGGAAGCCGGTGGTGAAGCGGATCGGGTCGGCGGCGTCACGCGAGCGCAGGCCGACCGTGCCGCGCGACTTTGGCCGGAGGACACAGGGGTTGAGCTCCATGCCGTGGCGCTCGATCGAACCATGCTCGGCGCTTTCGATCATCACCGGCAGGACGTGGAACTGGACATCGGGCCGGCCATCGCCGTCAGTGTCGAAGAAGCCGCCGCTCTCGACCACGTTGGAGGTCAGCAGGCCGCTGCGAAACATCAGGTACTGGATGCCGTGGCGCAGCGCCTTCAGGCCGCGGTCCTGCCCGAGCAGCGAGATCGGTTGGCGTGTCAATGCATAGACGGGGGCCGCGACATGATCCTGCAGGTCGCGGCCGACCGATGGCATGTCGCGGATGACGGGAATGCCCAGCCCGGCCAGATGCTCGGCTGGCCCCAATCCCGACAGCATCATCAGCTTCGGCGTCGCCAACGCACCGGCGGTGAGGATCACCTCGGCCCTTGCCGTCGCTGTATGGTTGCGGCCGTCCGAAGTGGTGTAGGCGAGGCCGCTTGCCGCCCCGTTTTCCAGTGTCACGCCGGTGACCAGCGCATCGGTGACCACGGTCAGGTTGGCGTTGCCGCCCAACGGCCTCAGGAATACTTTTGCCGCTGATTGGCGCTCGCCGTTCGCAGTCGTCGTCTGGTAGAAGCCGACGCCTTCCTGCCGCGCGCCGTTGAAGTCGTCATTGTAGCGATAACCGGCCTGTTGCGCGGCTTGCACATAGGCCAATGACAGCGGATGGCGGTGGCGTGGATCGGAGACGGGCAGTGGGCCCTCGATGCCGTGGTGCTTGCCGGCCAGCCGCTCGTTGCGCTCCAGCCGCCGGAACACCGGCAACACCTCGTCCCAGCCCCAGCCGGTGCAGCCGAGTTCGCGCCAGCCATCGTAATCCTGCGGCTGGCCCCTGACATAGAGCATGGCGTTGATGGAAGAGCCGCCGCCCAGCGTGCGGCCCTGCGGCACCGGCAGCCGACGTCCGCCGACGCTCGGCTCGGGCTCGGATTCGTAGATCCAGCTGCGTGCCGTGCCGATCACCTTGGCGAAGGTGGCGGGCATGTCGATGAGCCGCGTGTTGTCGGCAGGCCCGGCCTCGACGATCAGCACGCGCTTGCCCGCATTGACCAGCCGGTTGGCCAGCGTGCAGCCGGCCGAACCGGCGCCGGCGATGATGTAGTCGTATTCTGCGCTCATCATGTCAGGCGTAGCGCATGATGACGGTCTTGGTTTCGAGGTAGCCGTCGATCGCCGCACGTCCATGCTCGCGGCCAATGCCGGACTGCTTGAAACCGCCGAAGGGTGCCGCGGGGTCGAGCGTGTTGTGCGAATTGACCCATACCGTGCCGGCCTTGAGGCCGTGGATGGCAGTCATCGCCTTGCCCATGTCGCGGGTCCAGATCGAGGCCGACAGGCCGTAGCGCGTGTCGTTGGCGATGCGGATCGCCTCGTCGAGATCGGCGACCGGCATCGCCGCCACCACCGGCCCAAACACTTCTTCGCGCACGATCTCCATATCGGGCCGGACATTGTGCAGGATGGTCGGCGCCACATAATGGCCTTTCGCAGGCACCGGCCGCGCGCCGCTGACCCGTTCGACGCCGGCCGCCAGGCCGCGCTCGACAAAGCCCTCGACGCTTCTTTTGTGCTTGGCCGAGACCAGCGGGTTGATTTGCGCATCGGCGTCGCGGCCGGCGCCCAGCGACATGCCGTCGGCGATCTCGGCCAGCCGCGCCAGCGTGCGGTCGTAGATCGACTTCTCGATCAGGAGCCGTGAGGCCGACGTGCAGACCTGGCCCTGGTTGAAGAACATGCCGAGGCCCGCGACCAAAGGCTCGATGCCTTCCTCCATGTCGGCAAGCAGGATCATCGGCGATTTCGAACCGAGCTCCAGCGTGAAGCGGGCGACGCGGTCGACGGCGGCGTGGCCGACGCGTTTTCCCACTTCCGTCGAGCCGGTAAAGGTCAGCTTGTCGATGCCGGGATGGCGGATCAGCGCTTCGCCGGTGACGGAGCCGCTGCCGGTGACGATGTTGACGACGCCGGGCGGAAAACCCGATGCCTCGATCAGCTCGGCGAGCCGGAGCAGGCCGAGCGGGGTTTCCTGCGGTGGCTTCAGCACCACGGTACAGCCGCAGGCGAGCGCCGGCGCGATCTTCCACATGCCAATCAGCAGCGGGAAATTCCACGGGACGATGGCGCCGACGACGCCGACCGGCTCCATCACTGTCATCGCCTGATGTTTGGCGCCAGGCGGTACCGGGATGGAGACCTGGAAGGTCGAGCCTTCGATCTTGGTTGCCCAGCCGGCATAATAGCGCAGCCAGTCGACGGTGCCGGCCGCACTCAGCATGCGGGCGACGCCGAGCGACTTGCCGTTCTCGATGCTTTCGATCTCTGCAAGGAGGTCGGCATCGGCCTCGACGGCGTCGGCGAGCTTCAACATCAAATTCTGGCGGTCGACCGGTCGCATCGATGCCCACGGTCCATCGAGCGCGGCTCGCGCCGCGCGCACCGCCTGGTCGACCAGTTCGGGGCCACTTTCCGGCACGTGCGCGACGATCTCGCCGGAGGCGGAATCGTCGACGGCGAGGCCGTCACCAGCGAGGCCCTCGACGAAGCGGCCATTGATGAAGGGGCGGTGCGGACGCGCCAGGAAAGCGGCGGCGGCAGGGCTGATCGGCGGCACGGTTCTCTCGTTCACGCCATCCTCCTCGATTGCTGATGAACATCCCAGCCGAGGATTATGGAGCGCATCGGCCGGCTTCAAGCCTCCCAAAGCACGAGTGCGCGCTCAGTCAAAACAAAGTTCCCGCTCGGACAAGACGCGAAATGGCGGATGCCGCACTATCCTTGGCGAAGATCGGCGCACAGCCGGCACAGCATCAATCGGGATCGAACAATGCGATTTTCGGGAAAGACGGCCTTCATTACCGGCGGCGGCACCGGCATCGGCGCGGCGGTTGCCAGGCGCATGGCGGCCGACGGCGCGAAGGTGGTGCTGATGGGCCGGCGGCGCGAGCCGCTGGAGGCCGTGACCAGGGACATTGGTGGGCTGGTGGTGCAGGGCGACGCCGCCGATCCGAAGGCGGTGCGCGCGGCTCTGGCCGAAGTGCATGACAAGGTCGGGCCCGTTGACATACTCGTCGCCAATGCCGGCGGCCATGGCGTCGGGCCGACGATCTCGATGAGTGACGAAACCTGGAGCCTGGCGACACGCACCAATCTCGACACCGCCTTCGTTTGCGCCCGCGAATGCCTGCCCGACCTGATCGAGCGCCGAGGCAACATCGTCGTCGTCGCCTCTATCGCCGGCCTGTTCGCCGGGCCGGACGCGGCCGGCTACGTCACCATGAAACATGCCTGCATCGGCTTCGGCAAATCGCTGGCGCGCGACTATGGCCGCAAGGGCGTGCGCACCAACATCATCTGCCCGGGCTGGGTGTCGACCGACATGGCCGACGAGCAGATGGAGATGATCGTCGAAAAGCACGGGCTTGGCTCGATCGAAGAGGCCTATCGGCTGGTGACGAAGGACGTGCCGCTCGGCCGGCCGGCGAAACCGCAAGAAGTGTCCAACGTCATCTGCTTCGCCGCCTCCGACGAGGCGGCGATGATGAACGGGTCGATCCTGACGGTCGATGGCGGCGCCACCGTCGTCGACCTGCCCACGTTAGCTTTTGTCGATTGATGTGGAGGAGCACCATGAACGACCAGAACAGGCCGGCCGACTGGAAGCATTTCGACGATTTCGCCGCCGGCATCGCCACCAACCGGCTGCCGACGACATCAGCGTTGCGCGGGCAGACCTTCAAGATCACGCTCGACACCGGCCGCACCATCGACTTGGCCTTCACGTCAGCCGATACGGTGGCGTGGAGCGAGGGCACGAAAGCCGGCGCGGACTGGTACGAGGCGCTCGAAGTCGCCTCCGATGTGTTCTTCATCAACATGAGTTTCGCCGCCCGGCCGACGGAGGACGAGGCGCTCATCGTCAACACCAGTACGCGCCGCGTGCTGTCGGTACGCGAACGGGTGCGTGAAGCAGGCGAGGCGCCCGGCGAGCCACGCGTGGCGCAGACCTGGTCGGCCGGTGTGCTCGGCGACCCCCGCGTGGCGCCGACCGGCATCGTGCCGGCACCGACCCGGGACCTGATCGGGCTCACCGCGCACTACACCTACAGTCCCAACCACGTCTACGAACATATTTATCTGAGCGCCGAGCGCTATGCCTGGCAGAACCTCGTCGGCGTGCAGCGCGGCCATGGCGACGTCGATCTGGCCACGACCTGGAAGTTCGCCGAGAACCAGTATGTGTTTGGTTTCCGCGAGTTCATCATCCCGGTCGCGTCGCTGTTCTTCTACAATTGGGACACGATGCGCTCGACCGGCAAATTCCTTGGTGTGACCAGCCAGGGCAAGGTCGAGAACAAGCCGGCCGGCGCTCACATCGAGAAGAAATCCAGAACCGTCTACGACGAAGGCAAGGCGCCGGTCTGACCGCGCGGGAGAACGCCATGAACAAGAACTACGAAGCGATCAAGGCGCATTACGCCGGGTCCGACGCGATGGATTTGGCCGCGATGATGGCGCCGATTACCAGCCGCACCGCCTGGACCGAAATGGCTGGCTTTCCCTATGCCGGCACCTATGTCGGCCCCGACGCCATCATAGCGGGCGTCTTCAAGCGCATCGGCGAGGAGTGGGACGGCTACAATCTGAAGCTCGAAAAGCTGGTCGACGGCGGCACCACCATCGTCGGCATCGGCACCTATTCGGGTGTCTACAAAAAGACCGGCAAGCCGATGTCGGCGCGCGTCGTCCATGTCTGGGAGATGGAGGACGGCAAAGTGCTGAGTTTCGAGCAGTTCACCGACACCAGGCTGGTCGCGGCAGCGACAGCTTGAGACATGCGGCCGGGCGCGCTGACGCGTCCGCCCGATGAAAACCTGGGAGGATGAAATGGGAAACAGTCTGAAGGCAATGCTGGCGGGGAAGAGAATGCTGGCGGGCTTGGCCCTGTCGGCCGTGTTCGCGGCCGGCGGTACCAGTATGGCGAATGCCGGCGACACCGAGATCGTCATCGGTGCGCCGNTGTCGGCCGTGTTCGCGGCCGGCGGTACCAGTATGGCGAATGCCGGCGACACCGAGATCGTCATCGGTGCGCCGATCTCCCTGACCGGGCCGCTGGCTGGCGACGGCAAGGAGCAGAAATGGGCCTACGAGCAAGCGGTGGCCGACATCAACAAGGCCGGCGGCATCTTGGTCAAGTCGGCCGGCAAGAAACTGCCGGTGCGGCTCGTCCTCGCCGACGACGAAAGCTCGGAAGGCAAGGTCGCATCGGCGCTGGAGAACCTGATCAAGGTGCAGAAGGTCGACGCGCTGCTCTCGACCCATTCCGGGCCGATGAACATCGCGGGCGCCATCGTCGCGGAAAAATACAAGAAGTTCTACATGATCACGACGGCCTTCCCTTTCGAATGGCAGCCGTTGAAGCTCAAATATTCGGCGCTGTTCTTCTTCCACCCGGGTCCGGGCGCCGAAGTGCCGTTCGAGATCTGGAACAAGCTGCCGGCCAATGAGAAGCCGAAGAACCCGGCGCTGGTCACTGAGGATTCGCCGGACGGCAAGGGCTTTGGCGGCGCCTTCGAGGCGGCGGCCAAGAAGTATGGCTACACTTTCGCCGTCGACGACCCCTGGGCGATCGGCGCCACCGACTATTCGGCGCTGATCACCAAGCTCAAGGCGGCAGACGTCGACGCCATGCTGGTGTTCGGCTCGCCGGCCGACACGGTGACGCTGCTGCGCCAGATGAAGGAACTCGGCTTCTCCGTGCCTTATCTGCACGGCTGGAAGGGCACCTGGACGGGTGAGTTCCACGAGGCGCTCGGGCCGGATTCCGATTACATCCTGACCGACGGCTTCTGGTCGGCGAGCTACCCTTACAAGGGCGCCAAGGAGCTCGGCGACCGCTACGAGGCCGAGTTCAAAAAGGACTCCGTCACCGTCGGCGCCTTCTATGCCAACGCGCAGGTGCTGGCGCAGGCGATCGAGAAGGCGGGTTCCACCGACGCCGACGCGCTGCATGAGGCGATCTTCAACCAGGAATTCAAGGACACCGTCGTTGGCGATCTCAAATTCGACCAGACCGGCTTTGCCCTGATCCCCAGCGTCGCCACGCAATGGTGGCAAGGCAAGCACCAGCTGATCTACCCGGACGGCAACTGGACCTACAAGCCGGCACCGGCCTGGGACAAGCGCTGAGCAATTGGTGCGGCGAATGGGGCGGGCGCGGCTTCTGTGTCCGCCCCAACATCCTTGACGACAGAAACGGAAAACACGATGCAGCCCGACGAAACCTTGCTTCGCCTCGAGGCGGTACAGAAGCGGTTCGGCGGGCTCGTCGTGCTCAACAACATCGACATCGCCGTCGGCGCCAACGAGCTGATCGGGCTAATCGGTCCCAATGGCGCCGGCAAGTCGACGCTGTTCAACCTCATCACCGCGCTCTACACGCCGACACAAGGGCGTATCCGGTTTCGTGGGCGCGACATCACCGGCACCGCACCACATCGCATCTGCAGGCTCGGCATCGCGCGTACCTTCCAGCTGGTGCGCACCTTCCTGACCATGACGGCATTCGAGAACATCATGGTCGGCGCGGTCTATGGCGGTGGCGGGCGCGTCAGGCACGCCACTGCCGCGGCCGAGGAAGCGCTGGAACTGGTCGGCCTGACCGCGAAACGCGATGTCCGCACCGCACATATGACGCTGTCCGACCGGCGGCTGCTGGAGATCGCGCGGGCAGTCGCGTCCAGCCCGGCGCTGCTCTTGCTCGACGAGCCGATGGCGGGGCTGAACCCGACCGAGATCCAGCGCATGGTCGATGTCATCCGCCGCGTGCGCAACGAGCGTGGCGTGTCGATCCTGTGGGTAGAGCACAAGGTCGACGCCATCATGAAAGTGTGCAGCCGGGTGATCGTGCTCGACCATGGCGAGAAAATCGCCGACGGCACGCCTCGCGAGATCGTCGCCAACCGCAAAGTGATAGAGGCCTATCTTGGCGAACCGGCTGCTTGACGTGAACAATCTGGAAGTCGCCTATGGCGACGTCGGCGCGCTGTGGGGCGTGTCGATCCATGTCGACCCCGGTACGATCGTGGCCATTGTCGGCGCCAATGGCGCCGGCAAGACGACGCTGCTGAAGACCATCTCCGGCCTGCTCAAGCCGAAGCGCGGCGAGATCTTCCTCGCCGGCGCGCCGCTGGCCGGCAAGGCGCCGGAGGAGATCGCCGGCATGGGCATCGCGCATGTGCCGGAAGGGCGCGGCCTGTTCCGGCAGATGACGGTGCTGGAGAACCTCGAACTTGGCGCCTTCCAGCCCAAGGTCCGGAAGCGCTTCAAGCAATCTCTGGAAAAGGCCTATGCGCTGTTTCCACGTTTGAAGGAGCGGGCAGGGCAGAAGGCCGGCTCGCTCTCGGGCGGCGAGCAGCAGATGCTGGCGATCGCTCGCGCCACCATGTCGGACCCATCGCTGCTCATCCTCGACGAGCCGTCGCTGGGTCTCAGCCCGATCGTGGTGCAGCAGATGTTTGCGCTGATCGGGACCTTGCACAGCCAAGGCGTCACCGTCCTGCTCGTCGAGCAGAACATCCACCAGGCGCTGAAGGTGGCCGACTATGCCTTCGTGCTGAAGACCGGCGAGCTCGCCATGCAAGGCACGGGCACCGAGCTGCTTGCCGATCCCGAAATCCAGAAGGCCTATATGGGCGTGTTGGAGTAGTGATGACGTTCAACATTCCGCCTCCCGACATCCTGCTGCAACTGTCGCTCAACGGCGCGCTGGGCGGCGCCATGTATGGCGTCGCCGCCGTTGGCTTGAGCCTCATCTTCGGCACCATGCGGCTGATCTTCCTGGCGCAGGGCGCGATGATCATCCTGGCCGCCTATTTCGTGCGGGCGCTGTTCTACGGGCTGGGCATCGACCCGTTCCTGTCGCTGCTGATCGTCGTGCCGGTCGGGCTCGTCGTCGGCTGGCTGATCTACCAAGGCCTGTTCCGCAAGGCAGCCGCCGCGGAGGACCGCAACATCTCGCTCCTGATCGCGGTCGGCCTGATGTTCCTGATCCAGAACCTGATGACGGTGGTGTGGGGCGGCAATACCGCCGCAATCGTCACCTCCTACACGGCGAGCGGCATCGAGATATTGGGCGTGCGCACCTCCTTCACCCGCTCCATGGGCTTCCTGATCGCGCTTGCCGGCACCGGGCTGGTGGTGCTGTTCCTGCGCAAGACGCTGGTTGGCAAGGCGGTGCGCGCGGCGTCCGAGGACATGGAGGCGGCGACGCTGATGGGCATCAGCCCGCATCGCGTCAATGCGATTGCCTTTGCCATCGGTATCGCGCTGGCGGGAGCGGCGGGCGTCGCGGTGGCGACCACCTTCCCGTTCAACCCGTTCGCCGGTTTCATCTTCAGCCTGAAGGCGCTGGTGGCGCTGGCGCTGGGCGGCATCGGCAATGTCGCGGGTGCGCTTGCTGGCGGCATCCTGCTCGGCCTCATCGAGGCCTATGTGCAGTATTTCATCTCGGGCGGCTGGACCAACGCGATTGCCTACGGCGTGTTCCTGGCGGTGCTGATGTTCAAGCCGGAAGGCCTGTTCAGCCGGCCTTACAAGAAGGCTTGAGCACCATGTTGAAGCAAGCCTGGAACAAGCAAGCCAAGACGGGGATTGCCATTGCCGTCGTCGTGGCACTCGCCCTGGTGCCGCTGCTGCCCGGCGCGATCGACAGTTACGCCTTCTCGTTCCTGTTCTTCGTCTTCATCTACGCCATCATGGCGCAGGGCTGGAACCTGGTCGCCGGCTTCGGCGGCCAGATCAGCCTGGGCAACCATGCCTTCTTCGGGCTCGGCGCCTACACCACCGCGATCTTGTGGAGCGGCAATTATCTCTGGGGCTCGCTCTATGACGCCTATCCACGCATCTATTATTTCGACCCGGTGACTATGGTGCTGGGCGGGCTGGTGGCGGCGGCTGCCGCCATCATCATCGGCCTGCCGCTTTTGTCCAAATTGCGCGGCGACTATTTCGCGCTGGGCACGCTCGGCTTCGGCGAGATCGTCAAGGTGATGTTCATCAATGGCGGCGACTTCACCGGCGGCGCCTTTGGCGTCGTGGCGCCTGCCAGCACTTTCGACACGCTCTTGCCGCACTATCTGGTCGGGCTAGGCCTGATGGTCGGCACGGCACTTGCCATCCGCCTTTTGATGCGCTCGCGCTACGGGCTGGCGCTGATCGCCGTGCGCGACGACGAGATGGCGGCCTCGGCCAACGGCATCGATGTGCTCAGGGTCAAGGTCGCCGCCTTCGCCGGCAGCGCTTTCATCGCCGGCATCGCCGGCAGCCTCTACACCTACTACATCTTCCATGTCGGGCCGGACTCGGTGTTCGCCCTCGACTGGATGCTGCTGCCGCTGATGATGACAGTGGTCGGCGGCACCGGCACGCTGCTCGGCCCGATCCTCGGCGCCTTCGTGATGTACGCCGTGTTCGACCTCGCGCGGATCGTGGTGCCGGACTATCACCCGGTGATCTCGGGCCTGACGATCATCCTGGCGATGCTGTTTCTGCCGAAGGGGCTGATGCGGAGTCTTGGGGGAAGGGCAGCGTGACGCGGTTCAGATTTTGCAACGCCCTCAAGAAAACCGAGCCGGCCGAAAGTTTGCAAGAAGTGGGTGCTCTCTTCCGGTGGCGATCTCGCCGGCAAGCAGCTCGCCGGCGATCAGGCCAAGCGTTGCGCCGCTGTGGCTGAAGGCGACGTAATATCCCTTGATGTCCTTCAACTGGCCGAATACCGGATCGCCGCCCGCGGGGATCGGCTTGGGGCCGACGCCATAGCTTTCCAGCTCCAACTTCGGATGGCCCTCGAGAACCTTCGAGGCTTCGTCGAGAAGCCCCTGGACGGTCGAATCCTTCACGCCATAAGTACCGTCCGAATTGACGACCACCTCTTCTTCCGACCAGGCGGAATCGAGCGCAAGGGCTCCGTCCGGCATCGGGCGGATGGCGACGCGCGGGGTATTGAGCACGGCCCGAAGGGGCAAGTGTTGCGGCTTGGTCCTGACCAGCAGCGCGATTGGCGTCCCGTCGGCAATATATTGGCCGGAGTCCGCGACCATTCGCGGCACATCACCGCCGGTCGCCAGCAGCACCGCGTCGGCGGCGAAGCCGATGCCGCCTGTGGTGGTGACGCCGGTGGCGCGACCGTCGACGACCGTGACCGCCGCGCTTCCGGCATCGGTGACCAACTGCCCGCCGTGCTCCATGAATTCCGCAACCAATAGCTCGATCAGCGATGGCAGGTCGACCCAGCCTTCGCCCGGATTGAAGATCGCTCCCTGTGGCGTGACGGCATCTGCAGCGATACCCGGGGTGACCGACGCTATGGCGCCCGCGGACAGAAGCTGCGCGTCATAACCAAGAATTTTCTCATGAGCGAAGACATCCGCGATCTCGTTTGAGGCGCCGTCCGCATCCCATGTCAGACCGCCGTCGAAACGCAGCCAGGCGGCATTCGGATATCTCGCCGACAGCGTCCGGTAGCGATCGATGCCGATCATGCGCAGGCGATGGTATTCAGCCGACCGCTTGCGGGCGGAATTGAGCCAGGCGAGTGAGCGGCCGGAAGCTCCCTTGGCGAGCGGTCCGTCATTGACCAGGACGGTTTCGATGCCGAGCCGTGCAAGATGAACGGCCGAGGAGACACCGAAGATACCGCCCCCGACAACAACGACCTTTGCGACCGAATGTGATGTAGCCATGGCATGTTCTTTCACTGTGTGGAGGTTGGATTGGGCCATGCGGTGGTGCGATCAAAGCACTTCGGCAAGGAAGTGCTTCAGACGCGCGCTTTTCGGAGTGTCGAAGATCGCGGCGGGCGTGCCGGCCTCGATGACACGGCCCTCATCCATGAAGATGACCTGATCGGCGACCTTGCGGGCAAAACCCATTTCATGGGTCACCACGACCATCGTCATGCCACGCCGGCCGAGGTCCGCCATCAGGTTGAGGACGCCTTTCACCAGTTCGGGATCAAGAGCGCTGGTCACTTCGTCGAACAGGATAACCTCGGGGTCCATGGCAAGCGCACGGGCGATTGCCACGCGCTGCTGCTGGCCGCCGGAAAGGCTCCCGGGACGATGGTGTTTGCGTGCGGCAAGGCCAACATCGGCCAGGCGCGCCTCGGCGATGCGCTCGGCCTCCGGCACTGGAATGCCCTTGACCTTGGTCAGGGACAGCATGACGTTCTCCAGGGCTGTGTGGTCGGGAAACAGGTTGAATTGCTGGAACACCATGCCGACACGCCGGCGCAATTTTTCGGGCTTCACCGCCAGGATGCTCGCGCCGTCGAGCAGCACGTCGCCGCCTTTGGGCTCGACCAGGCGGTTGAGGCAGCGCAACAGCGTCGACTTGCCCGACCCCGACGGACCAATGACGCATGTGACCGTGCCCGGCTTGACCGTCAGGCTGACGCCCTTGAGGACATCGAGATCGCCATAAGCCATGTCGAGATCAGTGATGGCGAGACTGCCGCCCTTGAACCGGGGAAGCGCCGGGCTGCCGTCGGGGCTGGTCTGCGAAGACGGGCCGCCGATCGCGCTTTCCAGTTCGCTCACCTCGGCGAGGCCGCTGGTGACGAGGCCGGCCTTTTGCTTTCCCACCCGCAGCGAGTTGTCGATGTAGTTGACCACATGGGTCAACGGCACCGTGATGACGAGATAGAAAACGCCAGCCAGGAGCAATGGCGAGAGGTTGCCCGTGACCACAGCCTGGTCCTGGCCGACGCGGAAAATTTCGCGCTCCGACGCGAGCAGGCCGAGGAAGTAGACCAGGCTCGAATCCTTGACGTTGCCGATGAACTGGTTGACCAGAGCCGGCAGGACGCGGCGGATGCCTTGCGGGACCACGATCAGCCGCATGCCCTGTCCGTAGCTCATGCTCAGAGCCCTGCAGGCTTCCATCTGTCCACGCTCGACGCTCTGGATGCCGGAGCGGAAGATTTCGCCGATGTAGGCGCCGGCAATCAGGCTGAGGGCGAGAATGCCGAGCGGATAGGGCGAAGGCCCGAAAATTTCACGGCCAATGCGGGCGAAGCCCTGGCCGATCAGCAGAATCGTGACGATCGCCGGAAGGCCCCGGAAAATGTCGGTATAAACCCGGGCCGGAATGCGCAGCCAGCGTGATTGCGAGATGCCCATGACAGCAAGGATCATGCCGAGGACAACACCGATCACCGTGGACGCAGCGGCGAGGATCAAGGTGTTCTTCAGCCCGATGGTGATCATGCTCGGCAGCACGTCCGCCATGGCTTGCCAGTCGAGGAAACTGCGCCGCAGGTTTTCAAGCCAATTCATTCGACCCCTTTCCATTGCTCCGTTCGCGCAGTCAAAAACCCGGCGCGAGAGCGCGTCCGCCGCCGGCCACGGCCGGCGGCTGAGTCGCGGTTACTTCTTGGGGAGGTACTGGTCAGGCATCGGGGAACCGGGGAACCACTTCTCGTAGAGCGTCTTCCAGGTGCCGTCCTGCATCGCCGCATGCAGGGCGGTGTTCAATGCCTCGCGAAACTTGTCGTTGCCCTTGCGCAGGACGAAGCCCGCGGGTGCGTCGAAGGAGGGGATGTTCACCGCGATCTTCAAGTCCGGATAGCGAACCGCATAGTCCTTGGCGGCCTCGTAATCGAGGAAATGCGCGTCGACGGTTCCGTTGTTCAGCGCGGAGACGGCAGAGTTGTTGTCGGGGAACTTGACGAGATCCGTTCCGACAAAATTCTTCGCTGCGTAGATTTCCTGCAGCGTACCTGGACGACGCCAAGACGCTTGCCCTTGAGCCCGTCCGCCGACTTCATGGCCTTGTCGGCGGTAAGCACCGAGAGATAGCCCGCGAGATAGCCATCCGAAAAGTCGACAGTCTTCTTGCGCGCATCCGTCGTGCCGATCGCGGCGACCGCAACATCGAAGCGCCCGTTGGCAACCGAGGGCATAAGCGCCGAGAATTCCTGGCCGGTGAAGATCACCTGGTCGGGTTTGAATCCAAGGCGGCCGGCGACGTTGCGAAACAATTCAAGGTCGAACCCGGTGAATGTGCCATCCGCCTGGGTGAAAGCGTATGGCTTGGCGTCTCCCATGGTGCCGACGCTGATGACCTTCGCATCGATGAGGCCATAGGGATTGTCATCCGCCGCGGCAGCCCGCGAAACCAGACCCGATCCGATGCATAGAACCATAAGTGCCATTGCGCCGGCCCGGACCGGTGACATCAACGACTTGAGAATTCCAATCCTGCTCATGTCTTCTCTCCACTCTGAAGGTCTGTTTTTCTTGGCACGTTCTTCTTGGCATTTGCGTCGAGCGCGTAGTTTCAGGCCTCACATCGTTGGTCGCCGCGGCAGCGGCTCGAACGGTGGGCTGACATCATGCTCCTGGCTCTCCCGGTTTTTTCAAAGAGACCGGTCTCTTATTGCGTGAGACCGGTCTCTTTGATAATGGTTATCGGCAGATTGACCTTCCGTCAACAACTCTTGTAGTCGTTCGTCCGATGAAAAGAACCGCGCCCAAAACCCGCTCGATAACAGTCAGCGACGTCGCCCGCGCGGCGGACGTGTCGAAAGCGACAGCCGCACGCGTGCTCGGCGGATACGGCGTTGTCAGCGATACGATCCGCGCGGACGTCATGGCCGCGGCCAAGGCACTGGACTACCGTCCCAACGAGCTGGCCCGCAGCATGACGACCGGCCGGTCTGGCATCATCGGGGTGGTTGTCGGCGACATCGAGAACCCGTTCTTCAGCCTGGCAGTGCGCGGCATCAGCGATGCGGCAAGGGCGGCCGGGTTCAACGTGATCCTGGCCAACTCCGGCGAGAGGATCGAAGCCGAAAAGGCAGCCGTGCGGCTTTTGATCGGCAAGCGTGTCGACGGGCTGATCGTCACGCCATCGGAATCGCGCGACATATCACACCTGCGCGACATCCACCGTTCTGGCCGGCCGCTTGCGCTGCTTGACAGGGCGCTGCCCGATCTGGATGTCGATACCGTCACCGTCGACGATCGCGGCATAGCGATGCGGGCAACCAGCATCCTTGCGGATGCCGGCCACCGCAACATCGCCTATGTGACCGCGGTCGATGCCGAAGGGCAGGAATACCGCGATCTCGGGCAAATCTACACGTCATCGGTCCGCGAGCGTATCGACGGTTTCCTCACCGTGTGCCGAGGGGCCGGAATGGACCGGCCAGAGCGTTATGTTTGCCTTGGCGCAACAAGCCCTGTCGAAACGCGCAGGATTGCCGAGAAGCTGCTGTCCGGACCAGATCGGCCGACGGCGATCCTTGCTTCCGACAGCGTCATAGCGCTGGAGATCTTCAGGGTGATCCGCCAGCGCGGTCTGGGAGTTCCCGAGGACGTCTCGCTAATTACCTTCCATGATGCGGATTGGACGAGCGTGACAACCCCGCCCATCACCGTCATCGACCAGCCCGTCTACGCGCTTGGCAAGAGTGTCGCGGAATTGCTTATCCGGCGGTTGAAGGGCGACACACAACCGCCCGAAAGGCTCGTTCTGCCGACCACGATCATTGAACGCGGATCCGTCGGCCCGCCCCCGGACAGAAGGCCGTAGACGCCAGTCGTTCGTGGTGCCGCGATCAGCTCAGCCCAGCAGATTGCGTGCCGTGCGCATGAAAATCCTCGAGCCGATCGGGATCAGGTCGTCGGGAAAATCATAGTCGGGATTGTGCAGGGCAGGGTGCCGCTCGCCGGCGCCGAGGAAGAACATGGCCGACTTGGCGCTGTGGCCGAACAGGCCGAAATCCTCCGAGGCGCGCATCGGCAGGGCTTCTTGTCCGTGCGTCACACCCTCTTCGTCGAGCGCCCGCTTGAGATGCTCCACGGCGTCCGGTGCGTTGACGCTGGCGACGAAGATCTCGTGATAGTCGAAGCGCGCGGCAAGCCGATGCCGGCCGGCGATCTCGCTGACCAGCGCTTCGGCGGCGGCGCACAGATCCGCCATGCGCTCGTCATGCCGGGTGCGCAGGGTCGCCCAGACCTCTCCGTGCGCGGGCGCGATGCCGAACACGGCTTCGCCCATCGCGGCATGGGTGACGGTGACCATGGAGAAATCATCGTCGGCGAAGGTCGCGCGGCCGAGCGCGGGCAAAGCCGGCATCAGCTCGCTGATCGCCAGCATCGGCGAGACGCCGGTCTCGGGCATGGAAGAATGCGCGGTCTTGCCCTCCAGCACGATGCGCATGCCGCGCGAGGCGCAGTTGACCACGCCGGGCTTGAGCCGCACCTCGCCGAACGGCACGCCGGGCAGATTGTGCAGCGAAAACGCGAAATCCGGCGCGATCTCGCCGAAACGGGGATCGGCGACGACGCCGGCCGCGCCATTGCCGGTTTCCTCAGCCGGCTGGAACATCAGCACGACGCGGCCGCTGGCAGGCCGCTCGCGCCCGAGCTGGCGGCCGAGCGAGGCCAGGATTGCCGTGTGCCCGTCATGGCCGCACATATGCGACTTGCCCGGCACGCGTGAGGAGTGCGGCACGCCCGACAGCTCCTCGATCGGCAGCGCGTCGAGTTCCGAACGAAACAGGACGGTCGGTCCGTTTTTGCCGCTGTCGTAAATGGCCGCGACGCCGTGGCCGCCCAATCCGGTCAACACTTTGTCCGGTCCCGTATCGGCGAGGAAGGAGACGACCTCTTGTGCCGTCTTCTCTTCCTCGTTCGAGATTTCCGGCTGCTGGTGCAGCTTGCGCCGCCACTCGGTCAGCTCGACGATGTCGCGATTGGTCAAGGTCATGCTTTGCGCCTCCGCATCAAAAACCGATGATGAATTGCTAGCGACAAATGACCGTGCCTGCCACGGTCCAAGTGCCGGGCTTCAGCGGGCCAGAGGCGCGGCGACGCCCGCGAGAACGGTGTGCACCCCGTTCGCAGCGGCCGAAACCGCCGCAAACGGGGTATGGGATTTCCCTTACTGATTGATCTCGGGTTCGACCAGCTTTGCCAGGTTCCTGAGCGATTCCTGCCAGCCGAGATAGCAGGCCTCGACCGGAATGACGTCCGGGATGCCGGCCTGGGTGATGTCGATTTCGGTGCCGACCGACACTTTCTTCAGGATGACCGTCACCTGGATCTCGCCGGGTAGATTGGGATCGTCGAACCTGTCGGTGTAGCGCAGGCGCTCGCCGGGAACGAGTTCGAGATACTCGCCGCCGAAGGAATGGCTGTCGCCGGTGGTGAAGTTGCGAAAGGACATCTTGAACGTGCCGCCGACCTTGGCCTCGAATTGATGGACGGTGCAGGTGAAGCCGTTCGGCGGAAGCCACTTGGCCAGCGCGTCGCCTTCGACGAAGGCGCGATAGACCTTCTCCGGGCTGGTGGTGAGAACGCGGTGTAAACGTACGGTACCGGGCATATCCTATCCTTTCATGATGCCTGTTCGATGCCCCTAGGACGAACGGGGCCTGGCCAGTCCGACACAGGCTGTCAGATTTTTCGGGGCTCGGCTACCGGCCCGTATGGTCATGGCCCGCGGCGGATCAGGCCGATTTGGGACTCGATTTTATGACGCCTGGCCCAATCGCCGAAAACCAGGAACCGGATAGCCATTATGAGGAGAGTGTTTATAACGGTCGCTGAGATCGAGATGACCAAGGGGAGACGATGCGTTACATACGTCCGCTTTCAATAGAAGATGCCGTTGGCCAGTTGGCCGGATCGGCCGGCATATCGGCCATTCTCGCGGGAGGCAGCGACCTCCTGGTCAGGATGAAGGGCGGCTTTGTCGAGCCCGACCTGATCGTCGACATCAAGGCGATCGCGTCCCTGGGCGAGATCAGGGAAACGGCCGAGGGCTTCAGTATAGGCGCCGCCGTGCCCTGCGCCGTGCTCGGGGAAAACAAGGCGCTGAAGAAGGCCTGGCCGGGCGTCGTCGAAGCCGCCAAGCTGATCGGCTCGAAGCAGGTGCAGGGGCGCTGCACCATCGTGGGCAATCTCTGCAACGCCTCGCCGGCGGCCGACAGCGTGCCGGCGCTGGTCGCGGCCGGAGCCAAGGCTGTGATCGTCGGTCCCTCGGGCAAGCGCACCATTGCCGTGGAGGCCGTGCCGACCGCGCCGGGCAAGACGTCGCTGGCCAAGGGCGAGATCATCGAGGCGATCCTGCTCGACAGCCAAGCGCCGCGTTCGGGCGATGCCTATCTGCGGTTCATTCCGCGCACGGAGATGGATATCGCCGTGGTCAGCGCCGGGGTGAACCTGACGATCGACGAACACGGCGTCATCAAGGCGGCCCGCGTGGCGCTGGGCGCGGCGGCACCTACCGTGCTTCTGGTCGAGGAGGCCGCCGAGGCGCTTATCGGCAGGAAGCTCGACGAAGCGGCACTGGAGCGGCTCGCCAAGGTCTGCGCGGGCGCCTGCCGCCCGATCGACGACAAGCGGGGTACAATCGATTTCCGTAGGAAGGTCGCGGGTGTGCTGGCCAGGCGTGCCGCCACTTCGGCTTATACACGTGCAGGAGGCAAATGATGGCCGGCGTAGCAGTCTCAACCACAATCAACGGCGACAGCGTCGAGTACCTTTGCCAACCTGACGAAACGCTGCTCGATGTGCTGCGCGATCGGCTCGGGCTGACCGGCGCCAAGGAAGGCTGCGGCACCGGCGATTGCGGCGCTTGCAGCGTCATCGTCGACGACCGGCTGGTGTGCTCGTGCCTGGTGCTGGGCGCGGAAGCAGAAGGGCGGCGCATCGAGACCGTCGAGGGCATGGCGCATGGCGACAAATTGCATCCGCTGCAGCAGAAGTTCCTCGAACACGCCGCGCTGCAATGCGGCATCTGCACGCCGGGCTTCCTGATCGCGGCCAAGGATCTTCTGGCCAAGAACCCCGACCCGACCGAGGAGGAAATCCGCTTCGGCCTGGCCGGCAACCTGTGCCGCTGCACCGGCTACGACAAGATCGTACGCGCCGTCCAGGACGCCGCAAACGTGATGAAGGGAGCGCACGCATGAACTTCGATCCGCGTTTTTCCGGGCGTAAATTCGCATCCGTCGGCACGCGCCCCATTCGTCCCGACGGCGTCGACAAGGTGACCGGCCGCGCCCGCTACGGCGCCGACTTCAACATGGCCGGGCAATTGGTCGGGCGTGTCCTCAGAAGCCCGCACGCGCATGCAAAAATCCGCAAGATCGACACCTCGAAGGCGGAGAAGCTTGCCGGCGTCAAGGCGGTGATCACCGCCGCCGACTTGCCCGACCTTACCGATGGCGATGCCGCCATGTACGACATCCTCGACAATTGCATGGCGCGCACCAAGGCGCTCTATGACGGCCATGCAGTGGCTGCTGTCGCTGCGGTCGATGCCCGCACGGCCAGGCAGGCGCTGAAGCTGATCGAGATCGACTACGAGGTGCTGCCGCATGTCACCGATGTCGACGAGGCGATGAAGCACGCGGCACCCCTGATCAACGACGCCATCTTTACCGAGGGCCTCGAGGAAAAGCCGGTAAAACCGTCCAACGTCACCAAGCGCAGCCAGTTCGGCCATGGCGATGTCCACCAGGGTTTCGGCCACGCCGATTTCATCGTCGAGCGCTCCTTCAAGACCGAGCAGACGCACCAGGGCTATATCGAGCCGCATGCCTGCGTGGCGAGCGTCTCGTCCGACGGCACCGCGGACCTCTGGGTCTGCACACAGGGCCATTTCGTCTACCGCCAGCATTGCGCGCAACTGCTCGGCATGGAAGCCTCGAAGCTGCGCGTCACCTCGTCCGAGATCGGCGGCGGTTTCGGCGGCAAGACCCATGTCTGGGCCGAGCCGGTGGCGCTTGCCTTGTCGCGCAAGGCCGGACGGCCGGTGAAGCTGGTGATGACCCGCGACGAGGTGTTCCGCGCCTCGGGCCCGACCAGCGCCACCTCGATCGACGTCAAGATCGGCGCCCGCAAGGACGGCACCATCACCGCCGCCGAAGCGACGCTGCGGTATTCCTGCGGCCCCTATGCCGGCTCCTGGGCCGAGATCGGCGCGATGACGGCGTTCGCCTGCTACAAGCTCGAGAACGTCAAGACCGTCGGCTACGAGGTGCTGGTCAACAGGCCGAAGACCGCCGCCTATCGCGCGCCTTCGGCGCCGATGGCTGCCTTCGCGGTGGAAAGCGCTGTCGACGAGCTCGCCAAGGAGATCGGCATGGACCCTGTCGACTTCCGCATCAGGAACGCCGCGCAGGAAGGCACGAGATCGTCCTATGGGCCAGTCTACGGCCCGATCGGCATCGGCCCGACGCTGGAAGCGGTGAAGAACCATCCGCACATGAAGGCACCTCTGGCCAAGAACCAGGGCCGGGGCATGGCCTGCGGCTTCTGGTTCAATTTCGGCGGCCAGACCTGCACCGACTTGAACATCGGCATGGACGGCTCGGTCTCGCTTGCCGTCGGCACGGTCGATGTCGGCGGTTCCCGCGCGTCGCTGTCGCTGGTGGCGGCGGAGGAGCTCGGCATCGACTATTCCCAGGTCAAGGCGATCGTCGCCGACACGTCGAGCCTCGGCTACAACGACATGACCGACGGCAGCCGGGGCACCTTCTCGTCCTCCATGGCGACGATCTCGGCTGCCCGCAACGCGATCAAGATCCTGCGTGAGCGCGCCGCGCAGATGTGGGACATCTCCGTCGACGACGTGGTCTGGGAACAGGGCCATGCGGTCGCCAAGGGCGAGAAGCACGGCAATCTCGGCAAGCTGTCGCTGAAGGAGATCGCCGCCCAGTCCGGCAAGACCGGCGGGCCGATCGCCGGCCACAGCGAACTGGTCGCCGACGGCGCCGGCGTCTCCTTCGCCACCCATATCTGCGACATCGAGGTCGACCCCGAGACCGGCTCGACCAGGGTCATCCGCTACACGGTGGTGCAGGATGCCGGCAAGGCGGTGCACCCGACCTATGTCGAGGGCCAGTACCAGGGCGGTGCCGCGCAAGGCATCGGCTGGGCGCTGAACGAGGAGTATATTTACGGCAAGGACGGGCGGCTGCAGAACGCCGGCTTCCTCGACTACCGCATCCCGGTCTGCTCCGACCTGCCGATGATCGACACGCAGATCCTGGAAATCCCCAACCCCAACCACCCCTATGGCGTGCGCGGCGTCGGCGAAACCTCGATCGTGCCGCCGCTGGCCGCGATCGCCAACGCGGTGTCGAACGCGGCAGGCGTGCGCATGACCCACATCCCGATGTCGCCGCCCCGGATTCTCGCGGCGATCGAGGCGGAACGGGAAGGCTGAAGGGGCGAAAGCTAGGGATAAGGTGTGTTGAGAGTCAGGTCAGGCCGAGCCGAAAGTGGCGAGTTCCGAGAACCGGAGCGGAGCGTACTTGAAGTACGTGAGCACCGGAAGCGCAGGAACGTGCCATTTGCAGGCTGGCCTCACCTGAATATCAGCACACCGTAGCGCCGATGGTCGAAGTCACCCTCTGGGGCGCCCTCGGCCAGCTCGCCGGCGGCAAGAGCAAGGTCGAGGTCGAGGCCAAGGACATAAGGGAGCTGTTCAGGAAACTGGCTGAACAGTATCCCGGGTTCGAGCCGTGGATCGATCGTGGCATCGCTGTGGCGATCGACGGGGTCATTTATCGGGATACCTGGTCGAAGAAGCTGCCGGAAGGGGCGGAGATTTTTCTGCTGCCGAGGCTGGCTGGGGGATAATTGTGTCTCGCTGCCTTTGCTTGGCACCAAGCTATCGAATCCCTTGATGGGGCTGGGAGTGGCCAGGCAGCTTTTATGCTCGGATCGGGCAAAGATGACATTTCGTGTCCCGGAAGACTACTATCAGAGTCCGGAACTCGCTTCCAGATCGGACTGGCCCCCGGCCAACCCGGTCGGGTTTCTTTGCACCCCTGCTGCCTCCGGCAGGCACATTTTGGGGCTGCCTATCGGCGCGCTGACAGCCCAGATCAGCGCCATGAGAACCACAGTGCTTCTTGCTTGTTCTTCTCTTGTTCCGCTGCGCGTGGTAGTAAGATTTCGTCGCGTATTCAGAATGGAATCAGATGCCCGAAAGCGAGTCCGAATATCAATTTATAGAGCTGAATCGCACTTTTCACGAGCTGTCTAGGTACGCCAACGAGGACAATGAACTCGACCTAAGTCATGCGTTTCATGTCGGTGATCGGCTTTCTTGGTCGAACCTGATTGAGCGGTACCGAGTCATTATCCTGTCGGAAGCCGGTTCAGGAAAAACCGCCGAAATCCGAAATGTCGCCCTCGATCTACGGGCCCAAGGCAAGTCCGCGTTTTTTATCCGCCTCGAACATGTGCCCAATGATTTCGAGGACGGGTTCGAGGTCGGGACGTTTGAAGAGTTCGAATCCTGGTTGGGATCAAATGATGAGGGCTGGCTTCTGCTAGACTCCGTTGACGAAGCGCGCCTGCGCAACCCCGGAGACTTCGCGCTCGCAATCAAGAAGCTAGGAAGGCGGATCGCGACAGCCAAGGATCGCACGCACATCGTTGTCACCGGACGAACCAATGCGTGGCGCCCCAAAACTGATCTTGCGCTTTGCGTCACTCATTTGCCTTTCACGCTTGCCACGACAACGGCGCGAGAAGACGAGGCTTCCCACACCGACGATACGATAGAGGACGCTGTTGAGACTTCGGATAGACCGGCAGAAAAGTCCCAGCCCGTCTTTAAGATCGTCACGTTGGACGACCTTTCTCGCTCTCAGATCGAAGAATTTGCGAGTGCACGCGCCATCAATGACACCAAAGCCTTCATCGAGTCCATCGAGCGCGCGGATGCATGGTCCTTCACGTCAAGACCACAGGATTTGATGGAGCTGACAGAATTCTGGCTTGATCAGGGCCGCATCGGAAGCCGCCTGGAAATAATGCGCAACAGCATATCGCGGCGCCTCCAAGAGAGAGACCAAGGGCGCATCGACGTATATCCATTAGCTCCCCAAAAAGCTCTGCAGGGAGCAAGGCTGATAGCCGCAGCGACCACCTTGGCCCAAGACTCGACTATTCGAGTTCCGGATGGGGCCGAAAATTCGAAAGGCATCGCTCTCCACGACGTGCTTCCGGATTGGGACGACAGGGAGCGCTCAACCCTACTGTCCCGACCGATATTCGACGAAGCAATCTATGGGACGGTGCGCTTCCATCATCGCTCCGTCCGCGAGTACCTCGCGGCCGAATGGTTCGCTGCTCTGCTGAGTCGGGAAACCTCGAGACGAAAAATCGAAGCTCTCTTCTTCACCAATCAGTACGGGCTGGACATCATCGTCCCCACACTTCGCCCGATCTTGCCTTGGTTGGCTATTCTCGATTCCAAGATCCGAGAGAGGTTGCGAAAAGTTGCCCCTGAGGTGGTTTTTGAAGGCGGCGACCCGAGCCAGCTACCGTTGGAGACGCGAAAGCTCATTCTCCATGAAGCATGCGAACAACTGGCGAGCGGCACATCCGGTCGCTCGATGACCGACTACGCGGCTGTACAACGCTTCTCCAATCCCGATCTGACCGACGATGTGCGCCGCCTTCTAGCCAAGTACGCGACCGATGAAGAGCTGAAAGCTTTTCTGCTCCGAATGGTTTGGCTGGGCCAGCTCTCCGGTGCATTGCCCGAGGCAAAGCAGATTGCGCTTTCACCCTCCGCTTCACAGTACACGCGTATCGCCGCGTTTCGAGCGGTTCGGGCAATTGGACCCGCGCAGGATCAAGAAGACATTCGCAACATTTTTCTCGCAGAAGCGGCCGAGCTGGATCGCGACTGGCTTGCGGAATTGACGAAGGAAACCGCTCCGAGGTCGAACACGATCAAGTGGCTGCTTAAGTGCTTGGGTAAAACGGAAGACAAAGAGCGGTACAGCGTCGATCGCCTTTCCGATGCTGTGAGCACTTTCGTTCAGGCGGCCGACCTTGAACAACTGCCAGAGTTGCTCATCGGCTTTGATCAACTGCTCAACACACCTCCAGTGATCGAGAGGCGTTTCTGCGAAATATCGGAGAAATTCACTTGGCTGATGACGCCCGCTTTCCAAGCGGTCGAGCGCCTGATTCAAGCCCGCCACGCAGCGTCACTAGGACCCCCAGTGCTGTCCGTCCTCGATAAATTCGGGATGGGACGACATTATTTCGACAGCGAACTCAACGATGCGAAATCGA
Source organism: Mesorhizobium sp. LNHC221B00 (assembly GCF_000502935.1). Taxonomy (NCBI): domain Bacteria; kingdom Pseudomonadati; phylum Pseudomonadota; class Alphaproteobacteria; order Hyphomicrobiales; family Phyllobacteriaceae; genus Mesorhizobium; species Mesorhizobium sp. LNHC221B00. Next base: position 28,930 of record NZ_AYWR01000015.1, on the reverse strand, counting down.
AGTTCTCAACGTTTGTGCCAGAGTGGCCGGAGCTGAATAGGGCGCTATTTTGGTATGAGATTAACGTCGTGAGAGACCGGCGAGACCAAAAGCGCAACGAGCGGCTTACCGATTTCTGGCCGGTCTTTGTCATGGAGCCGTTCTGGCGCTTTGGCGCGGAGGATTTCGACTACGTCTCCGAACAAATTGAAACTCAGTCCTTCCAAGACGACAAGCTCGTCGCGTTGTCGTTGTCTTTCAGACTCTACGTCACGAATGATCGCCCGCGTATATGGCGTGAACAGCTCAAGCGGCTCACCTCTGGCAACGCGGAGTTGTCGGATGAGTTGAACAAGCTGCTCAATCCCCCAGCACAAGGAAAAGATGCTCGCGCCTGGAAACGCCAGGAGGCCCAGTGGAAGAGACGATCGGAAGAAAGAAAGCGAAAAGAGGAAAAAAACCTCACGGACTCAAAAAAATATCTGAGCGAAAACCTCGACAAATTGCGCGACCCGAGTCTGACCATGCCCGGGTATGTCTTCAACGGCCTAACCTACCTCCACGACCGGATGCGCCGCGATGGGGATCGCTCCGGTCGCTGGACGCATGGCAATTGGAAGATATTGGGAAGCGAGTTCGGCGAGGACGTTGCTCAAGCCTTTCGAGATGGGATCGTTGCCCGCTGGCGGCGCGAAACTCCTGTTATTCGATCCGAAGGCGCACCAGAAAACTCGACCCCTATGTCCGTAATTCTGGGCTTGGCCGGACTCGAAATCGAAGCACAGGAGACGCCAAACTGGGCGCAAGGCCTAAGCGAAGCAGACATCGAACTCGTCTGCCGCTATGCTTCGTTCGAATTGAACGGTTTCCCAACCTGGTTTCCCAAACTCTTCGAGGTGCATACGAGCACCGTCACAGATTTCCTTCTCCAAGAGGTTCGCTTCGAACTCTCAAAGGCAACACCCGAGAAGGAAGATAACTATGTCCTCAGTGACGTTAGCTGGTCCGGTGAATGGAGCTGGGCGACCCTCGGCCCGCACATCGCAGATCTACTGAAGGAATCCGAGCCTGCAAACACAGCCACGTTAGGCAGGCTCCTCAAGATTTTGCAGGGATCGGCACTGTCAGATGAACAGGTATCGGATATTGCCTCGCAAAAAGTCCGGTCGGTACGTGCGTCCGAGCATGTGGCCCACTGGTACGCTGTCTGGGTTGGCGTCGATCCGGAAGCCGCAATTCCCGACCTTGCAACCTATTTTGAGAAATTGTCGGATGGCGAGGCGCGAACAGAGTTCGCAATGAGCTTTGTGACGAACCTATGGGGCGGTCGCAGAAGCGCAGCCAGCACCAGAGCCAAATATCAAACACCTCGACATTTGAAGACCCTCTACCTGCTTATGCATGGCCACATCCGGCGAAGCGAGGATATCGATCGCGCCGGCAAGGGCGTCTATTCACCAGGTTTGCGCGACAATGCGCAGGACTCAAGGAACGGTCTCTTTGATCTGCTGAACAAGATTCCCGGCAAGGAAGCCTTCGTAGCGCTGCAAGAAATATCGCAGTCGCACCCGGAGGTAGAATCCCGCCCATGGTTCGCCCACTTGGCAAAGGTGAAGGCGGAGCAGGATTCGGATATCGCGTCGTGGACGCCTGGGCAGGTGCGCGACTTCCATGACAAGCTGGAGCGAACGCCCGCCAACCACCGAGAATTGGCGGAGCTTGCGATAATGCGGTTTCTCGATTTGAAAGATGATCTGGAGAATGGTGACAGCAGCATCGCGGCAATCCTCAAAGCCGGTGCGACGCTTGAAACCGACATGCGGAAATATATCGGGCGTGAGTTTCGTGAAAAGGCATCCGCTCGCTATTCCGTCCCGCAAGAGGAGGAGTTTGCAGATGCCAAGAAGCCCGACATCAGGTTTCACGGGATGGGATTTGATGCACCCGTGCCGGCGGAATTAAAGCTGGCTGACAAGTGGACCGGCCCAGAACTTTTCGAACGCCTGGAGAACCAGCTTTGCGGCGACTATCTGCGCGATAACAGATCGATGCGCGGCATTTTCGTTCTCGTGCGCAATGGTGAAAAGGCCGGTTGGGACGTGCCAGGAGCAGCCAATCGGGTTGATTTTGAAGGCTTGATTGCGGCGCTTCAGAACCGTTGGGAAGAGATTTCGCATGCGTTTCCGGGCGTAGATGAAGTCACGGTCATCGGCTTAGACCTCCTAAAAAGAGCTGCGTAGAATTGTGGGGAAGACGAAACCCTGTCCTCCTTCAGCCGTTCTGCGACGACACCGCCAGTGACAAGGGAGACAAGCGGTTGGTCATAGCGGGCTATCTCAACCGAGCCGACAGATGGCAGCTCTTTTCCAAGGCATGGCGCTAGGAACTACAGGCCACCCCTCGATCGCCTACTTGCGGTATCGCTCGGGCTTTGTCTCCCGCAAAATCACCGCATGCCAGGCCCGTCAGGTCGCCGGGCGACCAGCGTGGGGTCGGCCATGGTTTGGGCATCTTCTTCTCCTGCTCCAGGTCGTCGACGACGATGCGGTCAAAGCGGTATTGTTTGGGGCAGTGCGCCGGAAAGCCTTGCACCGCGAGCCGTATGACGAGGTGCAAGGTCGATGACAACCGTCCGGCCGTTGCCGATTTTCCCGGCGGGTCGAGCGGAGCTGGCCTTGCTTAAAGCCACGTTGTTGGGCTGAATGGCGCGACACGCTGCGAGGGAGGACATCAAGGTGACCGAACCCACCCCAAGACCACTTGCCGAGATCGCCAGCTATCACGCCCATATCTACTACGCCGGACGGGCCGAGCGGCAGCATGCCGAATGGCTGCGTCTGCGCATTGGGGAGCGTTTTCGGGTGCGCCTGGGGGCTTGGCATGACAGACAAGTCGGGCCGCATGAGCAGGCGATGTTCCAGGTCTCGTTCGCCAACGAGGTCTTCGCTTCGCTCGTGCCGTGGCTGATGCTGAACCATTGCGGCCTGAGCATCCTCATCCACCCGAACACCACCAACCCCAAGCGCGACCATCTGGTCGATCCGATCTGGATAGGCCGGCCGCTGGGGGTGCATGGCGATGTCCTGCCGGACGAGCATGAGGCGGAAGAGGCGCTGGAGCCCAACACCGAGCCGACGCTGCCGGCATAGCGTTTTCGCTCTTTGCTCTGACGCAATTCTCTAGGGAAAGCGCTACGCGTTTTTCCCGGGAAAGCCGCTCACAGTTTCCTGGAATTGCTTCTGGGGCAGTTCACCGTCTAAAAGAACCGGTGAACTGCGCTAACTCTTTGTTTCAACGCAATTCCGGACGGAAAACCGTTTCACACTTTTCCTGAAATTGCTTCTAATGCATCACCGCCCGCAACCGCTCGCGCAGCTCCCTCGGCGCCACGTCATACCGGCTCTTGAAGGCGCGGGAAAAATGCGCGCTCGAATTGAAGCCGCAGGCAAAGGCGATTTCGGAGATCGAGGCCGAGGCGCGGGCGGGCGACAGCAATTCTTCCTTGCTGCGTTCGAGCCGGCGGTCCCAGACGAAGCGTTCCAGCGTCGCACCTTCGCCTTCGAAGGCGCGGTGCAGATAGCGCCGGGAGCAGCCCATGTGGCGGGCGATATCCTCGGCCGACAGGCTGCTGCGCGCCAGGTTGGCGTCGATATAGGCGACGATGCGCTCGCGCAGGGCTTCGAGCGGCGAGCGGCGGAATTCGGGCGCCATCGGCTTGGCCTGGATCAGGCCGTTGACGAGCTGGACCAGGCTGTCGCCGACGCGCCGGCTGCCGGCCTCGTCGAGCTTGTGCGCCTCGCCGATCGCCATCTGCATCAAGCCGGAGACGATGTGGGTCAGGCTGTCGCCATTGCCAGGCAGCGGCAGCGGGGCTGAGAGGCGGGCGAGCGTGTCGTCGCCGAAGGTCGAGCGTGGCACCTGCAGGATGAGTTGGTCGACATCCGAGAGGTTCTGCAGGGAATAGCTGCGCACCGGGTCGTAGATAACAGCCGATCGCGGGCCGAGGTCGACGGCGACCTGCTGCTGCTCGAAGCGGCTGCGGCCGCGGCGCTGCACCAGGATCTTGATCGCGTCGGGATCGAAGCTGCGCCAGAACAGACGGTCGTTGACCACAAGATGCGAATTGGCCTTGATCTCGGACAGCCGGCAGGCGCCAAGGTTGACCGAGACGAGCTGCGGGATCGACGGCACCGTGCCGCGCGAGAAGCGTTGGGTGATCGGGCCGAACAAAAGGCGCGATGTCGACAGGAAAGCCTCGCCGTCGGCGACGCTCACATGGTGGGCGTGCATTCTAGTTTTCCTCCTCCAAATAGCCTTCCGTTCTTGTCGCGGACCCGTCTTGGCGCGGGATTGTGGCTCGGTGTCATGCCTCGATGCAACGACCAACAACTTAACATGATAATTATCTCGGCCGCAACGGCACTGATGCATGCCAGGCAGTCCCGCAAATGGTCGGCTATTCGATCTAATTTCTTTGTAAGCCGTTAATTTGGCCGTGCTGTTAATAAGTTCTTTCTAATGCATGTCGACCGGAACCGCGCAGCGGTTTCGGGATAAGGACATGCGCAAAACTGATTGGTTTGGCGCGGGGTACGCAATGACCAAGAATCTCGGCAACGCACGCTATATGCCGCCCAAGGACACGAAAGCTTCCTTCCTCAGCAAGGCGGCGCCGGCGCTGTTTCCGCTCATCGTGGCGGCGCTGGGGTACATGATCGGGCGGCAGTTCTTCGGCATCTAGGCCGCAAACCTTGGCCGAGGGCATCAGGGGCCGGTCTCGGTTGCCGCCTCCTCGGCTTCCGCTCGCCTGACGCGCTCGCTGGCCAGGAGCACGACCGGGCAGGCGACCGCGGCCAGCACCGCCGTGGCGGTGTCGCCGAAGAACAGCTCTTCGCCGGGCCGCTGGGTGACGCCCATCACCACCATCGCCGCACCCTTGGTCACCTCCCTGGCGATCGCCTTGTCCGGCGTGGCGCGGGTGCGGATCGCGGTGTCGACGGCGACGCCGTAGCGGTCGGCGAGATCGACGACGTCCTTCAGCACGGCCTCCTCGCGGCGATGCGAGACCGAGCCCGGCCGACTGCCCTTGCGGACCTGCGAGACATAAAGGACCTTGACGCGGGCTCGATGCGGCCGTGCCAGGGCAAGGGCGAAATCGGCGGCGCGCCTTGCGACCTCGGTGCCGTTGACGGGGACCAGTATCGTGGTGCCGGCGCGCAGCATCGGCATCTTGCCGGTGGATTTGGCGCCATTCAGCACCAGGCAGAGCGGGCCGTCGAAGCCGCTGGTGATGTCGTTCAGGGCGCCGCTGAAGGTGGCTTTGTCGGTCAGCGCGTTCTCCAGCCCGACCAGCAGCAGGCCGTAGCCCTTGCGGGCTTCCGTCGCGATCGTCTCAGCGGTGGCTTCGAGTTCGGTGCGGGCCGTGAGGTGGACCTTGTCGACGGGCGTGTCCTCGGCCTTTCTGACGGCCCTGGCGCTTCTGGCCGCACCCTTCTTGACCTCCCTGGAGGCCCGTTCCGGACCCTTGTCGCGGACAGCGCCGGGCAGTTGCCCGCCCTCGAGGTGGAGAAGCGTGGTCGGCATGCCGCTGCCGCCGCCGATAAGGCCGGCGAGATAGGCCGTGAACTTGCCGGCCGGGCTGTCATCAACCAAAAGCAGCAGACGTTCCAGCCTGGAGACGAAGCCGCGCTCGTCGAGCAGCTCGCGGTCGACGCGCTGCTTTTCGGCATCGCCGACTGGCAGCCGGCCAAGCGCCCAGCGCAGCATGGGCGGCATGGCAAGCGTGGTGATGACCGCCATGGTGACGATCATCGTGAACAAATTGTGAGACAGGATGTTCATCGATAGGCCGATGCTGGCGACGATGACCTCGGTCGAGCCGCGCGCATTCATGGCGCTGCCTACGGCCGTCGCCTCCTTCAATGACATGCCGGCGAAGCGGCCGCCGATGAAGGCGCCGCCGAACTTGCCAACGCTGGCGATCGTCACCAGAGCCAGCGTCAGCAACGCCAGCGTCGGATCGGCAAGCACGGTGAGGTCGGCGGACAGGCCGGCCATGCCGAAGAAGATCGGCATGAACAGCGCGGTGATGACGCCGCGCAGCTGGCTCTCGATGTGGTTCGACAGGATCGGCGATTCCCCGACCAGTATGCCGGCGACGAAGGCGCCGAGCACGGTATGCACGCCGATCAGGTTGGTGATCAGCGCCATCACGCCCATGATGATGAGGATGACGGTGATGACGGCGTATTCGCTGCGGAAACTGTCATTGCTCCAGCGGATCAGGGTGAACACCAGGCGGCGGCCGATGGTGAAGGAGAACACCATGAACAGCGCCACTTCGGCCACGGTGGTGATGAGCGGCAGCACCTGCAGGCTGCCATTGGTGGCGATGCCGAAGGTGACGGCGATGATCAGCCAGCCGATCGTGTCCTCGATGATGGCCGAGGAGATGATGACCTGGCCAAGATTGCGGCGCATGAAGTTCATCTCGCGCACGACCATGGCGACGATCTTGACCGAGGAGATCGACAGCGCGGTGCCGAGGAACAGGCCGGCGACGATGCGCTGCGTCGGGTCGGGCAGCAGCGAGCCCGGCAGGACCTGCGCCAGCGCGAAACCGCAGGCGAAGGGCACGACGACGCCTGACATCGAGATCGAGAAGCAGGCGGCACCGACGCGGCGCACGAGGCGCAAATCCGTCTCCATGCCGGTCAACAGCAGGAGGAGCAGGATGCCGAGCTGCGAGACGGCGTCGATCATGCTCTTCTGCGCCGGGTCGGTGGAGAAGATCAGGTGCTGCGCGCCGGGCCATATCCAGCCGAACAGCGAAGGGCCGAGCAAGATGCCGCCGATCAGCTGGCCCATGATCGCGGGCTGGCCATAACGCTGGAAGATTTCACCCAGCCCACGCCCGACCAGCAGCAGAAGTACGATCTCGGCGACGAACAATCCTTCCGCCGAGCCGCCCATGCCGGAGGCGTGTCCCGCCGGCTGCGCGGCCCAGGCCGTGCCGGCAAATTCAAGGACGGCGAACGGGATGAGAATGGCAGGGAGAAATCTCGCTTGCGGGCAGTGCCTGGTCATCCAACCCCTCAACGCGGATCAAGTCCGCACGCATTGCCGATAAACGTGCGATGTAGCGCAAGGTTGCGACGGGATCGGGCCAATCAGTTTGGGCAAATGCCGACATAGGCGGCAAGCTGCGTTCGCCCCGCCGCCATACGGGAGAAAGACGCTGTCGCGGATAGGCAGCGACCGAGCGATCTAGCCTGACTTTTTGGCGCCGCCCGGCAAAGCCTCGCCTGGAGGCGGCTCCCAGCCGAAGACGCTGCGGCCGCCGAGCTGGTGCGACTGGTCGAACTCGCCGGCGACGATTTCCTTCAGGCTTGGCCCGGTGACGTAGCGCTCCAGCCGCCGCGCCTGTCCGTCGAGCCGCTGCAGGGCGCCTAGCTCTTCCTCGTTGCCGAGCTTGGCCTTGCGCACCGCGGACTTCATCACCGCGATGGTCTCGTCATAGACTTTCAGCGGCACCGGGAAGGGGTGCCGGTCCTTGCCGCCATGCGCCAGCGAGAACCGCGCCGGATCGGAGAAGCGGCACGGCGCGCCATGCACGACCTCCGCCACCATGGCCAGTGCCCGCACGGTGCGCGCGCCAACGCCGGGCACCAGCAGCAGTTCGGGAAAATCCGCCGGGCCGCTCTCGATCGCCGCGGAAATATTGCCGTGCAGGCGGCGCATGACGATGTCGCTTTCACGCACATCATGGTGGGCCGGCATGATCAGGTTGGGCAGCATCGGCTGGGCGGTGACGGGAGCCGCCGGCGGTTCGATGGCGGCGAATTCACGCACAATCCTGTCGGGGCCGAGCTGGCGCAACAGGTCGAGCTGGCCGCTGCGCGAAGCCTCGGCGCGGTGGTCGGTCAGGTTGACGATCTCACCCTGGCGCTCGCCTTCGATCGCTGCATGCGGCTCGTCGACGAAACTTTTCAGGCCCTCCGAGAGCCAGTGGTAGCGGCGCGCCAGCTTGCTGTCGCCGTTCATGCCTTGCTGGACGACCACCCAGCGGCTGTCGTCGGTGACGATGAAGCCGTGCAGATAGAGATCGAAACCATCCTGGACGGCGGCGCTGTCGACCTTGGCGACCAGCCGGCTGGCGGTGGCCAGTGCCGTGCCGTCGATGCCGACGCGCTCCCCGATCATCTCGAGCTCATGCGGGGTCTTGCGCGAATGGGTGCCGCGGCCGCCGCAGACATGGACGCCGAGTTCGCCTGACAGCGGCGTCAGCCCGCGCTTCAGCGCGCCGATGACGCTGGTGGTGATGCCGGAGGAGTGCCAGTCCATGCCCATCACCGCGCCGAAGGACTGGAACCAGAAAGGATGCGCCAGCCGGCGCAGCAATTCGTCGCGGCCATAGTGATGGATGATCGCCTCGCACAGCACCGCGCCCAGGCGCGTCATGCGATCGCCCAGCCATTTCGGAACCCGTCCGCCATGCAGCGGCAGGTCGGCGCTGCCGCTTCGCTGTGTCACTTCGTCTACGTCTCCCTTGGCCGACGATTCGCGCCGGCATCCATCGAACTAGATGGCATCGGCGCTGTATTTTACAAGCTGAGGTGAACATGCCGTTCGGATATTGATTCCGGATTTCTGCCCATCCAGCTGTTCGGCAATAATTTTTGCGCCCTGCTTCAGGCTAGACATGCACGTCGCCGAAGGACAGTTCGCCATCATCCCCGGGTGTCAGGAAGGCTGCGGCGAACAGTCCGGCATAGAGGACCGCGATCGCCACTACGATGACATATCCCGGAATCGGGCCCAGGGCCGCAGCGCTGACGGCTTGGCGCAGAGTGCCGACGAAACCGGCCGGAACGCCTTGGTCGATCAGGCTCGGTGTCGAGAGTTTGAGTATCCAGGCGAGCAGCAGGATCAGCATCATGTGGATGTAGTTGCGGCGCAAACGACGCGCCAGCGCGACACGCTGCGAGACGAGGAATTTGGGCGCCCGCAGGCTTTCACCGAGGATCAGCAGCCAGTCGGACGCGAAGTCGGGCTGGGGCGAGAAGATCTGTGCGAAATAGTGTCGCTCGAACTGGCGCACGCGGGCACGATAGACATCGAAGAAACGGTAGCGCCGCGCCTCGATCCACAGCAGCAGCAGGACCAGCAGCATGGCGAACAGCAGGACGCCGTGATGTGCGCTGGCCGTCGACAGCGACACGGACAACATGGCCGCGACTACGGTGATCGCCCAGTTGCTGGTGCGGTCGATGCGGTCACGCCAACCGGCCATGCGCGCAATTTCGGCGCGGTGGAAATGGGACATCACGGTAACCAGCTCGCCCGGCGACAGGGACCTGCCGATGGGCGTTGCCGGGGCGTCGTTCATGGGGTTCCTCCGACCTGAATAGAACGTCTCGAAGGCGATCTCGTTCCGCAACCTCACGGCGTCCGCGCGGGACGATTCGCAGGCGCGTAATCCTGCGGCGACAGTATGGATTCGCCGCCGGATTCGCGCCCATCGACGGGCCCTTGAGAGTCCCCCCAACCTTCGGCAACATGGCGGCAAGGTTGGGAGCGCTGAGATGAACGATCCTATTTCGTCTGTATCGTCACGCAAATCGGCCCAGCGCAAGGCGCCGATGGCGCTGACCGAGGCGCTGGTGGCCCGTACAATGCGCGTTGTCGAGGATGCCGGGCCGACGCCGGGCATGGTCTACATGACCGACGCCGACTATGCGCGATTTCGCGACGAGATCCTGGGCTCGGCACCCGCCGGGCCGCTGAAACTGTTCGCCTACGGCTCGTTGCTGTGGAAGCCGGCCGGCGAGGTGCGAGGCGGTGAGCGGGCGGTGGCGCGAGGCTGGCACCGGTCGTTCTGCTTCACGGTGCAGCGCTTTCGCGGCACGCTCGAGCAGCCCGGCCTGATGATGGCGCTCGATCGTGGCGGCCAGTGCCAGGGCATGGTGTTCGAGATCGCCGAGCCTGTAGCCGCCAATCTCGAAGCGCTGCTGCGCCGGGAGATGACCATCCTGCCCGCCGTCAACGTACCACGCTGGCTGCAGGTGATAACCGGGGGTGGGGTGAGCCAGGCGCTCGGCTTCGTCGTCGATCCCGCCAATCCGCGCTATGCCGGCAAGCTCGACAAGTCTGAGATCGCGGCGACGCTCGCCAGGGCCGTCGGCCACTGGGGCTCGGGAGCCGAGTATCTGTTCGAGACGATCCGACATCTCGACGCCTGCGGCATCCGCGACCGCAATCTGTGGCAGTTGCAGGAACTGGTGGCGCAAGAGATCGGGCGTGCCCACGCCGCAGTCCAGCTTCCCGCCGGCCTCTCCAAATCTCCTACTTGACGAACACATATCCCTGCGGTTATACGTCAACCAATAGCCAATGGGTTATCGATTGCGAATGCCGGACGCTCACGACATGCTCTTCAGGACGCTCGCCGACCCGACCAGGCGGGCGATCTTCGAACGCCTGTGCCGGCAGGGTGAGCAGACCGTGGGGGCGCTGACGACGCAGTCCGGCGTCTCGCAACCGGCGGTGTCGAAGCACCTTGGCGTGCTGAAACAGGCCGGGCTGGTGCGCGACCGCCATCAAGGCCGCCAGACGCATTACAGCGCGCAGCTCGGCGCGCTGGCACCGCTGATGGACTGGACACGCCAGATGGCGGGGTTTTGGGAAAGCCGGTTCGACGATCTGGAGGATTTGCTCAAAAGGATGGACCAGTGAACGATAGGGCCGAGGAGACCCGCACCGTCGTCGTCGAGCGGCAGATTTCCCATCCGCCCGAAAAACTCTGGCGCGCGCTGACGCAACCACATCTGATCGAGGAGTGGCTGATGAAGAACAATTTCAATCCGGTCGTCGGCCATCGCTTCAACATCAGCGCCGATTGGGGTGGCGTGCTGGATTGCGAGGTGCTTGCCGTCGAGCCGCACAAGACGCTGTCCTACACCTGGAACCTCGCGCACCAGGACCCGGCCTTCGATCTCAGAAGCGTGGTGACCTTCACGCTCACCCCGACGCCGGCGGGAACCCATTTGCGCATGGAGCAAGCCGGCTTCCGGCCCGAGCAGAGGCGTGCCTATGGCGGCGCCAAGATGGGTTGGCCGCAATTTTTCGAGAAGCTGGAACAGCTTCTGGACCGGACGGACTGAGGTCCGCCGGTCAAATTGAAAACCACAGCTGATTTCACAGGGCGGTTCGCCGCCAGCAAAACCTATGGAGGAAGACGATGAAGATCAAATTGACCAGCATCTACGTGGACGACCAGGAAAAGGCGCTTGCCTTCTATACCGGCGTGCTCGGCCTGACCAAGAAGGCCGATTTCAGCAACGGGCCGTTCCGCTGGCTGACGGTCGCCTCGCCGGACGAGCCCGAGGGCACCGAACTGCAACTGGCGCTCAACGACTAGCCGGCGGCCAAGGCCTACCAGCAGGCGATGTTCGATCAGGGCCAGCCGGCGGTGATGTTCTTCACCGGCGACATCAAGGGCGACCACGAGCGCATCGCGGCGAACGGCGGCACGTTCACCATGCCGCCGACCGAGGTGACCGGCTCGACCATCGCCAAACTGAACGACGGCTGCGGCAATCTCGTGCAGATCACCCAGTTGGCGCGCTGGTAAGGCGTCCTATTTCACGCGTTTTTCAAGGGAGGTAATCTTGGACTGGAGCAAATGGATCAGGCAAACGCATCGCTGGTTGTCGATCATCTTCACGGCAACCGTCGTCGCCAACTTCGTCACCATGGCGTTCGGGCAGCCGCCTGCCTGGGTGGTCTATTCGCCACTCCCGCCGCTCTTCCTTTTGCTGTTCAGCGGCCTCTATATGTTCGTGCTGCCCTATGTTGCGAAGACGCGCAACGTGCAGCGTGCCATCGGATAGGTCAGCGGACAGGAAGGAAGGCATGGCAAAGTCGACCAAATCCGCCAAGGCAGAGCCGAAGCTGCTTTCGGGCGGCAACCCGCAGATCGCCAAGGGTTATGGCGATGCTCCGGTGCAGGCCTATATCGCGGCCATGCCGGGCTGGAAGCGCGAGGTGGGAGAGCGCCTCGATGCGCTCATCGAGCGCGCGGTGCCCGGCGTGCACAAGGCCGTCAAATGGAACTCGCCGTTCTACGGCGTCGAAGGCGAGGGTTGGTTCCTGAGCTTTCACTGCTTCACCCGTTACATCAAGGTGGCCTTCTTCCGCGGCCTGTCGCTCGATCCGGTGCCGCCGGGCGAATCCAAGAGCAAGGACACGCGCTATCTCGACATCCATGAGGACGATGCGTTCGACGGGGCCCAATTCAGCGCCTGGGTGAAGCAGGCCAGCCAATTGCCTGGCGAGCGCATGTGAGTACTCCAGGGCATTTCCGGCGAAGGTCGCCTCCAATGCCCTGTCTTGATGTTCTACGCAATTGCGGATGCAAAACCGCTGCACACTTTGCCGGGATTGCTCTATCCATCGAAGCTCGGAGGAGAAACGACATGACAGACACCGAGACGCAGGACGGTAAATCTCCAACCCAGCTGATAGACGGCAGGATCGAGGAACTCGGCGACTGGCGCGGCGAGATGCTCGGCCGGCTGCGCGCCCTGATCCGGCAAACCGATCCCCAGGTGGTCGAGACGTGGAAATGGCGCGGTGTTCCGGTGTGGGAACATGACGGCATCATCTGCACCGGCGAGACCTACAAGAGCCTCGTCAAGCTGACCTTCGCCAAGGGGGCTGCACTGCCCGATCCGACGCGCCTGTTCAACTCCAGCCTCGAAGGCAATACACGACGTGCCATCGATTTCCAGAAAGGCGAGGAAGTGGACGAGGAGGCATTCAAGGCACTGGTGCGCGCGGCGATCGCCTTGAACAAGTCCAAGGCCACGGCCAAACGCTAGAGATTTCGATGCCGGATTGAGTCAGAGTCCGGCTCTAGCCCTTTGTTCGGACGATATTTTCCCCAAAGCCGGATGGTATCGCGTGGGGAGGGGCCGTCATCCGTCCCGCAGCCACACCAGCATCTCGCCGGGCTCGCGGTTGTCCCAGGCGAAATAGGGGATGGCGGTCAACCGCGTCTCGACGCTTGCTGGCGGCTTCGAGCGGTAGAGCCCGTCCTGCCAGCCGGCGTCGGCTTGTGCCGTGGCTGAAAGCGCCACCACGCCGCCGAGAAGCCCGGGCTGATCATGCGCCTCTATATCTGCTGTGCGCGGCAGAGCGAGGCGGTGCAGCCGGGTCTCATTGTCCGTCGCTTCTACGCAGTAGATCAGCGGTCCGCGCGACAGCGCGACGCGGCCGGCATCCTGCCTGACCTCGGGATTGGCGTAGAGCCGCTCGATCGGCATTTCGAGATCGAGCCGGACGCTGTCGCCCTTCTTCCAAACACGCCGGATCGCGGCATAACCGTCGCTGGTCATCCCGGCGAGTTCGACCGTCTCGCCGTTGATCTGAAGCGTCGCGCTGGAACTCCAAACCGGCACCCGCAGGTGAAGGGTGAACTCCACCGGCGCCTGCGGTTCGAGCGTGATCTCGACGGCGCCGTCCCAAGGATAGCGACTCGCCTGCGTCAGGCTGACCGGCGTGCCCGCAATCTCGAAGCGGGCGGTCGAGTCGCCGTAGAGATGAACGGCAAGTGCGTCGTCCGCCAGGCTGTAGAAATAGCTGCCAATGGAAGCCACCATGCGCCCGACATTGGGCGGACAGCACGGGCAGCGGTGCCATTTCCATCTGTTGTGCCGGCCCCGGCTTTCCAGCGGATTCTCGTAGAAGAACAGCGAGCCGTCGAGCGACAGACCCGAGATGGAACCGTTGTAGAGCGCGCGCTCCATCATGTCGGCATAGCGCCTGTTCGGTCCCATGCCGAGCATGCGGCTCGCCCAGAACACCAGGCCGACCGCCGCGCAGGTCTCGGCATAGGCGCTCTCGTTGGGCAGGTCGTAGTCGCTGGTGAAACCCTCATTGTGCGCCGACGGTCCAAGCCCGCCGGTGATGTAGAGGTTTTTCGTGGTGAGATCGTCCCACAACCGGTCGAGCGCCACCCGCAGCGTGTCGTCGCCATATTCGGTGGCGATGTCGGCCATGCCCGAATAGAGGTACATGGCCCGCACCGCATGGCCGACGACCTTGTCCTGCTCGCGCACCGGAATGTGCGACTGATTGTACTCGTAGGTCTTGAAATGATAGGCTTTCGGGTCGGCGCCGCGGGCGCGCGCTTCCTCGTCGAAATAATGCGGCTGCTGGCCGCGCTGGTCGATGAAGTATTTCGCCAGCTCCATATATTTTTGCTCGCCCGTCACCCGCGCCAGCTTGACCAGGGCCAGTTCGATCTCCTCATGGCCGCAATAGCCCTTTTTCTTGCCGGGCTCGGGTCCGAGCACCGAGGCGATGTGGTCGGCATAGCGGCACATGATGTCGAGTAGCTTGCGCTTGCCCGTCGCCTGGTAGTAGGCAACCGCACCCTCGATCAGGTGCCCGGCGCAATAGAGTTCGTGGCAGTCGCGCAGGTTTGTCCAGCGCTTGCCGGGCTGGATGCGTTGGTACCAGCTGGAGAGATAGCCGTCCTCTTGCTGGAGCTTGCCATACATATCGATGGCGGCGTCGATCTTCTTCTCCAGCTCTGGGTTTTTGCGCCGGTAAAGCGAATAGGCAGCGGTCTCGATCGTCTTGCCGAGATCGGAATCCCAAAACATCTGCGTGGTGACCGTCGAACCGGTGAACTCGGCGCCCTGGCGGTCCGCTTCGTCGGGCGAGGGCGAATGGAACGGAATCACGACGCCGGGCGAGGGGCGGTCCGGGTCGATCTGCTCCAGCATGCGGGCTTCGACGCAGCGCTCGTAGAGGATCTCGGCGGTGCGCTTTGCCACCGCGTCGGCGCGATCGCCCCAGAAGCCGTGCACGTCGACCTGCGGCACCGGCAGCGGACGGAAGGCGAGCTTCGGGTTTCCGGTTTTTACGGATGGCGATGCGGTCATGAACTTACTCCATTACTCTTTCGATTGTTCGACGGCCCCGGCCGTCAGGCGACTATTTGACGGCCCCGGCCATCAGGCCGCGGATGTAGAAGCGTTGCAGAGCGAGGAAGAGGATCAGGCACGGCACCATCATCACGGTAACGCCCGCCTGCACGGCGCCCCAGTCGATGGCGCCGAAGCGGCCCGACTGAAGCGCGGTCATCATCACCGGCAGCGTGAATTTGGACTGGTCGGTCATCAGCACGAGGGCTGCGAGGAACTCGTTCCAGGCGCCGAGAAAGGCAAACAGCGCGATGGTGACGACGCCCGGCCAGACCAGCGGCAGCATCACCTTGACCAGCATGGTGGCGTTGCCGGCCCCGTCCATGCGCGCGGCCTCCTCGATCTCGCGTGGCACCGCGTCGAAGGCGTTGCGCATCATGAAGATCGAGAACGGCAGTTGCAGCGTCACATAGACGCCGACCAGCCCGGTCAGCGTGTTGTGCAGGCCAAGCTTGGTCAGCACCAGGAAGATCGGCGTCAGGATCGACTGGAACGGGATCATGATCGTCGACAGGATGAGGACGAAGAACAGGTCCTTGAACGGAAAGCGGAAGCGCGAGAAGCCATAGCCGGCCAAGACGCTGACGATCACTGACAGCACCACGGTCATCACCGAGACGTAGATGCTGTTCTGCGCCGAGGCCCACAGGCCGTCGCCGAAGGAGTTGAGCGTGGCGTAGTTTTCGAGCGAGAAGCCCGTGGTCGGCCATGGCGGCAGCGGCGGCAGGCGTGCTTCGGCGGCCGGCTTGAAGGCCGACAGCACGGTCCAGACGATCGGCGCCACGAACAGCACCGAGGCGACGATGCTGGTGGAGTGCCTGGCCAAGCGGGCGGCGAGCTTGCCTCGGGCTGATATTGCCTGCGCCATCAGTCGAGCCCTTCCGGCTTGCGCAGCAGCCAGAGCTGGATGAGGCTGAGCGCCACCAGGATCACCAGCAGCACCATGGACAGCGCCGCGCCATAGCCGAGCTTGAACGAGACGAAGGACTGGTTGAAGATCCAGTAGACCGCCGTCAGCGTCTGGTTGCGCGGGCCGCCGCGCAGGATGATGTAGAACTGGTCGAAGGCGAGGATCGAGCCGGCGACCGACAGGATCAGCGCCAGCGCGAGCGTGCGGCGCATCAGCGGCAAGGTGATCGCGCGGAAGCGGGCGAACGGCCCGGCGCCATCGATGACGGCCGCCTCCTGCAGATCCTGCGGGATCGATTGCAGGCCGGTCATCAGGATGATCATGGTGAAGCCGGCGACCTTCCACACGACCATGGCGATGATCGACCAGAAGGCCGGCTGGAAAGTGGCCAGAAGGTTGAACTTCCTGTCGATCAGGCCGAGATCGTAGGCGGCGGGGCTGAACAGGCCGGAATCGACATTGAGCAGCCACGACCAGAGCAGGCTCGCCGAGGCGAAGCCGACGACCGCCGGCATGAAGAAGGCGGTGCGGTAGAGGTTGGTCAGCGGCCGCGGTTTCTCGATGAAGATCGCCAGCGGAAAAGCAATGGCGAAGATCGCGATGGTGACGATGACGGTGTAGTAGCCGGTGAATTTGAGCGCGTTCCAGAACCTGGTGTCGCGCAGGATCGCGAAATAGTTGTCGAGGCCGATGAAGGAGTGCTCGCCCATCAACGGCCAGTTGTGCAGCGACATCCACGCCGTCATGCCGAGCGGGATGACGAAGAACACCATCACCAACGCCACGGCCGGCGCGACATAGACGAGGCCAATCCATTGCCGGCGCCCGGCGCCGACCAGTTTTCGGGCGCGGGACGGGGCGGTGGTCGTGGTTGCGATGGTTGTCATGTCTGGGCGCCTACTTTTCCTTCTCCCCTTGTGGGAGAAGGTGGATCGGCGCGCAGCGCCGAGACGGATGGGGGGTGCGCCATGGAATGAGGCAACGGCAATTTCGAACCTGTCGCCAAGCTGGAACACCCCTCATCCGATCTCGCTGCGCGAGGCCACCTTCTCCCGCAAGGGGAGAAGGGGGAGCGCAACTTGCGACGCCCCGAACTGCCAATACAAGTAAGTGTTCTCAACGCCTTACTCTGCCATTTGAACGAAAAACGCGCCGGCCGCTCGCCCAGGGAGACAGGCGGGCGGCCGGCAGGCGGCCGCTTACTTCTGCGGCGCCTGATCGATGATCGACTGCATGGTCTCCTGGGCGTTGGCGATCGCGCCGTCGACGTCGTCGCCGAAGAAGACCTCGTTGATCATCTGCGTCCACGGGCCGTTGGCGGAGTTGATCAAGTCGTTGAACACCACCGAATAGGGCGTCTTGCCCTTGGCCATGGCCTCGGCGGCGACCTGGTAGCGGGGATCGAGATCCTTCAGCGCGTCCTTGGCGATGTCGCCGCGTACCGGCAGGCTGCCATATTTCGCCAGGATGGTCTGGCCTTCCAGCGAATAGGCGAAGTCCAGGAATTCCTTCACCACGGCGAGCTTCGTGGTGCCCTTGGTGACGACGAAATTGTCGCCGCCGGCAAAGGACGACCAGCCGCCATCCTTGCCCGGCAGGAAGGTGACGCCGTAGTCGACATTGGGATACTGGGTGTTGAGCGCGCCGATGGCGAAGGCCCCGGACGGCGAGATGCCGATATTGCCGGCTGCAAACGCCGCGAAGAAGTTGGCGCCGGTATCGGTCTGCGCGCCGGCCGGCACCAGATCCTTCTTGACCATCGAGCGGTAGAGATCGATGGCGCCGCGCAGTTGCGGGCTGTCGAGTGTCGCCTTCGAGCCGTCGGCGGAGAGGATGTCGCCGCCGGCGGCCCAGATCAGCGGCGTGAAGGTGAAGATGTTGCAGCCGCCGCAATTGCCGGAGAAGTAGAAGCCTTTGATGTTGCCGCCGAGCGCGTTGACCTTTTCGGCGTCGGCGGCGATCTCGGCCCAGTTGGCCGGGCCCTTTTCAGGATCGAGCCCGGCCTGCTTGAACAGCTTCTTGTTCCAGATCAGCACCGAGGCGTCGGCCGAGAACGGCAGGCCGTAAATATGATCCTTGTAGGTGCCGGTCTTCACATGCGCCGGCGACAGGCTGGAGAAATAGGGCAGGGACTTGGCCCAGTCGGTGATGTCCTCCAACTGGCCGGCGGCAGCGAAGGAGGGCGTATAGATCAGGTCGAGCGACAGCGCGTCGGGCGCGGTGCCGCCAGCGGCGGCCGCACCGTATTTCGGGATGATCTCGGCATTGGGAATGATGTCGAGCTTGACCTGGTCCTTGTGCGCCTTGTTGAAGGCGTCGACGATCCTCGGCATGAAATTCGAGCCGTCGGCGCGCACCCAGATGTTGGCCGTTTCAGCGGCGGCAGTGCCGAGGCCTCCGCCCAGAACGGCAGCGGCCAGGGCCAGTTTGGCAATCAGGTTCCTCATGTTCTCCTCCTCCAGGTTGGCCGCTGTCCGCGGCTTGGCGCCGCTCGCGCGGCGCCTCGTTTTCAGCCGTCCATCGGACGGCCGCAGGAATGCCGCACCACCAACCGGCACGGCAGTTTTCGAATGCCCGGCGCGGCGGCTGTGCCGCCGACCAGTGAAAGCAGGGTCAGCCCGGCCTCGCGGCCGAGCGCGGTCAGGTTCATGTCGACCGAAGTCAGCGGCGGCCGCGTCGCTTCCGCCACGATCTCCCAATTGTCGAAGCCGATCACGCCGACATCATTGGGCACGTCGAGGCCGCGCTCGCGCAACGCATCGATGACGCCGCGCGCGATCTGGTCGTTGCCGCAAAAGACGGCGTCCGGCCTGTCGCTTTTGCCGTCGAACAGCTGCGCCACCGCCTGGTGCCCCCAGGCTTCCGACCAGGAGCCGAGCAGCGGTTCGGTGACCGGCAGGCCGTTTTCGGCGAGCACGTCGCGATAGGCCTGGGCGCGGGCGTGGACCACGGCAAAGCTCGCCGGTCCGCTGACATGGACGATGCGTCGGCGGCCGAGCCGGCAGAAATGCTCGACGGCCAGCCGCGCGCCGCCGGCGTCGTCGGAGACGAAGGCGACGGCGTCCGGATCGGGCTGGGTGAAGGCATAGATCACCGGCACGCGCAGGTTGGAGAGGTCGATCGGCAGATGGCGGTCGATGCGCTTGCCGGTGGCGATGATGCCGTCGACGCGCTTGTCGAGCATGGCGTCCACATGCATCTGGCCGAGCCGCGGATCCTCCTCGACATTGCACAGGAACACCGAGACACCCTTGTCGACCAGCGCGTCCGAAATGCCCGACATCAGCGGCAGCGAGAAGCGGCCATAAGTATCGTTGGTGAGCAGGCCAACGGTGAAGCTGCGGCGCCGTAGCAGGCTCTGCGCCAGGCTATTGGGGCGGAAGCCGAGGCTGCGCGCCGTCTCGCGGATACGCTCGCGGGTCTCGGCGGTCATGCGCCCCTGGTCGTTGAGCGCCTTCGAGGCGGTGGCGACGCTGACGCCGGCCTGCGCAGCCACGTCACGCAAGGTGACGGGCTTGGGAAAGACCGGAACAGGCTGATCGTCCGATGGCATCGCGCCGAAAATCCTTAGCTTGAGAAAAGGTTTTCTCTTACAAGTCGAAACAGAGCCCGGTCGATGGCCGAGCTTGATCGGAAATGTTTGGAAAAACCTTTTCTCAAGCCAAGGCTAGGCCAGATTGGGTGAGCGTTCAAGAGGGAAAAATGGTTGGGCAGGGGCAAGCGCCGCCGCGGATCAAGCCGCGGCGCTGCGGCCTTTCCCGCCGGGTTCGGCGTTGAAGATGTGGAACGGTTCCGGCTGGCACCATCGTCCCATTGGGTCCGTGGCGCCTATTCTTGATTTGGCATGCGGGCGCCGGCGAAAAGAGTGCTATGGAAGTCACGCGAGCATCCTTGCTGCCGATTTTTCCCTGACATTCGAGGCCATCTTCGTGCGTGAACCATCGCTGCTGCCGGTCTTTGGGAAACAGGGCGTCAAGGCGCCCGCCGCCGGGGCGGCGGTGCGAGCCCGGCCGGCGGGTATCGTGCCGCGACTGCGCGAGGTCCTGGTCACGCATGGCGGCATGGCGTTGAAGCTGTCGGTCATCGCCTGGACGGTAACAATCCTGGCTGCCGTGTTTTTCTTGATCAAGGGTTGAGGCTCGACAGAGCGGCCGGGCCGAAAGACGGGACGCCAGATGGCAAATCGCTACGCACTGCGAATGGAGCTTCCCCAGAGCTGGACCATCATTGATGTCTTCACCGGCCAGCCCGCCGTGGTACGGCAAAGAGTGATGGTGGGCATGAGCCCGCGGGATGCCGAGGACATGGTGGTGCAGATGAATGTCCGCGACGTCAAACGCCGGGAGAGGGCGGAACGAAAGAGCTGATTCCTAAATCGCGTCGTGCTGAAGCGGATTCATGCGAATTGCTTTAGGTCTTTGTTTTCATGTCGTTTCCCCAAACCCCAGGTACTTTTGGGCGACATGCTTTGGCCGTCAGTGCAACTGCAATGCGGGGAGCAGAACGCAAGCCCTGATCCGGATCACCGCATTCGGAAGCAGGTCTCAGCCGAAATCGTCCGATGTCAACACATACATGCTCTTGCGTGTGCGATCGTAGGCCTTCGACGCCACATCGCGAATGACGCTGCTTTCGATGTCGAAGGTGGCGAGGTAGCCGGCTTCGGTGGCGCTGGTTCGCGGCTGGATCTTGGTCATCGCGTCGGCGGCGACGGAAAAGGAAATCTGGAACATGCCGTCATGGCCGACGAAGCGGATCCGCTTGCCGGCTTCGTCATAGCTGCGGCTGCGGTTGGGAAAGGTCAGGCTCATGTTCTTGCCTCCTTTGTTTTGGCGCCATTCCCAAGGGAAAGCGCTTCGCACTTTTCCTGGAATTGCTTAGGCTTTCTTCACAGCCCGCTTCTTCTTCGGCGTCGGGTTCAGGGCTTCCGCGACGCGGTCGGCCTCTTCCTTGGCCAGGCGCAATTGCCTCAGCCTTGCCGTCTTGATCTCCCTGGCCCTTGCCTCGGACATGTACTCGGCGGTGGCCTTGTTGCGCTCCGCCGTCTTCTTCTGCTTGTCGACAAAGCGGGCTTCAGCTTTTTCCATGATCGTCTGATTGCCGTCGGCCATTGTGGAAATCTCCTTGTGCCCTGAAATCGTGAAAGTGAACTTGTCCGATAAATAGGCACTCGACCGGCAAAATTCAATTTTTTGAGTTATTTGACCGGTTTTCGGTACCACGAAACCGGGTGCCGAAATAATACTTTTCAATATTTAATTTTGGTCGCGAATAATTTTGGCACTCCTATCTATCGAGTGCCAAAGCGCCTATAGGATGGGTGCGGCCGCCTAAGCCGGCCCCAGAAAGAAGTTCTCATGAAGTTTCGGCCACTCCACGATCGCGTCGTCATCCGGCGCGCCGAAGGCGACATCAAATCCAAGGGCGGCATCATCATCCCCGACACTGCCAAGGAAAAGCCGCAGGAAGGCGAAGTTGTCGCCGTCGGCCCCGGCGCACGCGACGAAAACGGCGCGCTGGTGCCGCTCGACGTCAAGGCCGGCGACCTCATCCTGTTCGGCAAATGGTCGGGCACCGAGGTCAAGATAGACGGCGAGGATCTTCTGATCATGAAGGAAGCCGACATCATGGGCGTCATCGACAAGAGCGAGACTGGCGTCATCGACAAGAGCGAGACTGGCGTCATCGACAAGAGCGAGACGGCCGTCACCGACAAGCCTGGGGCCAAGAAGGCCGCCTGACCCGGCAAACACCGAGCCTCAGCGGCTCGGTGGCGAACGGGTCCACTCACACGAACGGGATTGAAAAAATGTCTGCCAAGGAAATCAAATTCGCCACCGACGCGCGCGACCGCATGCTGCGCGGCGTCGAGCTCCTCAACAACGCCGTCAAGGTGACTCTCGGTCCCAAGGGCCGCAATGTCGTCATCGACAAGGCCTATGGCGCGCCGCGCATCACCAAGGACGGCGTCACCGTTGCCAAGGAAATCGAGCTTGCCGACAAGTTCGAGAACATGGGCGCGCAGATGGTGCGCGAAGTGGCCTCGAAGACCAATGACCTCGCCGGCGACGGCACCACCACCGCCACGGTGCTGGCCGCCTCGATCCTGCGCGAAGGGGCCAAGCTGGTCGCCGCCGGCATGAACCCGATGGACCTGAAGCGCGGCATCGACCAGGCCGTCGCCGCTGTCGTCGTGGAAATCAAGGCGAAGGCCAAGAAGGTCAAGTCGTCGGCCGAGATCGCCCAGGTCGGCACCATCGCCGCCAATGGCGATGCCAGCGTCGGCGCCATGATCGCCAAGGCGATGGACAAGGTCGGCAATGACGGCGTCATCACCGTCGAGGAAGCCAAGACCGCCGAAACCGAGCTCGACGTCGTCGAGGGCATGCAGTTCGATCGCGGCTATCTCTCACCCTATTTCGTCACCAATGCCGACAAGATGCGTGTCGAGCTGGAAGAGCCCTATGTGCTCATCCACGAAAAGAAGCTCGGCAATCTGCAGGCGATGCTGCCGATCCTCGAAGCCGTGGTGCAGAGCGGCCGGCCGTTGCTTATCATCTCCGAGGACGTCGAAGGCGAGGCGCTGGCCACGCTGGTCGTCAACAAGCTGCGCGGCGGCCTCAAGGTCGCGGCGGTCAAGGCGCCGGGCTTCGGCGATCGTCGCAAGGCGATGCTGGAAGACATCGCGGTACTGACGGCAGGCCAGATGATCTCCGAGGATCTTGGCATCAAGCTCGAAAACGTCACCATCGAGATGCTCGGCCGCGCCAAGCGCGTGCTGATCGAGAAGGACACCACCACGATCGTCGACGGCGCCGGCACCAAGGCGACCATCCAGGCGCGCGTTGCCCAGATCAAGGGCCAGATCGAGGAGACGACGTCCGACTACGACAAGGAAAAGCTGCAGGAACGGCTGGCCAAGCTGTCAGGCGGCGTTGCCGTCATCCGCGTCGGCGGCGTCACCGAGTCGGAAGTGAAGGAAAAGAAGGATCGCATCGACGACGCCCTGAACGCAACGCGCGCGGCGGTCGAGGAAGGCATCGTGCCCGGCGGCGGCGTGGCCCTGCTGCGCGCCAAATCTGCGCTATCAGGCCTGAACGGCGCCAATGCCGATGTCACCGCCGGCATCTCGATCGTTCTGCGGGCGCTCGAAGCGCCGATCCGCCAGATCGCCGAGAATTCCGGCGTCGAAGGCTCGATCGTGGTCGGCAAGCTCGCCGACAGCAAGGACCACAATCAGGGCTTCGACGCCCAGAACGAGACCTATGTCGACATGATCAAGGCCGGTATCGTCGACCCGGCGAAGGTCGTACGCACCGCACTGCAGGACGCCGGCTCGATCGCGGCCCTGCTGATCACCGCCGAAGCGATGATCAGCGACGTTCCGCCGAAGGATGCAGCACCGGCGGGCGGCGGCTTCTAGGTTTCAGACGACCTGCGACGCCAATGATTGGCGAAAGCGGCGACAACGTCGTCCCTCTCCCCGTCACTATACGGGGAGAGGATGCCGGCAGGCAGGTGAGGGGCGGCGCCAACGCTCCACAAGGAGAATGCGACCTTTCCATATCCAGTCCTTCGCTGCGGTAACGGGCCTGTTGCGAGCGTCGCGTTGCCCCTCATCTGGCTGCCGCCATCTTCTCCTCGTGAACGGGGAGAAGGACGCTCGTATTGAAGCTGCTACTTCCCACTCAACCGCAGCACCAGCGCCTTCATGCAGCCCGGCGGCAAGATCGAGCCACACGTCCGCGATAATTGCGGCGGCGATCCTGATCTTGCGGCTTTCGCGGGGGCTGGAATTCACGCTAATATGGCCCGGTGGTCGTTTGGTGCAGCTTGCCGGAAACGGAACCGCGATTCTCAGTTCGGAGACAAGCCATGTTTGCCGCCAAGGCCATCGACACCTCGGACAAGGCCGCGTTCTACCGCGACGTTGCCACGCAACTGAAGGCGCTGCTCGACGGCGAGGGCGACTCGATCGCCAATGCCGCCAACACCTCGGCGCTGATCTTCCAGATGGTGCCCGACCTCAATTGGGCCGGCTTCTATTTCCTGGCGTCGGACGAGGAGATGGTGCTGGGCCCGTTCCAGGGCAAGCCGGCCTGCGTGCGCATCGCCGTCGGCAAGGGCGTGTGCGGAACCGCGGTCGAACTCGGCACCTCGATGCTGATCAAGGACGTCCACGATTTCCCCGGCCACATCGCCTGCGACGCCGATTCGCGCTCGGAACTGGTCGTGCTCCTGGAAGACGACAACGGCGTCTTCGGTGTGCTCGATCTCGACAGCCCGCTGCCCGGCCGCTTCGACAAGGCCGACCAGTCCGGCATCGAGGCGCTGGCCGCGATCTATGTCGCGGCGAGTTCGTTCGAGGACTAATCAGCCTACAAACTTCACCAGCGTCAGGCTGAAGCCGCCGATGAACAGGAAGGCCGAGAAGGCGAGGGCCAGCGGGCGCAGGCCGCGCGAGCGCAGCTGCGAAATGTCGGCCTGCAGGCCCATGGCTGCCAGGCCCATGGTCAGCATGATGGTGGTGGCGAGCGCCATCGCCGTCTTCACTTCGGCGGGGATCGCGACAAGGCTGTTCAGCGCCACGACGGCGACGAAGGCGGCGACGAACCACGGCATGGGCGGCCGCGTCCCGGATTGGTCGCTTGATTGATCGCGGCTGCCGCGGCGGGCCATCAGGCCGAGCGCGATGACCATCGGCGCCAGCATGGCGACGCGGGTCAGCTTGGCGACGGTGGCGATCTCGCCGGACTGGGTGCCGTTCTGGAAGCCGGCGCCGATGACCTGCGCCACCTCATGGATCGAGGCCCCTGCCCACAGGCCGAAAGCGTGCTGGTCGAGGCCGAGCACGGGAGCCAGCAGCGGAAAGCCGAGCATAGCCACGGTGCCGAACAGCGTGATCGAGGCGACGGCGTAGGTGACGTCCTCGTCATGCGCATCGGTGACGATGTTGGTGGCGACGATGGCCGAGGCGCCGCAGATCGAGGTGCCGGCGGCGATCAGCTGCGCCAGCTTGGCGTCGACGCCGATCAGGCGGCCGAGCGTGATGGTGAAGACGAAGGTGGCGCCTAGGGTCAGCGCCACGATGCCGACGCCGCCGGCGCCGATCGAGACGACCTGGCCGAGCGTCAGCTGGAAGCCGAGCAGCACGATGGCGAAGCGCAACAGGCGTTTTTGCGAGAAGGCGATGCCGGCCTTGGCATGGGCGGGCGTGCCGAGCACATTGGAATAGACCATGCCGGCGACGACGGCGAGAATCATCGGGCTGAACAGGGCGAAGCCGGAGACATTGCGGGCCGAAAAGGCGACGGCGGTGATCATCGCCACCAGGACGATGCCGGGGATGATGCCGTTCCACGCCGAATCGAGGCGCTTCCGACTTGCCGCCAGATCGGCGGAAATCGTGCTTTTCGGAATATCGTTCGTAGCGCGGGCGGTGGAAGACAATGCAATTCTCCAGGCGAGTGCCTCAGGAGAATGCCATTCCTAAAACGATCTTTCCAACGAATTATTTTCGTTAGAATGATCGATTCTGACGAACGATTGCCGACTCCGCGCCGAAATCGTTCCGTTCAAGGAGCGAAGACGCCTACAACTGCGCTTCGATGGCCGCTTTGTCGATGACCGACCAGACATGCCTGATCTTGCCATCGAGAAACTCGTAGAAGACGTTCTCGCTGAAAGAGACTTTCCGGCCATTGACGGGGAGGCCGAGAAAACTTCCCTTCGGCGTGCAGTTGAATTGCAGCCGGCTGGCTATGAAAGGCGTATCGGAGATCAGCAGTTGGATGTCGAAATAAAGGTCCGGAATTTCCCGGAAATCACGTTCCAGCATGTCACGGTATCCTGTCAGCCCGACCCGGTCGCCATTGTAGTGCACCTCGCCGTGCACGAAGCGTTCGAGGTCCTGCCAGTCCTGGGCATTGAGGCAGGCGATGTAGCCACGATAGGTGTCGGCAAGGTCGATATCTGTCACGGGCGGTCGCTCCCTTTTGTCGTGGAGAGGATAGGGATCAGATAGGACGGACCCGGGAGGGGTCCAGCTTTAGCGCAATTCCCAAGGGAAACCGTTTCACACTGTTCCTGGAATTGCCCTGGCGTCGATACCGGAGCCAGCGTTCCGTCACCACGGGGATAAGGGCCCCGCAGGCCGAGGAGAGCGCCTTGATGTTTCCCGACAAGTTGGCCCTGGCTTGACAGCGCCGCGCCACTTGCGCCAGCTTGGCGCCATGCTCATTTCCGCCCCCGCCAGCATCCAACGACGCCGCCGCAATTCAGCGCGAAGCGGCAGGCTGATTGCGCGACGACAAGACCCGGCAGGATAGATCCGGTTCGTTCGTTTCCAGCCCCGCCCGCGACACCCGCCGGCGGGGTTTTCCATGTCTGGAGCCCTGTCATGACCATCAATTCTTCCATCCGGTTCCGGCCGGCCGAACCCGCCGACGCCGCTGCGATCCGGGATATCGTTCGATCAGCCTATGGCAAATGGGTGCCGGTGATCGGCCGCGAGCCGCTGCCGATGCGCGCCGACTATGAGAAGGCTGTTGCCGAGCATCCGTTCGATTTGGCCATCGAAGAGGGCCGCATTGTCGGGATGATCGAGACCATGCTTGCCGACGACCATTTGTGGATCGAGAATGTCTGCGTCGCGCCGGAGGCGCAGGGCAGGGGGATCGGGCGGCTGCTGCTGGAACGGGCCGAGCGGAAGGCGATCGAAGCAGGCCATCGGGAGTTGCGCCTGCTGACCAACGGCGCTTTCGAGGCCAATGTGTCGCTGTATAAATGGCACGATTATACGATCGACAGGGAGGAGCCGTTCATGGGCGGCTTGACGGTCTATATGAGCAAGAAATTGACACGATAGCGGGCAAGCGGAGGAATGGATACGACGATGGCTGCCAGGATCAAATTGAAGCAACTTCCAGGGCTGTACGCGATTTCACGGCTCGGGGCGAGCGACAGCATTCCCGGCTGGGCGGACGGGCCGGGCTTCGTCAGCATCACCAGGACCGATGACGAGCTCTCGATCACGTGCCTGCAGGATCGCGTTCCAGGCACGGTCAAGCACGACGGCGACTGGGTCGCCTTCAAATTGCAGGGGCCGTTTGCTTTCGACGAAACCGGCATCGTGTTGTCGGTCATCCAGCCGCTGTCGGAAAACGGGCTGGGCATCTTCTTGGTGTCCACCTTCGACGGCGATCATCTGCTGGTGAAAGCGGCGGACCGGGATGCGGCGAGACAGCGTCTGGTTGAGGCAGGACACACGCTGCTGTAGTTCATCCATGTCATCGAAAACGGCTGGGTTCGCTGGGCCAACGCGTCTGGCTCAATCACTGGCGTGCTGGCTCAACCACTTCGGGGGTTGCGTTTGACAGCGGCGTTTGCGCATCGTTATTTCTAGCCATATATCACGGCCGAAACGGCCACGCGACGCGCCCCCAGGAGAAACCATGTCACACAATCTGCAGTTCTATATCGATGGCGCGTGGGTCGATCCTGTTGTGCCCAACACGCTCGATGTCATCGATCCGTCGACCGAGGATGCCTTCGCGCAGATCTCGCTCGGCTCCAGGGCCGATGTCGACAAGGCGGTGGCCGCTGCGAAGCGCGCCTTCAACACGTTCGGCTTCACCTCGGTGGAAGAGCGCCTCGACATCCTGAACCG
The DNA here is from genome assembly GCF_000502935.1 of Mesorhizobium sp. LNHC221B00. NCBI lineage: Bacteria > Pseudomonadati > Pseudomonadota > Alphaproteobacteria > Hyphomicrobiales > Phyllobacteriaceae > Mesorhizobium > Mesorhizobium sp. LNHC221B00. The sequence goes on along the minus strand of NZ_AYWR01000015.1, from coordinate 1,380 downwards.
CGTCATCGCGGTCTACAAGAAGCGCAGTTCCGACCTGGCGCTCGCCGTGTCGCGCGAGATGGGCGCGCCGCGCCAGTTCGCGCTCGACAGCCAGGTGGGCGTCGGCCTCGCGCATCTGACGAAGATGGCGGAAGTGCTGAAATCGTTCGAGTTTCGCCACGTCAAGGGTTCCTCGCTGATCGTCAAGGAGCCGATCGGCGTCGTCGGCCTGATCACGCCGTGGAACTGGCCGCTGAACCAGATCACCTGCAAGGTGGGCCCGGCGCTCGCCGCCGGCTGCACCATGGTGCTGAAGCCATCGGAGATCGCGCCGATCGATGCCATCATCTTCGCCGAGATCCTCGACGAGGCCGGCGTGCCGAAGGGCGTGTTCAACCTTGTCAACGGCGACGGCCCAGGCGTCGGCCAGGCGCTGTCCAGCCATCCCGACATCGACATGATGTCGTTCACCGGCTCGACCCGGGCCGGCATCCTGGTCGCCAAGGCCGCCGCCGACACGGTCAAGCGCGTGCATCAGGAGCTTGGCGGCAAGTCGGCCAACATCCTGTTTCCGGACGTCGACCTCGCCACCGCCGTCAGCAAGGGCGTCGCAGGCTGCTTCGGCAACAGCGGCCAGTCCTGCAACGCGCCGACGCGCATGTTCGTGCCGCGCGACCGTCATGACGAGGCGGCTTCCTACGCCAAGGCGGCGGCGGAAAAGTTCACCGTCGGCCCGGCAGACGCCACCGGCACCAAGCTTGGCCCTGTCGTCAGCCAGGTGCAGTTCGACAAGATCCAGGACCTGATCCAGGCCGGCATCGACGAGGGTGCGACGCTGGTCGCCGGCGGCCCCGGCCGCCCGGCCGAACTCAACCGCGGCTACTTTGTCAGGCCGACCGTGTTCGCCGACGTCACCCACGACATGCGCATCGCGCGCGAAGAGATCTTCGGGCCGGTGCTGGCGATCATGCCCTACGACACGGTCGAGCAGGCGGTCGAGCAGGCCAACGACACGGTCTACGGCCTTGCCTCCTACATCCAGGCCAAGGACATCCAGAAAGCGCGCGACGTGGCGGCGCGCATGCGCTCCGGCAACGTCTACATCAACTACCCGACCTGGGACGCCGGACTGCCCTTCGGCGGCTATAAGCAGTCGGGCAACGGCCGCGAATACGCCGAATACGGGCTCGAGGATTTCCTCGAGATCAAGGGTATCGCTGGGTATGAGGCGGCGGAGTAGGTACGACGCGGTTTCGTTCGAAACGGCACTCAGCCTGCTTGAGCCGGACCATCGGAGGTCGGCGCCGCCCCTCATCGCCCTGCCGGTGTCCAGCCGATAGATAGGTAACACTTTGAACCGGATACTGGAGTGCGCCCCTCGGGCCGGACAGGATTAAGCCG